>JANOIJ010000362.1:0-8526 GCA_031407575.1 Gemmatimonadaceae bacterium | reverse complement strand
CCTGCGCGAATGGGTCCAAGAGAAGCTGCATCACTGAAGCGCCGTCCAACAAGGAGATCAAGCTGACAAGGTCAGCGATGGCAAGCCGCCGCTGCCCTTGCAGCTTATCTCCAGTGTTGTGCCGCCCTCGTAACTCCGAGAACCCACATGGCTACTTCGATCGCCAATCGGCTCGCCTGTCTTGCTTTCCTTACTGCGTTCTCGGCGTGCCTGCCGCGAAACACGCAGAAGAGTCAGATGGTCTGCGACGGCAATCAATGTTTGTCTTTGAACCGAATGGAAGAAAGCCTTCACGCCCAACTCGATGGCAAGGTAGTTGGCTTTGCGTATGTTGTTGGCAACGCGTCACCTGTTTCTGGCAGCGGAGGACTAGCGAGAACGTCCGCTAACGGACCAGCAGTGGCCTTCACGCCGCGAACCTACATTACCGTAGCGAGCGTGTCCAAGTGGATTCCCGCGATAGCAGCGATGAGCATTCTGCACGCCCACCGAGTTGGGCTCGACGATCCGATCGGCCCCTTCTTTCCCAGCGATTGGACGGTCGATCCGTACGTGCGGAGCATCACGTTCGCTCAGCTGCTGAGCCATACGAGCGGAATCGAGGACTTCGGCAACGGCCCGCAACCCTACGACCGGTTGCAGACGTTCTTTACGCAGACTGTGCACGAGACGTCCACGACGCCCTGCGCCGGTGCGAGGGTCAGCGACCCGCCAGACGCAGTTGCGCCCAAGGACCTCGGCCGTTGTTACAGCAACTACGACTTTGCAATTCTGCGACTGTTGCTGCCGAGGGTGGCTGGATTCGACGAAGACGTAACGGTCCGCACTCGTCCGCAAACCCTGGCGAATCAGTATGAAGGACTGGGTTAGAAGCATGTCTTTGAACCTGTGGGCGCGACGGGTCCCGCGTGTCGTCCCAATGGTCATGATCATGCGTTCGCGTACTTTGTCCCGGGCAACAAACCGGGGCATGACTGGGGCGATGTTCGCTTGCGGTGCGGCGACGCTGGCTGGTACGTATCGGCGGAGGGGATGGCCAGTGTGCTGCTCAGTGTCAATGCGAGGGATGGCCGGATTCTCGCCGAAAGCAAGACCTACTCATCTTATTTCGACATCCGGACGCGAAGCCTCGGTCTTGATACCAATACGCCCGAACTCATGGAGAAGAATGGTTTTTGGGGCGACGAGGGCGGACTGATCTCTACCTCCGTCGCTATTTTCGGCCCTGCGGTGGGGCCAAACATCGTCGCAGTGCTCTTCATCAACTCCGACGTTGTCGACGAACCAAGAGCAAGAGCGCGAGGCGTCCTAGAAAGGGCGTACGCAGCCGCGATGGTGTCGCAGTAACGCGCTAAACCCTGATCCACGTCTTTTCTGCGTAGCCCGCTTGGCGACGAACCTCAACGTTGAAGGTCAGCGCATGAGTCGCGTCGCCCATACGCAGAGTTCGAGGGCACGAAGTTGTGGCACGTGATCGATCAGGAGATTGCGGAGCTTGAAGCAAATGGAGATGTGCGCCTTGCAACGGCACGCCCATACGTGATCGGAAGCTTGTGCAAGCGGCTCGCTGGCGGCGGCGTCGGGACTGAGCTTCTGCGGCCGAATCGTGCATCGGAGTAGCGGCGTAGTCGACGATCGTCACCGACGGCGGGACCCCGTGGCCATCTCATGGCGGAGAACCTCGTCGCACCCGGTGCCGATCTCCATGGCAATGGCGGCCGCGCCTGGCTCGCGGCAGCACCGCTTCGCGCGCGCAAACCCCAACGGCTGTTCACCCTTCACGCCGCGCGACAACCGTTGGTCTGGGAGTCGCCTTTGTCGGCGAACTGATTGCACGTAGACAGCCACGAGAAGCCCCTCTGGGACTCGAACCCAGATTCGCTGGGTCAAAGCCGGGCGTCCTGCGTTGGACGAAGGGGCAGTCTCGGCGAGTGGAGTCGAACCACTACGGTTACCCTTATGAGGGGCAGGAGCGCCCACGCGCTCACCACCGAGAGAACGCATACCCCGCCACGGTAATGATCCGTGTTCTCTCGGTTAAAGGCCGAGTGCATCACCGTTAATGCTTGCGAGGCGCAGCAGTGTCGAAGGTGGGCATCGAACCCACAGACCGCCGGGTTTGAGCCGGCGAGGTATGCCAGTACCCATCACTTCGACGTCAAGCACGCGGCGAGAATCGAACTCGCGTCACGGGTTTGGAAGACCCGGTCCTGGCCACTCGGACACACGTGCAAGGCGGAGACAGTAGGAGTCGAACCTACAAGGCGAGGCGTCTCGGTAAGAGAACGGAGTCGGATTCGAACCGACGAGTCGCGGGGTTGCAATCCGCTGGGTTGAGCCTCTTCCCTATCCGTTCGCAAAGTGCCAAGGGGTGGAACCACCGACGCGCGGATCTTCAATCCGCCGCTCTACCGCTGGAGCTACCTCGGCAAATATGGGCGGTCACCACGTCCGCCAACCGCCAAACCCTCGAGAGGAGTTGAACCTCCGTCGTCGGTGTAGGACACCGAGGCACGTCCGCTATACCACGAGGGCGCTACAACGAACGGGTGACGTTCCGCTGTTCATCTTCGGCAGAGAGCACTCGGCGGGATTCGAACCCGCGATATCCACCATGGCGAGGTGGCGCATTGGCCGCTATGCAACGAGTGCGGTATGGAGGAAAGTTAGAGGATCGAACTCTAAAGCCCTTTCGGGTCCGCGGTTTTCGGGACCGCTGCCGTCGCCAGCCATCGGCTTGACCTTCCATCAGTCTGAGACACTGGTGTCGAACCAGTCGCCTCCTGCTCCCAAGGCAGGTGTCGCACCCCGCGACTCGTCTCAGAGAGAGCTCTCCGCGAGAATTGAACTCGCTACCGCCTCCGTTCCGGCGGAGGTACACATCCGCATGTGCTTGAGGAGCGTGGCACGGACGGTAGGATTCGAACCTACTCCCTTTGGATTTGGAGGCCTCGGCGCTCCCAAGCTGTCGTCCGCACGGTGGTCGCCTCGCTCGGGCTTGAACCGAGAACCTCGCGGGTCAGAGCCGCGCGCTCTTCCAATTGAGCTACAAGGCAGTGGAGATGTCGGGAATCGAACCCGCCGCTTCTTCGTGCAAGGAAGAACCTTACCCAGTAATCATCCCCGTTTGGTCGGCGCGGCGCGAGTTGAACCCGCGTGCTCTCGCTTATCAGACGAGCGCTTGGACCGTCTCAGCTACGCGCCAGTCAGGCTGGAGGGAGTCGAACCCTCTTCCCCCGGTTCACAGCCGGGTGCCCCTGCCATCCGGGCCGCAAGCCTGGTGCATCGATGCGAAGCGAGGGACTTGAACCCTCACACCCGAAGGCACCAGTTTCTAAGACTGGCGTGTCTGCCATTCCACCAGCTTCGCGTACCGCAAATAGCGCGTGCGGGTTACGATCCCGCCTATCCGGTGTGAAAGACCGGCTTCCTCGCCAGAGGAATCACGCGCCAGCAACCGGAGTTCAGTCCTTGTACGGATCGAACTCGTTCTCTCCCGCCATCACGACGATGATGGGCGTGAGCGTGTGCAGGACCCGAATGGTCGAACCCTGCGCTGCGAGAACTTCCGGCAGGCGACGGTATGCATGTGGTGCTTCGTCCAATCCACCACCACGAAGGATGACGCCACGCGGTGCGAGCCAGTCGTTCAGCATCTCGCGCGACACCTTGCCTGGCGCGATGATGCGCGCGTTGCGGCCCCAGCCCTTCGTCTTGCCGCGCGCCTCGGTGCGGGACATGACGCGTCCGGCACCGTGCACCGTGGAGTACATCGCCGAACGCTGTTCGTCGGTGTCTTCTGCGGCGCCCTCGAGAATGACGGAGTCGTCGCCCATTGAGCCGCCGACGAACCCCTTCTGGCCAGGATACGCTGGCGTCGCACCCTTGCGCACGACGATCAACTCCTCTCCGCCGTGCTGTTCCTTCCACGCGAAGTTGTGATGATTGTGGATCAGTTCCAGCTCGGTGCCACCGAGGATGGAGACCACCTTGCGCGCAACCCACTCTCGGCCGGCGTATGCATACTCTCCGGCCAGATTCATCAGCGACCAGTAGTCATCGCCGAGTGGCGTGGCGAGATCCAGTAGCACTTCGCGTTCGGGGACGCGCTTGCCCCACGGCTCATTTTGCGAAAGAGCGAGAAAGCCCGAGGCCACGGTATGACCAAGACCGCGCGAGCCGAAGTGAACGCCGACCCAGATTCGTCCCAGCTCGTCGGCAAAGACGTCGACATAGTGATTGCCGCTGCCGACGGTGCCCAGCTGGTGACGCGCCTTTTGCTTGAGGCCGACCGAGACGGGATGCGCCAGCACGTCCCACGCGGGCGAGTCAAAGAGCGGATGTTCGTCGGGCGCGTCGCCTTCGACGTTGTTGCGTCCGACGCCGAACGCGATGGTTCGCTGGATCTCGTCGGCCAGCTCGTTCCAGTTGTCGCGCGAGAAGTCGTGCACGGTGCGGTCCGTTCGAATCGCCGCATTGCCGCATGCGATGTCGAACCCGACGCCGACGACCGACGCCTGATTTCGGTAGGCTGCCACGCCTCCGATCGGCATGATGTAGCCAACGTGGCCATCAGCCATCATCGCCGTGCGCACGGCGCGACTGGCGACATCCTTCAACTGCACCAGCGCCTTTTCGTCGTGCGTGCCGAAGACGACGGTGATGTTATCGGTCATACGTGTCTCAATTGAATGATGAAAGGATGGTGCCGAGGCTGGAGCCGGTTGAGCTATAGCCTCATGTGTGGTGCGCTGGCGGCGCGACGAAGCAGCGGATGCGCCGAGCAGTGGGAGTCGCGTTCCTGTGCTCGAGCATCATGCGACGCCGGCCGACGGCGAACCACGATGTTGATGTACTGATTTCCCAGACCATCGGTTGTCAAACAGCGTCGTGGGGAACGCAAAACGCCCCACCTGGCACTTGGCGCAGGCGGGGCGATGCAACCGCTCCGTTTCCGATGGCGGGCGAGTACGCTACGGCGTACGACACCTGCGATCAGAGTCTGCACCATTCCTGATTTCTGCACGCAGCGCCGGATAGTCCAGCGCGTCATTCCTGCGAATTGCTTTGCCGTCGACGGGCCAGGCCGGCTGGCCGCGATGACTACGCTCGCCACTCAGTGACGGGCGCTTGCTGCTTTCGGTACCTCGGACGATCGTCGCCGGACACACGCCGTCCCCGAGCTCGCCCGTTGGCGCGCTCCAGCTCTCGGCGCGCTGGCTAAAGCCGGCTTGCCGTAGACTGTTCGTTGAGAGGGTGGCGTGGCTGGTCATCAGATCAGAATGATCGTGTGTGTGCACCGAGGTGACGAAACGACAAATCGCGCCGCCGATGGTCGCCTGACGCACTTTGCGTTAGGGTGGGCCGGAGCACACGCTGTTGCGTAGTGCATCGACTCGTTGAACATCGGGACGCGACTCCCTGTGAGGTCAGGTTAGGACGATTCAGGGCTGATGTCAACCCCGAGTTCCTGGTTCGTGCGTTTTCGCGGAGGCGCTGTGGTTTTCGCGTGCGCGCGAAATGACGGGCTGGGACGACGCGTGAATCCTCACCAACCAGCGGTTTAGGAATTCGCACCTCTGGCGCGCTTGCGAGTGCCGCTACTCTGCGAACTGGCACGGCCGCCTGGTGGACACCGACGTTCCGGACTCTCGTTCGTGAGCGAGCATGCACCTCGAGCATGCCGCGCGCTGCACGGCGTCGACGACGAGGCTGCACCGGGCGGCGAAGAGTCGATCACCGTCGGCTTCACTTTCCGTTGCAAGCGAATCTCACGTGCCGTCCGACTGCGGCACCGCGTTGGTCACCCGGTCGTTGCGCATGACTGCTAAGACGCCGCAACAAGGCGTGACGTTAGCAGTATTTGTCTTGCGTAACGGAAGGCCGACACCAAACTTGCGATGGATTGGCGACGTGCCTCGAGTGCGAGGTCAGTCCGGTGTGACATGTCCCCTGCCAGCAGAATAGGTAGACCGCGATTGAAGCAAATGGTGAATACACTGCGCACGCACGAAATCTCAGAGCTCGACACGGGCGTATTCCATACGATCCTCGAGCCGTGCTCTGTAGCTGTTTTGCCGCACGTCCTAGAGGCCGGAACATCGCACGTGTGGCTGGTCGAGCATCGTCCGGACGAGCGCCTAGTCTGGGGCGATCTGAGTGTTCCGCTGGCAGCCAACGCGCCCGCCGAGCAGCTCCGCGTACGCTCGGCTGTGTATGACCTGCAGATGGCGACCACGGAGTTCATAGGGCACGTGGTGCCCCGCCTGTCTGGCGGCACCGGTGTGATCCTGTTGCAGCTCGACCGCCCGGTGCCGGATTCCCTGCGCTATCGCGAGCTGTCAGCCTTGCCGACGCGGCACGCTATTCTGCGACAGAATGGGTGGCGGCTTACCTTCGAGCTACCACACGGAGGTGAGTACGCCGAAGTCACGGCCGCCGACCGCCGTACCGTGGAACGCATCCTCGCCGATCCGATCATCGCAGCGGGAAAGGTGACGGGCGAACTCCCCTGATGCCGCGGTCACATGTGTCGCTGCAACCGAGAATCGCCATCGCGACGTGCACCCTTAACGTGTCGCTGCAGCGGACTGGCGATTTGCGGAGGCGCGCTTCGCGCGCGATTGTTGCACTCGCCCGCAGCTGAGATTGTAGAGCCTCTGGCGAGGTCGCTATTCCCACAGCGCTCGCGAGGAACTCCGCGAGGGACTTGTTGTGCAGCCTCGTTAGGCTGCTCACATCCAATTTTACCATCTTTAGTTGATAGCAACTTGGCAGTACGTCGCGCTCGGCGGTGTCGTCACCACCGTTCTCGCGGTTCTCCAGTATCGGAGTTGGCGCACCGGAGTCCGGGATAGCGCGTTCTTCCCGAGGCTGGAGACGACCGTCGCAAGTGCCTTGGCCGCGCAGCAATTCGTGCTGACCAGCAAGACGCATACGCCGAAGTCATTTGGCCATCGATCCTGGCATTTCGAACGCCCTCCCCGCGCCATTTACGTATACTGGGATGGCAAGGAGCGAGAAATTATTGTCGGGCTGCAAGAACCGGAGTCGCGGACACCTGCTCGTAGGCGGATAGCGGTTGTTGGCATCGAAATGGGTAGTCCGTCGGATCGCTACCAGTGCGTCCTTGATGAACTCATCGAAGCGATCACCGCCGCGGTACCTAGCGATGCTCAGTCGCCTCCCGCTCCCTGACGAACAAGTTGCTCCGGCCCGTTGTCGACGGCGGCCGCGTCGCTTCGTTCGCCTGCGCATCGCGACCAGAGCCCAACGTGCGCCGGAGCAGTCAGGGGCTCTTGCACCCGCGCTGGCTTGCTGCTGAACTCGAGCGTCAGATGGCACCAATCCTCTCAATAGATCGAGCCGATGAGTGAGCCTGCCATCCTCGGCGCGCAGGGTGATCGGCAACGTGAGGTCGGGTGTGTTGGCGGTGGTCGGCTCGCGGGAAGCACGCGATGGCACGAGAGCAATCTTGCCCGCACGACAAGGATGCTCATGACACGAGCTCTATCGCGGTCGCTTTGCGTGCCGGAACCGGTTGCGATCTCGTGCCGCCCCACCGTCGTGAAATCCACAGTAGCACTGGCGCCGCCACGAACACCGACGAGAACGTCCCGACCATGATGCCGAAGCTCATCACGAGCGCGAATGGCTTGATGACCTCGCCCGCGAAGAACGACAGCACGAGCGCGGTGGCGAGCGTGGTACCACCGGTGAGTACCGTACGCGGCAGCGTCTCGTTGATCGAGACGTTGAGCACGGTCGCGAGATCGGTCGTGCGACGCAGGCGTAGACTCTCACGCACGCGATCGAAGATGACGATGGTATCGTTCAGCGAGTATCCCAGCACCGTAAGCAGCGCGGCCACGACGACGAGACTCACCTCGAGATCGAGATACCGAATGAATGCCACGGTCGCGAGAATGTCATGTGCCGTGGCAATCACGGCGGCCAAACCGAAGCGCCACTCGAAGCGGAATGCCAGGTAGACGAGGGTCGCCGCGAAGCTGAACAGGATCGCGATGAACGCTTTCTGTCGTAGTTCGCCACCGACCTTTGGACTCACGTCCGCCTTGCGAACGACCTGATACTGTTCCGCGCCCACGTCGGCGTCCAAGGCAGAACGCACCGCCTGGCTGACGGCATCGGTCTGCTTCACGCCCACCTGCTGACCTGCGAGTCGTGCTCGAATCACGTAGTCGCGGTCGGAGCCGAAGCGCTGAATCTCCGCGCCCGCGAGTCCGCCGCGAGTCAGCGCCGAGCGGATCGCTGCTGTTCCGAGCGCCGCCATTGTCAACTCCAGTAAGATTTACTGAAAGCTTCTCGTGAGCAGTCGCAATTCTCGCCGCGTGGAAAGCGCCGAGATCGCGCATCATTAAAATGTTCCAGTAGGAGTGCATGGCCGCATTGCTCTTTCCGTTATCAGCCTTGCTCGGGCCTGAAAGATGCAATTGAGCGGCTGTATTAGCGGTCCGAGACCACTCTGTTGCGAGGATTCCATCTCGGCCGCTTATGCTGCACATC
>JANOIJ010000358.1:0-2138 GCA_031407575.1 Gemmatimonadaceae bacterium | reverse complement strand
CCGTCGGTGGCCAGCCAGTGCGGTCGCTGCCGTTCGTCGAGCGTCACCGTCGACACCGAACGCACGTGCTTCAGATCGCGAATGTCGAGCGAGAACACCTGATGGTCGGTGGCGCTCGACTGCACCCAGAAGTTGCCGATCACCACTGGCATCGCACATCCTCGCGCCTTCTGCGCGTGGATCATCTCGAGCCGCGGATCGGTGCCCTCGAGGCCAGTGACGCGATACAAGCGGCACGCGCCCGTGTTCACGAGCACGGTGCGACCGTCCTCGAGCACGCGCGGTTCGTTCGGCGCGTCGTTCGTCGGCAGACGGATCGTCTTGATCAGCGAGAGATCCGACAATCGGTACACCTGCACCTGATTGCCCGCGTGGTCGTGTGCGACGGACGGTCGGAGCCGATGCCACGTGGGAATGGGCATGTACGTGAGCGCGACGACGACGCGATCGAGAGCCGGAACCGCCGCAAGACTGTACGGGCGCAACGTCGTCTGATCGGCCGAGGAGTCGGCGGCAGAACGTGTCCGCACCACGCGCCCCCGCTCATCGAGTTCCGCAATGCCGCCGGGGCTCACGTTCTCGGATCCCTGCGCCTGAAACGTGGCCAGCACATGGCCGTTAGGCAGTCGCGTGTAGCTGTGCAGAAAGTTCAGCTCCGCGGCGCCGCCGAATCGTTCGACAATGTTCGGACGCAGCGGGTCGTGCAGATCGAACAGCAGGTTGCGGTTGGACGAGAATCCGTTCGCGAAGAGCATTTTGCCTGCACCGAGTTCGTGCTCGGTGTGATGGGGCCACATGGCTTTCTCGCCGACGGGCTTCGTCGCGACAATGGTGCCGTAACGATCGCCATCGCGCGCCAGATCGACGACCGCGAGGAAGTCGCTGTCCTCGCGGCCCTCGTCGCCGACCCACGTGAAGAGGTAGCGCGCGGTCGGCTGGTGTTCGCGATTCGAGGAGACCGGGGCTTGTCGCGCGCAGGAGAGCGCTGCGACCAGGAAGGGAGCGAGGACGGCGAAGGATCGATGCATCGTCAGGTAGCCGGCACGCTGGTGATGGCTTCGGAGCGGTTGTCACCCGGGCAGAATCGGCCAACTATAACAACAATTGCAGCAAAGGGGGCAATCCCATTCAGATGACCAACGCGTCTCGAGGGCTCATTCAATGAGTTCTCGAGAGCATCCCCGTCCGCGTCGGCGTGAGGTTCTAGCGATACGGGCGGACCCTGAGTCGCGACACGTAGCTGAACGTTGCCCAACGACGCGCTCCGCAATACGGTTGTCGCATGCTGCCACAGAACCTTGGACCGGCGGACGTGCGGGTGCTCGGCTCCCTCATCGAGAAGGAGATGACGACGCCCGATCACTATCCGCTCTCGCGCAACGCATTGATCAGCGCGTGCAACCAGTCATCCAATCGGGACCCGGTCACCACGCTCGACGACGGCGCGGTGGTCGCGGCCATCGACGTCCTTCGTCGCCTGAGCCTCGTGCGGTCGTTTCAGGGAAGCGGCGAGCGGGTGCCCAAGTACCAGCACCTCCTCGCCGACACCGACGACCTCTCACGCGCCGAGCTGGCCGTGCTCTGCGTGTTGACGCTGCGAGGTCCGCAGACACTCGGTGAGGTGAAGAGCCGCGCGGCGCGGCTGCTGCCAGGCGATGATCATGACGGAGTCGAAGCGGCGCTCAACGCACTCATCGCGCGTGAGCCGGCGCCCGCCGTGACGCGCCTTCCTCGGCGCCCGGGCCAGAAAGAGACGCGATACGCACACCTGCTCGGCGGCGAGGTCGTGTATGAGCAGGACGACGCGGCGGTCGCGCCGCCCATTGCGTCGACAGACCGCATCACGGCACTCGAGGAGCTCACGCACGACCTCCGCAACCAGGTGTCGGATCTGCAGGCGCAGCTCGATGCGTTCAGGAAGCAGTTCGAGTAAGACAGTGGCCATTCATGTCGTGCTCGTGCAGCCCGTAGATCCGACACCTGGTCGCGGAGCTCGTGCGTGAGCTCCTCGAGCGCCGTGATGCGGTCTGTCGACGCAACGGGAGGCGCGACCGCCGCGTCGTCCTGCTCATACACGACCTCGCCGCCGAGCAGGTGTGCGTATCGCGTCTCTTTCTGGCCCGGGCGCCGAGGAAGGC
>JANOIJ010000350.1:0-12430 GCA_031407575.1 Gemmatimonadaceae bacterium | reverse complement strand
GGTCAGAGTCGGGGTCAGAGTCGGGGTCAGAGTCGGGGTCAGAGTCGGGGTCAGAGTCGGGGTCAGAGTCGGGGTCAGAGTCGGGGTCAGAGTCGGGGTCAGAGTCAGTTTACGGCGGGAGATCAAAGGCGCAGGTGGCGGCTGCGATCTGACGCCGAGTCAACGAGCAGGCGGCTGTCCGTGAGGGTCGGAAGCGCGGTCGATCATCGGACGATGCGTCGTGTCGCCGATTGACCTCCCCGCGTTGGTCGAGCGACGAATCTCGTCGATGACGTCTGTGTGGAGGACGTCCTCAAACATGCTGCGGTACAAGTGCTGCTGCGTCGCCGGCCTCGCAGCGAGTGCCGCGTATAGCGCGTGCGGCGTAATGAGGTCGTCGGCGCCGCCCAGCGCGTTGCAGTGGAAGCTCGACCAACGGTGCGTCGCGGGTTCGTCCGCCAACCCCGCGCGCACGGGGTTCATCTCGATGTACCGGCTGCAGGCGAAGAAATAACGCTCCGAGTCAATGAGTGCCGACTTGTAGCGACCTTCCCAGAGCGTGCCTGTTCGTGCCCGCCGGTCATTGAAGTATTGGACATAGCGACGCCCTAAGTGTTGCATCAGGCGCGCCGGGCCATGCTCGTCCTGGGGTGTCAGGAGGAGGTGGACGTGGTTCGTCATCAGCACGTACGCGTGGATTTCGCAGTGGGCATGCCGGCTCGCGTCGCCGAGCATGTGCCAGTAGACGTCGAAGTCGCGTGCGCTGACGAACGTGGCGACGCGGTTGTTGCCGCGCTGGATCACGTGGAGCGGCTGGCCAGGAACAACTCGGCGAGGGGATCGGGGCATGGCAGGAAACTGCTCTGATCGCCTGGCATCTGCGTCACGAAAAGCACGCGTGCGTCATCATTCTGACGCGCGACTCTGACCCCGACTCTGACCCCGACTCTGACCCCGACTCTGACCCCGATCAGAACGTCAGCGTCGTGGATGCCTGCACCGTCCGACCGTCGCTGGGCCACACGCCCGGCCCTGGATAGAACGCCGGCCGCTTGGTGAAGTACTGCGCGTTGAGCAGGTTGCTCACGCCCGCGTGCAGACGCACATGCGGAAATTGCCACGACGCGTTGACGTCGAGAATCGTGTACGCCGGCACCTTCCCTACCGCGCCATTGAGCGACGGGGCGACCGTGTTCAGCGGGTCAGCAAACGTCGATCCCGTGTAGCTCGCGAGCGCAGTGGCCGACCATCGCGCGCCGCGAACCGTGACGCCGTCACGGGTGATCCACACGGGCACCGCCTCGACGCGATTGCCAACGATACTGACGTTCTTTCCGCCCGACGCGACTGAACCCGCACTGTAGCGCGCGTGAAACCACGCCGTCGCCGAGAACGCGCTGACGGTCACCGCCTCGCGCACGAGCAGCGGCGCCTCGAGGCGCGCCTCGATCCCCGTGGTCATCGTCGAGCCGACGTTGGTCTTGAACAGGTAGGGTGCGCCCTGCGCGTCGCTCAGGAGCAGACCGCCGAACCGGTTGTCGTAGCGCATCGCGAATGCGCTGAGGTCGAACGCGACCCGATGCATGAGGACACCACGCGAGCCACCCTCGAGCGTCCAGCCGCGCGCGTCCTTGAGGTTGGGATCGGTCTGCTCGAGGGCATTCTCGGGGAGCACGTCCTTGAGGATCATCGGCCGGTACGCCTGGCTCCACCCGCCGTAGAATTCGCTGGTGGACCACGGCTTGTACTCGGCGCGCACGCCGAACAGCGGAAAGTCGTGCAGGATGTCGCGCGGCGTACTCGACGGATCGTAGTACGCGAGAAAGCCATCCATTCGCGTGCGTCCGCGCTCCATCCGCGCGCCAGGAATCACCGAGAGCCGCGGCGTAAACCGGAAGGCGTTCTCGACGTACGCCGCGACTGCCCGCGTGCGGTAGTGCAGGTCTCGGCCGAACGTGCCGCTACTCAACGCCAGGTCATAGTCGGCGCCCGAGGTGCCTCGGCCCTGCTGCCTGCGGCGCAGGTCGTTCACCGTGACAGCGACTCCGCCGGCAATCACGGACGGCACACTGCCAAGTGTGTACGCGCGGGTCGCGCGGAGCTCGGCCGTCTTGCTGTTGAAGTTGTCGATGTCCACCTGCCGCGGCGCGTGCTGGCCAGTGCTGGCCAGCGGCACGTCCGCGACATTGGCGAAGCCGACGAACTGCACGCTGCTGCGATCGCCGAAGACCCCCGACACGCGCGCCGTGACGTGCGTACTGCTGTCGGGACGCCAATCCGCCGTGAGCGCGGGAACAATGATGTCCGGGCTGAACCAGTTTCGCGATCGCGTATTGGTACGCGGGTCGGCGCGAAACGCCGAATCCGTGAGCGGCCCCGGGATGCGAAACGTGTACGCCGAGCGCCCCACGGCGGCGCGGAGGTCGAGTGCCGGCGAGATGGCCAGCGTCGCCGACAGATACTGTGCCGATGCCTCGGAGCGGCTCACGCGGCGGTACGCGTTCTCTTGCCGGCCCTGCGCGTAGCCGTAGTACGTCACGCGCCCAATCCGTCCTCCAACAGCGTTGTAGCTGCTGAACAGGCCGAACGACCCGAGCGTGTTGATACTCTCGACGCTCACCGCGCGCGTCGTGTCGCCCGTCTTGGTGACGTAGTCGATCAATCCGCCGAACTGCGAGCCGTACTGGAGCGCCGCCGTGCCGCGCACCAGCTCGATGCGCTCAATGGCCTCGATCGGCGGGCTGTAGTGGCTCGCGGGATAGCCATAGAGATCGGAGTTCAACAGCACACCGTCCTGCCGGACGTTGAGCTCCCACGAGCGATGCGGATCGAGCCCCCGCGTCGAGACGTTGATCTGGTTGCCCGTGCCATCCATGTCATAGACGAAGATGCCCGGCACCTTCGCGAAAATCTGGCGCGGCACCTTCTCGGCGACGTTTGCGTCGGCGCCGGCAATCGTGAGCACCTCCGTCTTCACGCCAGCCAGGATCATCGCGCCCTTCATGTCGGGCGCCGGTTGCACCGAACCCGGTGACGCCTGGCCACGAATGACGACGGCGCCGAGTCGGCTCACGCGCGGCGGCGCGAGCCGGATCGTGACGCGACTGATCACGCCAGCGCGGACGTCCACCGACGTCGTGTCGTCAGCGTAACCCGAGGCGCGCGCGACCATGCGCCGCCGGCCGGCGGGCACGGAGTCGATGTGGAATGCGCCGTCGCTGCCGACGATTGCGTGTCGTGGCGGATCGACGATGCGGACACTCGCGCCTGCGAGTGGACGACCACCGACATCCGAGACCGCGCCCGAGATGCGGCCGACGTCCTGTCCAAGCGCCGGCGAGGAGACCAGGGCGAGCGCGAACGCAACTGCGAGGTAGCGATGCGACATGTGTACTCCGAGCATTTCGGATTGAGGAATGGTGCTTTCACCTACTTTCGCTGGCCCGACTCCGACCACGACTCATTTCCCTGCGAGTCGGATCAACATCCCGCGCGACTCTGACCCCGACTCTGACCCCGACTCTGACCCCGACTCTGACCCCGACTCTGACCCCGACTCTGACCCCGACTCTGACCCCGACTCTGACCCCGACTACCGACGCTCCACAATCGCGATCGTGCAACGCGATATGCACACCAGCCGCCCGCGCTCGTCCGCGATCTCGATGGACCACACCTGCGACGAACGACCCACGTGTATCGGACGGCCAGTGGCCGTCACGATGCCGTCGGACTTCGGCCGAAGGTGGTTCCCATTGATCTCCTGACCCACCGCGATGTACTTCTCACGATCGATCAGGTTCGCCGCACCGATCGACGCCACCGTCTCGGCAAGCGCGATGGACGCGCCGCCGTGCAGGATGCCGAATGGCTGGTGTGTGCGCTCGTCCACCGGCATCGTCGCGACAACCTTGTCATCGCTCATCTCCACGATCTCGATGCCGAGCACGCCCTGCATCCCGCGCGAGCGAAGCGCTTCGTACCACGGCGTAGTGCTCATGGCACCACGCGCGCGGGACGTGTGCGCATGAGCGCCTCGATCTCCGCGATCTCGCGCGGCGCGGTACTGATGCGCTCGAGTCCCTTGTCCGTAATGATGTAGTCGTCCTCGATGCGCACGCCGGTGTTCTCGTAGCGCAGCACCACCGGCTTCACCCTGGCGATGAACGCGCGATTGCGAGGGGTGTCTGGCAGCGCGTCCAGCATCGCCGTGCTGATGTAGATGCCCGGCTCGATGGTGAAGGCGTCGCCCTGCTTGAACGTGCGATCGCCCGTGTAAAACTGCGCGGGGTCGTGCACAGCGAGCCCGATGCCATGCGAGATGCCGTGGATCATCCAGAACATCGACTGGCGACACGAGCGCGGATTGGTGGTGCAGTTAGTCTGCCACGGCATGTCGATCATCGCGTCCACGCTCTCGATGAGCCCCAGTGCGGCGAGACCCTTCTCGCGAATGACGATCGACGAATCCGTGGCCGCCGCCGCCGACATGCCGGGCTTAGAGTTCCGCTCGGCGGCCTTGAGCGCATCGAGTACCAGCGTGTAGAGCGCGCGCTGCTCTGCGGTGTACGTGCCGCTCACCGGGATGGTGCGCGTGATGTCGGCGGCGTAACCCTCGTACTCGGTGGCGGCGTCCATGACGACGACGTCGCCGGGCTTCACGTCCCCGCGGTCGCGCATGTAGTGCAGTTGCGTGCCGTGCACGCCGCCGCCCACGATGGACCCATACGACGGACGCGCGCCGCCGAGTCGCATGAAGTCGTACTCGAGCGTCGCCTGGAGCTCGTACTCCTTTGCCGGTTCGGCCATCCTCATCGCCGAGCGATGGCCTTCGCTGCTGATCTCGGCGGCCTTGCGAATGAGGGCGAATTCCGCGGGACTCTTCTTCGCGCGAAGCTGGTCGACGAGGTCGTGACCGTTCTTGACGACGAGCCCCGCATGCCGCGCGGCGACGGAGCGCATGAACTGTTGGCCTCGCGTGAGCGAGTCCTGTCTCGCGAAATCGGCGCTCGCGAAATCGGAAACGTGATAGAACGGCAATCCCGTGGACGCCAGCGAATCCACGACTTTGGCGAGCGCCGAGAAGGAGCGCGCGCCCAGGTTCCAGTTGCGCACGACGACGGCAGAGTCGGGACGCACGCCGTAGTAAAAGGCCGTACGTGGAGCGACTGGTGTGAGGAAGAGCGTGCTGGCGCCGTTGCCGTTCTTCACCACCATGACGAGCGCCGCATCGGGCTCGTCGAAGTTGGTGAGGTAGTGGAACGCGGGGTGTTGGTAGAAGGGCCCGAAATCGGTGATGGGGACGCGGTTGCCGAATGCGACGACGACGCCGTCGCCGATGCGTCTGGCGAGGGAGTCGCGTCGAGCGGCGTACTCGGCGGCGGGGATCTGTGCGACGGCCGTCTGGCCGAAAAGCAGACAACCTAGCGTGAACAGCCGAAGTGCAGATCCTTCGCTTCGCTCAGGATGACAGGTGGTCATGGGATCGGCCGCGGCGACTGCGGCGGCTTGATCTCGTACTCCTTCGGCGGCTCCGCGCCCATCAGGTGTTTCACGAAGTAATCCCAGCGACGCCGCATCATGTAGGGCGACATCGTCCCAAAGCCGTGCGCCTGGTTGGGCAGCATCAACAAATCGAAATCCTTGTTCGCCCTGATGAGTGCTTCCACCACGAGCGACGTGTTGTTCGGCGGCACGTTGTCGTCCATCATGCCGTGCGCGAGCAGCAGCTTGCCCGTGAGAAACCGCACGTACTGCTGGTTTGCCTCGGCGGCGTAGTTGTCCGTTGTCCCCTGCTTCACCAGCAGGCCCTGGTAGCGCTCACCCCAGTCGTCCTCGTAGGCGCGGTTGTCGTGATTGCCCGACTCGGCAATGCCTACCTTGAAGAACTCCGGATACTTGAACATCGCGCCCGCGGTTGCAAATCCACCGCCCGAGTGGCCCCAGATGCCGACCTTCTCGAGATCGATGAACGGATACCGGGCACCGAGCTCCTTCATTCCCCTGACCTGGTCGGGCAGCGTGTTGTCGCCCATGTGTCCGTAATAGGCATCATGGAATGACTTGGAGCGCCACGGTGTGCCCATGCCGTCGATCTCGACGACAATGAAGCCGAGCTCCGCGAGCGCCTGGTTGTCGCCGCGCGATGCGACGAAGCCACGGCCGCCGACGCTGCCCGTCTGCGGACCAGGATAGATGTGGTTGATGATCGGGTACTTCTTCGTCGAATCGAGATTCCTCGGCGTGTACATCAGGCCGTAGAGGTCGGTCTGGCCGTCGCGTCCCTTGACCGTGATGGGCTGCGGCGCCTTCCATCCACTCGCGACGAGACGCGAGATGTCCGCCTTCTCGAGCGTGCTCACGAGCTTCCCGTTCGCATCGCGCAGCACGGTGACCGGCGGGACATTCGGTTGCGCGTAACTGTCCACGAACCAGCGACCGGACGGCGAGAGCGAGACGTCATGATCGCCGACTTCCGGCGTGAGCACCGCGAAGCCCTTGCCGTTCATGCCGATGCGGCACAGCTCGCGGAAGTACGGATCGCGGCCCGCGGTCTTCCCGACGCAGCCGTACCACAGCGTGCGGGACTTTTCATCCGTGCGCAGCAACTGCGTCACATTCCCCGCGCCCGACGTGATCTTCTGCTTGAGCTTTCCCGTCGTGAGGTCGTAGAGGTAGAGCTGGCCCCAATCGTCGCGCTGGGAGAACCAGATCACCTCGTTGGACGCGGGCAGCACGCGCCAGTTCGCCTTGCCGATGCCCGATTCGTACTGCGTGGGCACCACCTCCTCGAAGACAGTGCGCACCGTGCCGGTGGCGACGTCGGCGACGCGAAACCACTCGTGCTTGTGATCGCGCGAGGTGGAGACGAACGCCAGGTGCGAGCCGTCCGGATACCACTCCACATCCGTCCAGTCGCTGCCGCGGCAGGCGACGTCGTCGCAGAGCGTGGAGCGATGCTGGTCCGCCGGCATCTGGAGCCGAGTGACCTTCGGGTTGTCGACGTCGACGATGACGCGCTGGATCGTGGTGATGATGCTGTCGCCAGGCAGGGGATACGCCCATGACTGGAGCACCGGATGGCCGTTGTTCGTGTTGACGAGGTGCATCAGGCCAACGCCGCGCTCGTCCTGCTGGAAGGTGGCGATCTTCTTGGAGTCGGGAGACCAGAGGAGGATGGGGCGATCGCTGTGCTTCCAGCCGGCGTTGTCGGTGGCGTAGCCGAAGCTCTTTACGCCGTCGGCGGTGAGCTGCGTTTCCTTGCCCGTGGCCACGTCGCGCGACCACAGGTTGAAGTCGCGGATGAAGGCGGAGCGCTTGCCATCTGGCGACGCGACTTCTGGAGGACGACCACCACGCCCGCCCCGCGCAGCGGCCGGCATCTGCGCGGCTTCACGATCGTCGACGGCCGCGCCGCAGCGGCCGGTCGCGACGTTGCAGTCGAAGCGTCGCGTCCCGATGCGCACGCGAATCGTGCTGTCAGGGGCGTACTCGTACGTCTGGAACGGGAGCTGGCTCGCTTCGTACGTGGTGCCGGTGGCCGCGGTGAGTCCTGCGGCGAGCTTCGCCTGGTCGAACGCGGGAGTGCGCGTGCCCTTGGCGGGATCGACGAGGACGAACTCCGCGCCGTTGACCGTGGGCACGCGATACCAGAAGCGATCGTCGGGCAGCCATGTGGGCCGGACGCCCGCGCCGGTCACCAGCGGGGCGGTCCACGGCGCGAGGGTCTTCTCAGCGCGGGAGTAATCGGCGGCGGTGACGGCGCGGGGCTGCTGGGCGGCGGCGTTGCTCGCGGTGGCGAGCGCGAGCGTCGCGACGAGGAGTCGGTTGATCATGGCTGGGGCGTTCGTTGGGGGGACTGATTGATACAACGAAGGATGCACGTTTGTCATCCTGAGCGCAGCGAAGGATCTGCACGGTTGTCATCCTGAGCGCAGCGAAGGATCTGCACGTGCTTTTCAACCGCGGGACTCTGACCCGACTCTGACCCCCGACTCTGACCCCCGACTCTGACCCCCTGCTTTTCAGCGGCGGGGGTGCAGATCCTTCGCTGCGCTCAGGATGACAGCTTGCACCTCGGCGGCCGGCAGCGTGACGCGCAGGATCTTCGCAAGAGTGGGCGCGATCGCGCGCTGGTCGATGATGCCAAGATCGCGGCCCGCTGCTATGCCAGGCCCGGCGATGAGGAAGCTCGCCAGCATCGCGGCGTTGTCGGGCAGGTAGCCGTGCGTGCCACCGGGCTTGACGTCGACGACGAGTGGACCCTTCGAGTTGCCGCCGGTGGTGAAGCCCTCGCGCAGGCTGACGAGAAACGCTGCGCCCGGATATCCGCCGCGGCGCCGCAGCTCCGCGCCATCGATGACGCGATCGATGCCGTTGCTCGAGTCCGTCGCGAGACGACGGAGCAGCGCATCCACCTTGCCGCGCGTCGCGGCGTCGGAAGTGTCCTTGAGCACGATGGCCGTGGAGCCGCCGCCGCCCCACGTGGTGGCGGTCCAGCTCGACGGCTTGTCGTCGACGCCGGGGGGATACTGCACCAGCCCTTCCGACCGCAGCGCATGAATGACGTTGAGTGATTTCGACGTCGGCATGAAGCCGTGATCCGAGACGACCGCGATCACCACGTTCGTTCCGTACGCCCGTTTCGACGCCTGCATCATCATGCCGATGATGACGTCGATGCGCTCGAGCGTAGCGTGGGCCACCGCGCTGAAGGGACCGTTACCGTGTTGATCGTGGTCCAGCGCAGTGAAGTAGGCGAGCATCAGCGCGGGCCGTTTTTGCTCGATCATCCGCGCGGCGAAGCGTGCGCGCAACTCGTCGCCCTCAATGGTCTCGTCCTGCCCGTCGGCGTAGCGGACGCCGACGTCCTTTTCCATCGCGTCGTAAAGCCCATGCGTCGACAGCGCGCGAACGACCTTGCGATCGTCCTCCGTCCCCGTGCGCCAGTACTGCGGAAGATTCCACGTGATGTCCGCGCCGACGGTCACTGGCCAGTGCACATTGCCCACCGTGCGACGTGCGCGCATGAGGACGTCCCAGAGCGTGGGCACCTCGATGTCGCTCGCGTACCAGTACCAGCCGCCCTGATTCCTGTTGAAGGGATCAAAGGTGTTGTTGGACAGCACGCCATGCGTCGCAGGCCACGCGCCGGTCACGAGTGTCGTGTGGCTCGGGTAGGTGACGGTGGGCACGACGCCCGTGACGCCGCGCGCGTGCGCACCCTGCTCATCAGCGCGCGCAGGTTGGGCGTCTTGAGTCCGCGCGCGTCGGCCTCCAGCAGATACTCGGGCTTGAGGCCGTCGATGGAAATGAGGACGACGGCTGGGGCCGGCGCTTGGGACTGCGCTTCGGCTCGCGCGCCGAGTAGCGCGAGGCACGCAAGAAGGAGTGGGATTCGCATTGGATCAAGATAGGTGGGCGGAGAGCGGCGAGCGGCGAGCAGCGAACACCAGACAGCCTCTGCGAACGCCGAAGGCGCTGACAGGACGCACGCAGAACGGCGCTGTCACTGCGTTTGACGTTCGCCCTTCGAGTTCGCCCTTCGAGCACGCCCTTTCGAGCACGCCCTTTCGAGCACGCCCTTTCGAGCACGCCCTTCGAGCACGCCCTTCGAGCACGCCCTTCGAGCACGCCCTTCGAGCACGCCCTTCGAGCGCGCCCTTCGAGCACGTCTTTCGAGCACGTCTTTCGAGCTCGCGGTTCGCCGCTCGCCGCTCGACTGGCAATCCGCCAGTTCGCGACCTAATCTGGACGCATGCCCGAGCTGCCGGATGTAACGGTTTATATCGAGGCTCTGGAACGACGCATCGCCGGGCAGCAGCTCGAGGCGTACGCGATCCTGAGCCCGTTCGTGCTGCGGACGGTCGAGCCATCCCTCGACGACCTCGTCGGCCGACGCGTCGTCGCCCTCGAGCGACTCGGCAAGCGCATCATCATCGCGTTCGACGACGAGCTTTTCGTCGTCATCCACCTCATGATCGCAGGGCGATTTCGCTGGCTCGCGCCCACCGCGCGCAAGAAAGTGCCAGCGCGCATTTCCCTCGCCCAGTTCGAGTTCGCCACGGGGACACTCGTCTTTACCGAAGCGGGCACAAAGCGACGTGCGTCGCTGCACGTGGTGCGCGGCCGAGCGGCGCTCGCGCAGTTCGACCGCGGCGGCCTCGAGGTGCTGGATGCCAAGCCGTCCGCATTCGCCGAGCGTCTCCAGCGGGAGAATCACACGCTCAAGCGGTCTCTTACGGATCCGCGATTGTTCAGTGGTATCGGCAACGCGTATTCCGACGAGATTCTCCATCGCGCACGGATCTCGCCGCTCAAGTTGACGTCCAAGCTGAGTGACGAGGAGATCGCGCGCCTGTTCGACGCCACGCGCGAGACGCTGCTCGACTGGACGGAACGCATGCGCGTCGAGACGGGCGATGGCTTTCCCGAGAAGGTGACTGCGTTTCGTGAAGGCATGGCGGTGCACGGGCGCTTTGGACTGCCGTGTCCGGTGTGCGGCACGGCGGTGCAGCGGATCAGGTACAAGGACAACGAGACGAACTACTGCGCGCGGTGCCAGACGGAGGGCCGCTTGCTCGCGGATCGCGGATTGTCGAGACTACTGAAGCAGGATTGGCCGAGGACCATCGAGGAGATGGAAGCGTGAGCAAGAAGCAGGTCCCTCGACTTCGCTCGGGACGACAGAATGGAAAAGCAGGTCCCTCGACTACGCTCGGGACGACAAGCAAGACGCTCTGGACGACAACAACGGCGACAATGATGACATCTCGACGACAATTCATCGGCGCAGCGACCGCGACAGTCGCGGCGATGCTCCTTCCCCGCCGCGCGCATGCGGCGCGCTCGCCGCACCCGACGCCGCGGCCCGGCATCACGGGCGCCAACGTCCTCACGAAGGAGCAGCTCGCCGACAAACCGAAGCTCGTCGACCTGTTCGACTCCGTGCGCGAGCGGCCCGAGATCATGGACGGCATCCGCTGCAACTGCAATTGCGAGCATCCGCCGGATCTGTACTCGCTGCTCTCGTGCTTCGAGGGGAAGGGCATGGCGCGCGAGTGTGGCGTGTGCCAGAGCCAGGGCCGGCTCGCGGTGCGGTTGCACAAGGCGGGGAAGTCGCTCGATGAGATTCGCGTCGCCGTCGACGCCAAGTTTGGTTGACCGCCTCCATCAGCCCATGTCCATGACTCGGCATCTCCGCCTGGCGCTGCTGTGCGTCGTCGCGCTACCGTGCGCCGCCGGCGCGCAGGTCCGCGCCAGCGAGATCAGCGCGCTGTCGCAGATCATCGACGGCACGAAGATCACCGTGGAGTACTCTCGGCCGCGCAGTCGAGGGCGTGACACATTGTTCGGCACGCGCGCAGTGCACTGGGATGAAGTGTGGACGCCAGGCGCCAACTGGGCCACGACGCTGGACGTGAGCAAGAACGTGAAGCTCAACGGACGCGCGGTGCCGAAGGGCAAGTATTCCCTGTGGATGGTGGTGAAGCAGCACGGCGACTGGACGGTGGTGCTCGAGCCCAAGGTGCGGATCTTCCATATGGATCCGCCCGATTCCAGCGCGTCGCAGATTCGATTTGCCGCGCGCGTCGAGAAGGCGCCGTTCACGGACGTGCTCACCTTCTCCATGCCCGAGATGCGCGCAAACGGCGGCACGCTCGCACTGCAGTGGGAGCGCGCGCGCGTGCCGATTGACGTGGAGGTCGAGCCATCGCTCTCCGTCACCATGCCCGAGGCTGACGCGAAGCCGTTCCTCGGCGTGTACACGCAGTCCGACTCGATGAGCGGCGGCAAGGTGAACACGAGCACGCTCACCGTGACGTACGAGAACGGGACGCTCAAGGGCGAGTACGAGCCCGTCGATCCGTACATGAAGCGGTTCGCGCTCATCCGCATCGCGCCGGACTGGTTTGCGCCCGGCATCTATGACAAGAGCGGCCAGGTGTACGAGGTCATGCGGCCGGACATGATCTTCGAGTTCGCGCGAGCCAACGGACGTGCCACGACGTACGTCGTTCGCAGCTACGATGACGACGTCTCGGCGACCGGGAAGCGGAAGCCCTAGTTGACTCTCCCTCCCGAACTGGTCAGCGCGCTGGCCGGTTCCTACGAGTTGCTCCAGGAGATCGGGCGCGGCGGCATGGGCGTCGTGTACGCCGCGCGCGACACGCGGCTGGAACGTCTCGTCGCCATCAAGGTGCTGCCCGACCTGGTGAGCAGCGACACGGTGCGCGAGCGCTTCCTTCGCGAGGCGCGCGCGGCGGCGCGGCTGTCGCATCCGTCCATCGTGCCGATCTACGCCGCCGACGAGCGAGGGGGCGTCACCTTCCACGTGATGGCGTTCGTGGACGGCGCGACACTCTCCGCGCGCCTGCGCGACGGTAACGCCGTCCCACCAGAGACCATCGCGCCCCTGCTCCGCGACGTCGCGCTGGCACTCGGCGCCGCG
>JANOIJ010000290.1:0-35072 GCA_031407575.1 Gemmatimonadaceae bacterium | reverse complement strand
GCTGCGCTCAGGATGACAACGGGTGCAGATCCTTCGCTGCGCTCAGGATGACAACGGGTGCAGATCCTTCGCTGCGCTCAGGATGACAACGGGTGCAGATCCTTCGCCGCGCTCAGGATGACAAATGAGTACTCCGCTGCGCCTACCAGTCCAATCGCATTCCCACCTGCGCCTGACGCGCCGCGTAGGCGCCAGTCGGGACGCCGAACGAGGTCACGGGCGCGCCGGCAGGGCTGAACTGCGTACCGCCGTACGAGAGGTTGTTGTTCCAGTTGAACAGGTTGAAGACTTCCGCCGACACACTGACCTTGGTGGCATTGCGCGTAAAGACGGGCCGCGCAAGCCGCAGATCCACCGTGCGATACCAGTTCGCCCACTCATTGGATGGCCGAGTGGTGCGAATGCCGGAGGTCGTCGGCGTGCCGCCGATGTAGTCGTCACCAGTAACGGTGTTGAGGTTCACGTCCCGGCCGTCGATCGCGACAAAGGGTCGCGGACTTGCGAACGTGCCGATGCCGGAGAACGTGAACCCCAGGGGAATCGGCGTTACGGTCGACAGCACCATACGATGCCGTTCGTCCCCCGACGTCGCCTGCCGGTTGAACAGGAACGGGTAAGCAAAGTTTGGCAGCCCCGCCAGGTCGAAATCGCCCTGATACCATCCGAGTGTGTACGCAAGATTCAACCGCGTGCGATTGCGCTGCCAGGTGCCCTGTACCAGCAGCGCGGAATAGTCGGACGTGCCAATGTCGTCCCAGAGCACGATATCGCCATAGGCCGTGGTCAGCTTGCGACGCGCCGGCGTGACGCTGCGATCGAGATAGTTCGGGCTGCGCTGCACGTACAGGTTGTCCATGTGCTGCCGCACGTAGTCCACGTTGAGCCCAAGCTCACGCGTGAACTGGTGACCCACACCAAGCGACATCTGCCGGCTGTGCGGCGTCTTCATGTCCTGCTTGATGAGGATTGGCGCCGGTGACCCGGATTGACCCGCAATCACGCGCGCCCGCAGCACGTTCGGATCGACCGTACCGGGATTCGAGAAGTTGTACGTGCGCCACGTTGAGTTGCGCCGTTCCTGAAAACCAATGAAGCTCGTGACGCGATCGTAGATGATGCCGAATCCGCCGCGCAGGAACGTCCTGTTCTGCTTGGTGGGATCCCACGAGAATGACACGCGGGGTGAGATGTTGCCGAGCTGGTTCTTGCGATCGCCGCGATTCAGGAAGTTCGCCAGCGCGGGGATGCCCTGGAGCACCGGATCGCTCGCCCATGGCACCGTGTACTTGTTGTTCATCGTGTTGAACTCGGCATCGTGCCGCACGCCGAGCGACAGGGTGAAGTTCTCGGCCATCCGCCATTCGTCGTTCACGTAGATGCCCGTTGTGCGGCCGGTCGCGCTCGCGTCGGCGTCGCTCAAGCCATTCGGGTCGGTGAAGCCCACGGCGATGGACGCCGTGTTCGGCATCGTTGACGTATCGGTGAGGAAGTTGAACGAGCCATGGCGATTGGTTGGAAAGGTCTGGCTGGCTCCGATGTTGGAGAGCTCGATTCCCGCCTTGACCACGTGCGAGCCCGGCCCGCGTTCCACGTTAAAGGTGGCACGATTGACCAGGCGGAAATGCGTTTCCTTCAAGATGAGCGGAAAGCCGGATGTGCCGAAGACGATGCCGGGATAGGTGCGCTGCGGACCGGGGAAAAGTGGTGCCTCGTTGTGGTTCCAGTTCACGATCTGCAGGCTCGCCTCGTTGACGAGGTTGCCGCTGGGCGCGACGTATTTCTGGCGCAGCTGGCCGGTGAAGATCTTGTAGTCTTGCGAGATGCCCGCGTCACGCGACAGTCGCGCGCCGAAGTTGCCTTCACCTGTGAGCAAGCGCGCCGAGCCCATGAAGTCGTACGTCACGGTGGGGCTCGAGACCATCGTCAGGCGCGTGAACAACGTGTGATTGTTATTCGGTGCAAGGAAGGAGCCCTTGAATTGTGTGAATGGTCCGCTGATGGGATTCACGTCGAGATAGAAATTGGTCTTGGCGACCTCGTAGCTGGCGGCGATGAACAGCTTGTCCTTGATCAACGGGCCGCGGAGGTTGACGCCGCCTTGCGTGCGACCGAAATCGGGAAGCACGGTCTGAAACGCATTGCGCGCGATGAATGACGAGTTCTGGAAGAAGCCGAACGCCGCCCCCTGCCACTCGTTCGTACCGCGACGACTCTCGGCGCTGATGACGTACGAGCCGGCCCGCGTAAACTCCGCGTCATAGGGATTCAGGTAGACGCGGAACTGCTCGATGGCCTCCTGCGGCAGCGGCGATCCCGTCTGGCCCAGCCCGACGATGTTGCCATTGAACAGGCTCTTCATCTCCACGCCATCCATATAGACGTTGAAGAAGCGCAAGTCAGGCGCGGCGCCACCCGAGGGCAGGGTGCGGCCCGACTGCGGCGCGTACGTCTTGATGCCCGGCGCAATGCCGGCGAGGTTCATCACGCCGCGCGAGTTGAGCGGCAGGTTTTCGATCTCCTCCTTCATCACCGGCGCGGAGACAGAGAGGCGCTGCACTTCCACCTGTCGCACGCGCTCGCCCAGCACCGTCTCCCGGACCAGTTCGGCCGCCCCGCGCTCCAGCGCGAATTCCAGCCGAGCGCGCTGGCCAATCACGATCTGTACGGTTTCGCTCTTCGGTGTGTAGCCCAGCAGGCGCACCGTGACGCCATACTGCCCGGGAGACAAGCCGAGGATGCGGAACTGGCCGTTCGGGCGCGTCGTGGCGTTCGTGGTTTCCCGCGTGGAGACGTTGACCACGGTGACCTGCGCGCCGGCCAGCGGGGCGGCGCCTTCACCGGTCACGGAGCCTTCGAGCACAATCGTGTTCTGGGCGAGGGCGGGCCGACTGAGGACCGCGGCGAGCAGGAAAGCGAAAATCGCACGCGTCAGCGAGTATCGCACTGGAACAGCCTCCTGAGAGTGGGATGACGAACGGGGCAGGCCGCGACACGCAGAACAATGGCACGAGCCGCAACCAGTCGGTCACGGTCGGCGATCGCGCGCAGACTATATCATCGCCCACCGGCGACGGCCACTCATCAGAGGACTCTCGAGCTCCCGGTCAGGGGAGCGAGGTGGCTCAGGCCTGTTCCCACCGCTCGAAGCAGTCCCACCCGAATTCGCGGGCGGCGCGCGCCTGATCCCAGAAGCCGAAGCAGTCGCGCCAACCTTGCTGCTCAGCCTTCCATGAGCAACACCACGTGAACGCGAAGCGATGCTCGGCATTGTCGGACGTGAACGCGACGAGCTCGCCCTTGAAATCGGAACAGCCGGAGCGGGCGGTCACCAGGACGCGCTCGACCGACAGCGTGGGATGCGCGAACAACAGCTGCGTCAGCACGCGCTCGACCTTGACGCGCGGCGCATACCCTTCGAGCGCAATGCGCGATGAGTCGGCTCCCCGTACGAAGTCGATCAGCTCGCGCTTGAACTCAGGGTGCGCTGCGGCGGCGTCGAGGTAGGTCAGCACTGGGCGGGGGAGTGCGGAGGTGGAGTGTCGCGTCGAGTTACGCAATATGCTACAAATGTTTCACCTAGCCAACCCCTTCTGGCTACAAATCTTCCATCGCTGCACTAAGCTTCGGCTCCCGAGGGTCCTGAACCCAGTTTTTTTCGCGAATGCACCGTCTCCAGCCGACCCGAAGCGTACTCGACATTGCCCGGCGTCTGGAAGACGCTGGGTTCGAGGCGTGGTGCGTGGGCGGGGCGATTCGCGATGCGTTGCTCGGCGGCCACCCGCTGGACTGGGACCTGGCCTCTCCGGCAACCCCGGAAGAGGTCCAGCGGCTGTTCGGGCGAAAGCGCACAATCCCCGTGGGGATCGCGTTTGGGACCGTGAGTGTGCTGGATGACGCGGGCGTGCCGCACGAGATCACCACCTTCCGGCGAGACGTGAGCACCGACGGGCGACACGCCGAGGTGGAGTTTGGGGCCAGCCTGGACGACGACCTGGCGCGACGCGATTTCACCATCAATGCGATTGCCTTTCGCCCGCGCACCGAGGAGGTGCGCGATCCGTTTGGCGGCCGGGCCGACATCAAGGCGCGACTCGTGCGCGCCGTGGGTGACGCGGAGCAGCGCATGCGCGAAGACCGGCTCCGCGCGCTGCGCGCCATTCGCTTCGCGTCGCGCTTTCGGTTCGACATCGATGGCGCCACGCTCGAGGCGATTCGATCGTCCGCGCCACATCTGACTCGATTGTCCGCGGAGCGCGTGCAGCAGGAGCTCGTGAAGACGATGGAGCAGGTGGACGCACCAGGCGCCGCACTTCGTCTCTGGCGCGACACCGGGGCGCTGGCCGTCCTGATCCCCGCGCTTGACGCGCTCGGCGACATCGCGCTCGCGACGCTCGACCGCCTGTCGCGCGACACGGGCCTCGTGGGCCGCAGCGCGCCACAGCGAACGTCGAATCGCATTGCCGCGCTGTTTCTCGATGTCTCGTCGATGCAGGCGCGCGACGCACTCGCGGCACTCCGCTTCTCCAAGCACGAGACCGCGTGGACGACGGCGCTGGTGCAGCGCTGGGAGACGCTCGGCGATGTGATTGCGACGTCGATTTCGCGCGACACGCCCGGAGACGAGCAGGTGCGGCGCTGGATGTCCGCGCTCGGGCGCACGCACTCGGGGGCCTTCCTGCGCGTGGCCGGCGCGCGGTGGAGCGCGCTTCGCGATGCGGGCCGGCCTGCGCCGACGGCCAAGGGCGTGATAATGCTGCATCGACGGTTCGAGGCGACGCGGCTGTCGGCGCCGATAGCGGTGGCGGATCTGGCGATTGGCGGCAACGATCTTCGCCGCGCAGGCATCCGTCCCGGGCCCATCTATGCTAAGATTCTGGGCGCCCTGCTGGACCACGTGCTGGACGCACCGGCACGGAACACGCCTGAAGCGCTACTCGACGAGCTGCCACGAGTCGTCGCGACAATCGAGCGCGGCCCCGACACTCTGCCCACGCACTGAACACGAATGTTATTTCGCGGCAATCAGCCTGAGGCATCGATCTGGCGACGGTTTCGCGCCAGCAGCGATGGCTTCACGTTCGTCGAGGAGAATGGCGTCTACACGGCACACATCGTGGCGAACGCCGAGCGGGTCGTCGACCTGTTCTGGACGCTCACGGACCTGCTTGGGCCGGCGGTGGACGTACACATCGACGACCTGCGCAGCGGACGAAGCTGGCGCGGGGAGTCGCTGCCACTGCCGGACGTGCGCGACGCCATTGCCAGACTGCGGCTGCTCATGGCGCGATTCGGCGGGACGCAGGTGAGTTTGTACACGTCGGAAGACCAACTCTCGCTCAACGAGCATCTCGAGCTCTACATCTATTCCAAGTCGAACAAGTGGCTGTATTTGCTGGAGGGTCGCGGACTGGAGGAGATGCCGCGCGTGCGCGCGAAGAGCTGGAAGATCAAGCGCCAGGCTTTTCCCGCTGCGCCCGACCTGGTCAACGCGCTGGCCGGTTCCGCCGAGCGACTGGGCCTGAAGAGCGCGTGACGGTGACGCGCGCCATGAGCGCCGGCGTCCTCCGCACGTGACGACACAGATGATGGTGTACGCCGTGGTCGCGGGCGCGGCCAACCTGTTGGGTGCGGCGGCGGTGGTAGGCCGCACCCGCTGGAGTGCGCGCGCGCTGGATGCCATGCTCGCGTTTGCGGCGGGTTTCATGATCGCCGTCGCGCTGATCGACCTGTTGCCCGAAGCGCTCGAGCAGGGGGGATTTACCGCGGCCGTGGTGGCGCTGCTCGGATACGTGGCCGTGCACATCACGCAGCACGTCATCGGGACGCACTTCCATTTCGGCGAAGAGACCCATCACGTGAGCGAGGCGGTGAGCGTGGCGGCGCTGATGGGGCTGCTACTGCACACGTTCGTGGACGGCGTCGCCGTGGCGAGCGGGTTTGGCGTGGGTGGCGCGGTGGGCTCGCTGGTATTCATTGGGGTGATTCTGCACAAGGTGCCGGAAGGACTGGCGATCTCGTCGCTGTTCCTCGCGGCAGGTCAGGGGAAGGGGCGCGCATTGCTGGCTGCCGGCGCGCTGGGTGTCGCGACGATTGCTGGCGTCGTGCTGACCGACCAGATCGCGGCGCTGCGCACGCACGGACTCGCGCTGGCCGCCGGTGTGACGCTGTATGTGGGCATGTCGAACCTCGTTCCAGAGTTTCGCGCACGTGGCGGTTGGCAGTTGCCGCTGGCTTTCATGGCTGGCACGGGCACCTATTTCCTCGCTCGTCTGCTCGCGGGGGCGTGACAGTGGCAGACCGTCGCGTCCCACGCGGGAGGCCCGCAGGACCATCGTTGTTTGCTGGCGCGGCACCGCCGCAGCCCCTCGCGGCGCGCATGCGTCCGCGCACGCTCGACGAATTCGCCGGCCAGCGGCACCTGCTTGCGTCAGGGAAGCCGCTGCGCGAGAGCATCGAGAAGGGCACCGTCACGTCGATGGTGTTCTGGGGTCCGCCGGGCACGGGCAAGACCACATTGGCGCGATTGGTCGCTGGGTACACCGATCGCGAGTTCGTGTCGTTCAGCGCCGTGACGGAAGGCGTACCTCGCGTGCGCGAGATCGTGCGCGAAGCCGAGCTGCGACTCGAGACGGGTCGAGGAACGATCCTCTTTGCCGACGAGATTCACCGCTTCAACAAGGCGCAGCAGGACGCGTTCCTCCCGCATGTGGAAGCGGGGACGATCACGCTCATCGGCGCCACGACGGAGAATCCGAGCTTCGAGATCAACGGCGCGCTGTTGTCGCGCGTGCGCGTGTTCGTGCTACGCTCGCTGTCCACCGAGGAGATCATAGGAGTCCTCCGCCTCGCCATAGGCGACACGGAGCGCGGGCTTGGCGCGATGGGGCTGACGGTGGAGGACGACGCCGTCGAACTGCTCGCGCGCGAAGCCGATGGTGATGCGCGTCGTGCGTTGACGATTCTCGAGGCCGCGGCGCAGCACGTGGACACGGGCGGGCAGATCACGGTGCCCGTGGTGCGGGACGCGGCGCAACTGCGCTTCGCGCGGTACGACAAGGGCGGGGAGGAGACGTACAACATCCTCAGCGCGTTCCACAAATCGTTGCGGGGCAGCGATCCGCAAGCGGCGCTGTACTGGATGGCGCGCATGATCGAAGGTGGCCAGGACCCGATGGTGATCTTTCGGCGCGCCATCGCGATGGCGGCGGAGGACATCGGGCTGGCGGATCCGGAGGCGCTCAAGCTCGCCGTCGCGGCGCGTGACGCGTATCACATGCTCGGCGCGCCGGAGGGATACTTGCCCATGTCGCAGATGGTGATCTACCTCGCGACGGCGCCAAAGTCGAACAGCAGCATGCGCGCGCTGCAAGCGGCGCTGGAGGCGGCGCGTGCGTTTCCGGCGGAAGGTGTGCCGCTGCACAGCCGCAACGCGCCAACCGGATTGATGAAGGAACTGGGATACAACAAGGGGTATCAGTACGCGCATGCCGTTCCGGAGGCATACATCCCGCAGGAGTACCTGCCGGACGCGTTGGCCGGCTCGGCGTTCTATGCGCCCGGGCCCTTCGGCTTCGAGAAGGAGATCGCGAAGCGGCTGGCGTGGTGGGAGGAGCTGCGGCGGCGTGAGCAGGGCAAGGGGGAGGGTGAGGGGGACGCCGACGACACCGGACAACCAATACACAAGGAGTAGGTCATGCGTCGTGTCATGTTTGGTGCGGCTACTGCCGCAATCGCGATCCTCGCCGGCTGCAGCGTGCTCGGCAAGCAGGCTTTTCAACAGCCCATCGTCCACCTGCGGGACGTGAAGCTCAACGGTGTGGGGCTCACGGGCGGCAACCTCGACGTGCGGCTCAGCGTGTACAATCCCAATGGCTACCGCCTGGATGCCACGAAGATGACGTACAACGTGCTGGTGGGCACCGACGTGCAGGTCGCGACGGGTACGATGGACAGCCGCTTCACGGTGAACGAGAACGACTCGACTGTGGTGATGGTCCCCGTCAGCTTCACGTACTCCGGCATCGGAGCAGCGGGTCGCCAGCTACTCAACACGGGCGGCGTCGACTATCGCGTGAACGGTGACGTCACCGTCGGCACGGTGGTCGGTAACTTCACGGTTCCGTACTCAGCCACCGGTCGCTTCAACGCGATGACCGGCACCTCGCGCCAATAAGAGGCTCGTCGCATTTCACGCGAACTGATCACCGTCACGCATCCAGTGGAGCGGGCGCTCCTCGTGGGCGCGCCGCTCAAGCGCGCGGGAGCGCGCAAGTCGCTGGACGAACACCTGCGCGAGCTGGAGCGGCTCGCGGACACGGCGGGTGCCGTGGTGGTGGGCGTCCTCACGCAACAGCTCGACCGCCCGCATCCCGGCACGTATCTCGGCAAGGGGAAGATCGATGAGCTGAAGACGATGGTGGGGGACCGCAACGTGTCGCTCATCATCTTCGACGACGAGCTCAGTCCGAGCCAGGGGAAGAACGTCGAGGACATGGTGGGCACGCGGGTGGTCGACCGCGCGGAGCTCATCCTGGACATCTTTGCCACGCGCGCGCGCAGCAGTGAAGCCCGGATGCAGGTGGAGCTCGCGCAGCTGCGATACACGTTGCCGCGACTGACGCGCATGTGGACACACCTCGAGAAGTTCCGCGGCGGCATCGGCGTGCGCGGTCCCGGTGAAACGCAGCTCGAGACGGACCGTCGGCTGATCAACCACCGCATCAAGCTGCTCCAGGAGCGGCTGGCGCACGTGCAGCAGAACCGCGCGGTGCAGCGGCAGAGCCGAGCGAACGCGTTCAAGGCGTCCATCGTGGGGTACACGAATGCCGGGAAATCGTCGATCCTGCGGGGGATGACGGGCGCGATGGACGTGCATGTGGAGGATCGGCTGTTCGCGACGCTCGACCCGCTGACGCGCGAGGTGGACCTGGGCGAGAACTCGCAGGCGCTGCTCACGGACACGGTTGGGTTCATCCGCAAGCTGCCGCATCACCTGGTCGCGTCGTTCCGCGCGACGCTCGAGGAGACGCGTGATGCCGACCTGCTGCTGCACGTGGTGGATGCCAGTCATCCACTGTGGGAGGAGCAGCGCATGGTGGTGGAGCAGGTGCTTGGCGAGCTTGGCGTGACCGACCAGCCGACGCTGCTGGAGATCAACAAGATGGACTTGTTGAGTGAGGAGGCAGCGCTGGCGTTGCAGGAGCGAGTCACCGCGTTGGTGCCGAATGCGGTGTTCGTGTCCACCGAGGCCGAGCATGGGCTGGACCCGCTGCGTCGCGCGCTGCGCCATGCGATGCGCGCGCGCCGGCCTGTTGCCGAGGTGTGGCTGCACCCACGCGAGGGAAAGCTGCTGGCGGAGATCCACGAGCACGGCGAGGTGCTCGAGCAGCGGAGCGAGGGCGAGCACATGGTCATCCGCGCGCGACTGCCGGAGCGGTTGCGAGGCCGGCTGGAGCAGGCCGGCGCCGATGTTCGGGTCGATAACGGCGTGCCGCGTCCCACCGCAGTTTGAGGCTGCAGGACACCCCCGCAGCGCCATTTGCGCCATCCGTCTGGACAGCATCTTGGACGGGTCTACCCCGGACTGCCCAATGAGAGGCATGAGCGTCGCTTGAGCGAGCCCGTCCGCGCGAGCCGTGGCACGAATTGCCAGTGATGGCCGCCTCGTACGGATGCGGGAAGGCCTCTTGCTCGCGCTGTGACGGATTGGATACTATCGGGGTGAGAAAGAGTGACAGGCGCATGAGCACGGCGCTTCTCTGTTGCATCGTCATCCCAGTCGCAGGAGCACGGCAGCGGTGAGCGGACGGCGATGCGCTGTTTTCTCAGGGCGCTGGTACGAATTCGCGAGCTCTGCTGTACGCAACCCGCTCTTCCCCGTGACGCTTGGCGGGAGGTATGGCTTCGGTTCCCAGTGGCGCTACAGCCACGTCGGCGCCATACGGCACAGCGGCGCAGAGCCTTGTGGTTTCTTCCCGCGCGAAAGTTCGGAAGATCGGGTCGCAGGTCGGCCGATAGTCCATTGCCGCCCCGATGCAGGGGCTCGAGCGGACTCGGGATGCGATTTGTTCGCCAGCCGCAACAGGCCTGGCCGATGAACGTGTCGGACTACACTTCTTCAAGAGAGGTTTGGACCATGTCACACCGCTTGTCTCGCTCTTTGCTTGCGAGTGGGGTCGCTGTACTGCTGGCCATGGGAGCGTCGAGCGCGGTTGCGCAGACCGCCACCGTCATCACCGGAGTGGTCACCGACAAGGCGGGGGCGCCGATCACCGGCGCTACCATCCTCGTCGAGGCGACCTCCTTCGGCGCCGTGACCGGTACCGATGGCCGCTACACGCTCAACGTGCCGGGCTCTCGCACCGGCGCCGCGAACCTGACCGCCCGGCTCATCGGCTACCGCCCTGTTCGGCAGTCGGTCGTCCTTGGCGGCGCGCGGCAGAACGTCGATTTTGCCCTCACTCAGCAAGCCACGCAGCTCAACGAAGTGGTCGTCACCGCGCTCAGCCAGCAGCGCGAAAAGGCCACGCTCGGCACCTCGCAGCAGACGGTCTCGGCCGAAGACCTGACCAAGACGCAGCAGCCGAATCTCATCAGCGCGCTGTCGGGCAAGGTCGCCGGTCTCCAGATCAACCAGTCGGGCAATATGGGTGGCTCGTCCCGCATCGTGATCCGTGGCGCGGGCTCCATTCTTGGCAACAACCAGCCGCTCTTCATCGTGGACGGACAGCCCATCTCGAACCAGGGGTTTTCCACGGCGTCAGCGAGCGGTGGTCGCGACTACGGCAGCGCGATCTCGGACTTGAACCTGGACGACGTCGCGTCGCTGACGGTGCTCAAGGGACCGAACGCGGCGGCCCTTTACGGATCACGCGCCTCGAACGGCGCCATCGTCATCACGACGAAGAACGGCCGCAACATGGCTCGTGGCACGAGGATCAACTTCACGTCGCGCGCGACGGCGGACGGCCTCTCGGTTTTCCCGTCGTACCAGAACCAGTACGGGCAAGGGTTCGTTGGCGAGTTCCTGTACGTCGATGGCCAGGGCTCCGGCGTGAACGACGGTGCCGATGAGTCGTGGGGCCCCAAGCTCGACGGCCGCACGCACGGGTGCATCTACAAGACGGATGCGGCTGGCAAGTACATCCAGCCGCTCGCGTACGACATGAGTGTTGGCTGCGACCAATTCTCCGGTCTCGCACAGCCTTGGATTGCGCACCCGGACAACGTGCGCAATTTCTTCCGCACCGGCAGCACGTTCTCGAACAACCTCAACATCTCCACGTCGAGCGAGAATGCGGGTGCCCGCGTGTCACTGACGAAAGAAGACGTTCGCGGTATCGTCCCGAATTCGTCGCTCAACAAGCTGAGCGGAACCATTTCGGCCAACGCCACGATCAAGGAGAAGCTGACGATCGGGACGAACCTAACGTACACGCAGAACAGTGGTTTGAACCGCCCCGAGAACGGTTATACGGAAGGCAACCCCTTCATGACGTTCACGTGGTTCGGCCGCCAGGTCGATGTCGACGGGCTGAAGGCCAAGTACTACAACACGGGCAGCCAGTTCGGCTACGCCGACGGCTCCCTGTACAACTGGAACGAGAACTACCATCGGAACCCGTGGTGGCAGCAGTATGAGAACCCAGCGCCGGACTCCCGCGATCGCGTGATCGCGCAGGCCTCGGCGAGCTACGAGTTCGCACCGTGGCTCACGGGCCTCGTCCGCGGTGGCGGCGATTCCTATCGCCACACCACCCAGCAGTTGTTCGCGAAGGGCAACATTGATAACGCGGACGCGTCGTACAACGGTGGATTCATCAACACGGGCAACCGCGCTCGCGAGACGAACGTCGAAGGCCTGCTCACGGCTCGCCACCTGTTCAGCAACATCGAGCTCACCGGCAACTTCGGCGGCAACCGCCGTCGCAACGACGCCTACAACGATGACAACCGGACACGAGGAATCCTGGTTCCGGGCATCTACAATCTCTCGAACGCCGGCATCGTACCAACGGTCACGAATTCCGAGTTTCACTCGCAGGTGAACTCCGCGTACGGCTCGGCCATCGCGACGTACAACAAGTACCTGACCGTTGAAGTGACGGGGCGCAATGACTGGTCCTCCACGCTCCCGAAGGAGAATGCGTCGTACTTCTACCCGTCCGTCAACGGTGCGCTGGTGCTGTCCGACCTGATGCCCGCGATGACGGACAATGGCGTACTGTCGTTCCTCAAGCTCCGCGGTGGCTGGACGCGTGTCGGTTCCGACGCCGGCCCGTATCAGCTCCGGACGCTGTACCTCGGCAACGCGCTGAAGTTTGGCGGTCTCGGCCAGTACAGCCTGGACAACCAGTCGGCCAACTCCGTCCTCAGGCCCGAACAGACGACGGGCAAGGAAGGCGGGGTCGAGTTCGCACTGTTCGACGACCGGATCACGGTTGACGCGACTTACTACAACAAGGTGACGCGCGACCAGATCATCCCTCTCACTGTGGCGCCTGCGACGGGCTTCAGCTCGGCCGTCATCAACGCGGGCAAGGTGACCAACCGCGGCATCGAGATGAGCATCACGGCCAAGCCACTTCGGATGGCCAACGGCTTCCAGTGGACCTCCACGGTCAACTGGGTCCGCAACCGCAACAAGGTGGACTCTCTGGCTCCCGGACTCGCCGCCACGCAGATCGCCGCGCAGTGGGGCGCGGAGATCCAGGCTCGCGAAGGGGAGCCATACGGCGTGCTGTGGGGATACGCCTACGAGCGTGATACTGTCACGGGCAAGTTGTTCACTGCCGGCGGCCTGCCCATTCAGACGACCTCGAAGCGGATCCTCGGCAACGTGAACCCGGACTGGACCGGCGGATGGTCGAACGAGTTCCGCTACAAGAGCGTGTCGCTCAGCACGCTGCTCGACGCGCGCCGCGGCGGCCAGAACTTCTCGATCGGCAATTGGTGGGGACAGTACGCCGGTATCCTCGAGTCGACCCTCAAGGGCCGCGAAGTCGACTGGAATAACCCGGGCCTCGTGGTGGATGGCATCGACAAGGCCACGGGCAAGCCGAACACAGTCAACGTGACGGCTGAGGACTACAACCACAGTGTGTATCCTGTGCCCGAGGCCGCGTTGTACAACAGCGGCTTCATCAAGCTCCGTGAGGTTCGCATGAGCTGGGAAGTGCCGGCATCGCTCGCGTCGAAGATGCGCGCGTCAGGCCTGAACATCGCGCTCGTTGGACGCAACCTGATGACGTGGACGGACTTCCCGAACTACGACCCCGAGAACTCGACCAGCGCCGGCAACGGTGGCCAGGGCTTCGACATGGGAGCCATGCCCACCACTCGCCAGTTCGGTATCAACCTTTCGTTCACGCCGTGAACAACCGGGAGAAAGTACACATGAAAGTCGCTCGACTCTCGGTCGCTATGCTGGGCCTTGCCGCGGTGTCGGCAACGGCCTGCAAAACCGACCTGACGGACTTGAACGTCAGCCCTAACAACCCCAGCAGCGCACCGGCGCAGGCGTTGTTCACGAGCGCGACGCGCTCGACGATCCAGACCTGGACCGGCGGGGGGACGACGCTCTCCATGACGTCGCTGTGGGCGCAGCACATCGCCCAGGTGCAATACGTCGAAGAGGATCGTGGGCGCATTCGGCCTACGACGGTCAGTGGGCTGTTCACCGGCCAGTACATCGGTCCTCTCGAGGATCTGCAAAAGGTGATTGACGCCGGCACCACGTCGGGACTGAAGAACACGTCTGGACCGGCCAAGGTGATGCAGTCGTGGATCTACCAAAACATGACCGACCTGTGGGGCGATATTCCCTATAGCGAAGCCTTGAAGGGTGACATCCCCGGATCGCCGATCAAGCCGAAGTACGACCCGCAGAAGGACATCTACTACGGGTTGCTCAAGACCCTGACGGACGCGAGTGCGGAGATGAAGGGCGGCCTGTCGGGTGCAGACGGCGGACTCGGTAACGCCGACCCGATCTACAAGGGCGACGTCGCAAAGTGGGTGAAGTTCTCGAACTCGCTGCGTGCCCGCATGGCGCTGCGCTTGGTGAAGGCGGATCCCGCCAAGGCCGCGACGGAACTCGCGGCGGCATTCTCGGGCGGATTGATCTCGTCGAACGCCGAGAATGCGAGGCTCGTGTGGCCGGGCGACGGTCTGTACGACAACCAGTGGGCAACGAACTTCGCTACGCGCGATGATCATCGTGTCGCCAAGACGCTGCTGGACACGATGAACGCGCTTGCTGATCCGCGCGTGAAGGTGTTCGCTCAGCCCACGAAGGCCGATCCGACGAAATACACCGGCTTGCAGAACGGACTCACCAACGCGACGGTCACTCCGTTCTTCAACACGACGTCCCGCGTCGGCGCGATTTTCTATCCTGGCGCAACGGTGTACGGCACCTTCGGCACGTCCGCTGGCAAGCAGACGCCGTCGAACCTGTTGACGTATGCCGAGGTTGAGTTCATCCTCGCCGAGGCGGTCAATAGGGGCATTGGCGGTGTGACTGGTACGGCGGCATCGCACTACAACGCCGGCGTAACAGCCTCCATCGCGCAGTGGGGCGGAACAGCTGCGGAGGCAGCGGCGTACCTTGCGCAGCCGGGCGTCGCGTATGCCGGCGGCGCTACGGGCCTCCAGCAGATTGGCCTGCAGAAGTGGATCGCGCTTTTCAACCAAGGTCAGGAAGCGTGGAGCGAGTGGCGTCGCACGGGCAACCCGGCATCCATCAAGCCGGGCCCGAGCATGTACCCTGAGGTGCCGCAAGTTCCGCGTCGCCTGCTGTATTCCGGTGACGAGCAGACAGTGAACGCGGTCGCCCTGGCTGACGCCATTACGCGTCAGGGTCCGAACACGTATCTCACCAGAGTGTGGTGGGACAAGTAGTAGAGGGATCGCGATAGCATTGCAGCGCGGGGCACTCGATTGAGTGCCCCGCGCTGTTTTCCCGTTCGCGTGGAAACGGAAAGGGCCCACCAAGGCGTGAAGCCTCGTGGGCCCTACCGCCCGCCCCCGGACGCCGGGACTCTACATCGTGCGAACGAGGATGACCGGGCCCTGACGCGCCGACCCACCGAACTTCTGCATCGCTTGCGATGGCGTGAGGTATCGGATTTCGATGAGCTGATTCGCGTTGATGCTCTTCAGCTCGTCGAGCGCGGTGACCTTCGCTCCGTCGATGGAGGCGTGGGGCTGGCCGGCTTCATCGTCCGTGTAGTGCGCCCCGTTGGCGTCCTTGACGGGAACGTTGTTCTTGCCACGCTGGGCCAGGAAATGTGGCCGCAACGTCCTCACCACATCGAACGCGCTCAGCGAGTTGACGGCAGGCGCCTGGAGTTCTTCCTTGGTGATGATGTCGCGATTGCGGTTCACGGTGGGCTGCGCCTGATCCGCGGACATGATGACACCCGGCTCCGGCGACGGCAGTGGCGCGGACGACGGCGCGGGCTTGGCGCACGCACTTACTGCGGCGAGGACGACGCACGCGCGAAGGATCTTGTACGACATGTGTTCAATCCTGCAAAAGGGAGATGAAAGTTGCCGCTGTGTGCGGGGCGCCGCAAGCAAATGTCCGCGTCACCGGCGCGACCAGACGGCCACGACGGCACACGCGTCTGGATTGCGCCACTGCACTGGCGCGAGGGCAACGTCCTGATACGCCTCGACCGCGAGCGTCTCTGCCATCCGAATGGCGTATCGCAGCTCGGAGAAACCGGCGGTGAACAGCATGCCATCGAGATAGACGATCAGCTTCTTGCCGGGCGACTGCGGCCCGCAACCGCGTGCGTGCACCGAGTCTGGTGACAGGTAGGTAAAGCCCGGTGCCGCTCGCAGGACGTCGCCGGGAAACAACGCCGCCTTGAGCGCGGCGTGACCGGGCAGAAACACCTTCCCGGCAGTCGTGCGACTTCGGCCCACGATTTCGTTCAGCACCTTCAACCCACCACTCGGCTTGCCGATGACGGTCATAGCACCGAGCATTTGCGCGCGCCGGTTCAGCGTGAAGCGCACGTTCGCGCTGCCACGATCGGCGACGTCGATGAGCGACGAGTGCGGCTCATATCCGATGGCCCGTGCCTCCACCACCCAGGTGCCTGCGGGTATGCCGGCCAGCGCAAATGCCCCTCCCAGAATGGGCGCGGAGAGGGCAAGCGCGTCGATGGTGACGGCACCGGATCCAACGAGCGAGCCGTCGCCATGCACGGCGCGTCCGGAGAGCACGCCGTTCCCACGCACAGTGCTCGAGTCAGCGAGACGGAAATCCTGGCGCGCCGCGCCGCCCACCGGCACGGCGATCACGCCGTCGATTTCGCGAAAACCTGGACGCGTGACCGTGATGGAGACGGGCGCCTCGCTGGTGACGCCGCACGCGAGATACGTCCCATCGTCGCCCACGACTGCGCTGACGCCATTCGGCACGGTATGGAAGTCGTTCCTGTCGAGCGCAATTTCCAGCCAACTCACGCGGACGACGGCACCGGCGAGCGTGCTCGCCTGGCGCGCATCGGTGATGTAGCCTGCGAGCATGCCGTCGTTCCTCCGCGCGGGCGCAGGGACGCCGCACCGCTGTGCGCGGACCGATGGGCCTCCGGGAATTGCGAGATTCAAGGCGACGCCGGAATCCGTGCCGAGCACGAAGGCATTCAACGGTGATTCGAGCCCGAGGGCGTTGAGCGCTTCGTGCTGGAAGCCAATCGCAAAGCGTCCGAGCGGCAACCCAGCAAGTTGAAAGCGGCCCATGGAATCCGTGCGTGTCCAGAAAACGCGCGGGGTAGAATCCGAACGTGCGTCCGGCCCGGCGTCGACCAGCGCCGCCTGCACGACCGCTCCCGCCAGCGGCGCTGACGCGACGGAGTCGTACACCACGCCTCGCACGACACGAGGTTCGGCCGCGGGGACCTGTGAGTCCGCCGGAATGGCGAGCAGCGCACTCAGTACGAATGGGAGATGGCGCATTGCACGAGGACGAAGGAGGACATCTAACGGTACGCCGCGAATCGCGTGCGCGTAAGCATTCCTTCCCGCATGCTGCCGCTCCGCTGCAACGACCGGCGAGTTTGATTTGGGGCGCGCGCTAAGAAATCGTTAAGCGCTTTACCTTCATAGCCCCACTCGAAATCCGGAAGACCCGACAATATATGAGTTCGCTTGCGACTGCGCCACGCAACCAACACCTTCGAGGCGCTCGCCCCAGGCGGGCGAGGAGAACACTTTCTCATTGTGGAGGGTGATCATGTATAAGCGACTCGCAAGTGCAGTGGTGGCGCTGATGCTCAGCGTTTTTGCGCTGGCTCTGCCCCCGAAGGCCGAGGCAGCAGCGCCGTTCAATCCCTGTGAGTTGAACTTCTACGCCGGTGAGTGCCCGAGCGATCTGGAAGCGTTTTGCCTTGCTAACCAGACGTATCCGTGCCCCAATCCACCATACAGCAGATTCTGGGACGCAAACTGTACCTCCGGATACGTGCAGTGTCATTACCGGTAGTCGGCCTGCTGGGAGCGTTGAGCGTGGCTTAGTCGAAGGATATGACAGGGCGGGAAGAGGGGAGGGAGAGGAACGCCCACGCTTGGCGGCGTTCCTCAACTGCTTGATCCTTTGGCGTAGGCGAAGTATTTGTGACGAATGGCGGGAGACGCGCTTGACCCATCGCTACAGAGGCGTCGCTGTGTGTGAATCGGATCGGTTTGTATGAAGGGACGCGAGCTTTTGATCACAGTCGCGACTACGGCGATTGCTCTTAGCGCGCTCGCCATAGCCAGTGTGGTCGTGCACAGGGAGTTCGCCGGACCGCGATTGGCGGCAAACGTCCAGACGAATCCATCAGGCAGGGTAGACCGCCTCATTCCGGAGTGGCGCACTTTTGAGAAAGACGGCCATCGCATGGGACCGGCGAGTGCGGCACTCACAATCATCGAGTTTGGTGATTTTGAATGCCCTGCATGCGCACAGTTTTCGGAGATCGCGCGGCCGGTCCTTCGTCGTCATCAGCAGGACGTAGCGCTCGTATTCATTCATTGGCCACTGCCATACCACAGGCTCGCGTATCCGAGCGCTCGCGCGGCCGAATGCGCCGGCGAGCAAGGCCGATTCAGCGAATATCATGATGTGCTGTATGCCAGTCACGACTCGCTTGGCTTGGTGCCTTTTGCAGAGTTGGCTCGACGCGCCGGGGTTCGGGACACTAGCGGATTCAGTGCATGCTACCGAAGCAGTGCACCAGTGGCTGCCATTGATCGCGGTGCGGAGATTGCCCGGCGAATGCAGTTCCTGGGAACACCGACGCTCATCGTGAACGGTAAGCTCTTGGCGATTGCCCCTGATTCGGCGGGGTTGGAGCAGATGATTCTGGACGCAAAACAGAAGTTGGATCGATAGCAAGTCGCGGCGATGCCCAGCCGCAACGTCTTCTTCGCGACAGCACATGCGTCTCCGCGGCGCCACTGCACCGGCGCGAACGAGATCCCCTCAATGTGGACCCGCGGACCCGACGGACCGCTGCGTGCCCCGAACCACCTCCACTCGAAGCTCGGACCAGCCGTCCACCTGGGCGTACTGCACGCGGATGTCGTGGCGACCCGCTGCCAGCGGCGCAGAATCGACGGCAGATTCGTGCGGCGTCCAATTGTCGATCGCGAGCACGCCATCGACCCAGACGCGAATCGCGTCGTCGCTGATGGTGCGCAGCGTGTACTGGCCGGCCGGGAGCACGACTGCAGTCGTCGCCTCGGCGGCGAAGCGCGCCTGCGGCAGCTCGCGAATGGTCGGGCGGTACCACATGTAGTCGAGCCGCCGCTCGCGACGCGTAAGGATCGGTGCACCGCGCGTGAGTGAGTCGAATGCGGCTGGCGTCAGCTTTCCCGCGGCGCTGTCGGCAGTAGTCCAGCGGAAGAACCGTACTGTCCAATCCATGCCCGGTTCGAAGCGCTCGTATGAGAAGCGATACGGCACACCGGGAGCCCGGCGCTCGCCGCGCGGCGAAACAGTGGCGCCACCGCGATACTCGAGCGTCACCGACCAGTCGCCAGCAGAATCCGGCGAGACGATGAGCGTGTCTCCAACGCGGCCAGACTTGGCCGAGGACATCGTTGCGCCGCGCTGCGCGATGACACGCCACGTGCCGGCAGGCCCGAGCACTCGCAGGCGCAGCGGTGTTGCACGCGTGCTGTCGATGGGCCACAGCTTAGGCGAGCGCCAGTCGAAGGGGCCCCATTCGTCCACGACGATGGACGAGCGGTCGAGACGCGCGGCTGGCGACGCAGGAACCGAACGCCTGCCCGCAGGGAGTCTCGGCGCCAGCGTCGCCCAGACATCGGCGGGCACGAGCGCCGCGGGATCACAGGAGGCGGCGGGCGTCGCGACGACCTGATTGCCGGTGGTGTCGACTGGAGACGTGTTGAGGATTCTCATCGCTTCCTTCTTTGCGGCGAAGCGATTGTTCACGATGCGATAGTCGCGGCTCTTCGTGTCGCGATGCTTGGGGTAGCCCCAGTCAGATGGCTCGATGGCATTGGCCCAGAGACTCACGCCGGTAGAGTCACCGTCGAAGCGATTGGACGTGATGGTGTTGTCCTGGCCGTGCTCGATGGCGATGGCGATGCGATTGCGTGCGAAGCAGTTGCCGATAACGCGCGACGCAAAGCTGTAGCCACCCCACAGGCCGTGGTCGCTGCCTTCGATGCGATTGCCGATGAAATCGTTGCGGCTGAAGGTGGCCTCCATGCCGTTCGTAGGTGCGAAGCTGAAGTCGTTGCCGACGAAGAGATTGTCGTTGGCGCCGCCCTGGCCGGTGTCCATCGTGCTCTGGCCCGCCCACAGGAACAACCCGTCGCCACCGTGGGTGACGGAATTCCACGCGACGACATTGTGCGAGCTCTGCTCGTACATCAGCAGCCCGGCGGAATCCTGTCCTCGGCGAAAGAAGCCGTGGCTGTAGCCTCGGACGTCGTAGTCGATGCGGTTGTTGACGATGGTGTTGTCGCTCGAGCGATAGAGTGCGATGCCGAGCGCGGAGTTGAACGAAAAGTCGTTGTCGTGAATGCGAAGCGAGTCGCTGCGCGTGAGCATCAGGCCGTTGATGCCCTGTTCGACGCGATTGCCGCGCAGCTCGCCGCCGGTAACGCCGTCGAGATAGATGCCGGCGCCGAAGCGGAGCCACTCGCGCTTCTCGTTCTTGTGGTACGACATCCAGTCCACGAGGCTCTCGTGCTCGACCAGGCTGAAGAGCCGAGGCTTCCAGTTGTGGCTCATGTCGTTGTCGGCGAGCTCGAGGCCACGCGTGCCGACCGCCATGAGGCCGACGCGATAGCCGCGGACGCGCGCATTGCGGATGCGCACGTTGCGTCCGCCGTCGACGCGGATGGCGACGCCGGCAGCGACGTCGGGGTCCGCGCTGAGCGGCGTTCCGCGCAGCTCAGCGCCGTTGAAGTCGACGGTGATGTCGTTGCCGCGGATGATGATGACGGCGGAGTCGACCGACGGGTGTGCGCGCAGGTCGTACACGCGGCGCGCAATGCGAACGGACGTGGTGATCACCTGCCCGCTGCGCAGTTCGACAAGGGGCGCCTGTGCGCCGGCGGCGTTGGCGACGAGTAGTGCAGCGAGGAGACGTTTCATCAGCTCAACTCCAGCTCGCTAGTGTTGGGTCAGCAGGCGATGACGTCGGCTGCATCGTCGGCTCACGGCCGAGTGGATCAATCGTAGGAGACGAATGCGCAGAACGACAGGAGCAGAGGGCTGGCGTCGGCGCTTTGTTGGACTGGTGACGCGGAATAACTTGCGCTCGTGCCCATCCTCACTGCCTCCCGACTCGCGTTCGTCGCCGCGCTGCTGGCAACGCAATCCGTGCCTGCGTTCGCGCAAAACACGGCGCTCGTTCCGGCGAGCAATCTCGTCTATTCGGACATCGACCGGCTCTCCGAGCTTGGCGTCCTGGATTCCATCATCATTGGGCAGCGGCCATACTCGCGACGCGAGATCGCGCGCATCGCGCGTGTGGCGCGCCAACGCATGGATGGGCCTGCTGGCTCGCAGGCGCGGCTGAGCGAAACGGTGCGCGACTATGCAGACGCGCTGCTGAACCGGGTCGAGCAAGCCGGGCGCGACGACGAGGGTGGGACCGCGCAACCAGAGGCATCGCTGCTGGACGGCGCCCTGCTCACTGCGTCCAGCACCGATGCCAACCGCCGCAGCTTCGTCACGCCTGGCACTCGGCTCATCGAGGCGACGATGGATCCGCAGGCGCGGCGACGACTCGGGCACCCCGCAGCGCGGGGAGAACAGGTATCGCTCGAGCTGGCGCAGCGCATCGAGCCGACGCGATGGTTTGCGTTCCAGGCACGCGAGCGGATCGAGGCGCGCTGGCCCGACGACACGACGATCTCCGGCTCAACCGGCGAGCTGTTGGTCGCGTCTGCGCGCATGCGGTTCCGCAACGTCGCGCTTTCAGTTGGACGCCAGCAGTTTGGGTGGGCGCAGCGCGAGGGCGACGGGCTGTTCCTCGCCTCGGACGCGCCAGCGCTCGACATGATCTCGCTGGGCAGCGATGCACCGTTCGTCCTTCCCGGACTGCTGCGATTGTTCGGGCCGGTGCAGGGCACGCTGGTCGTCGCCGACATGGGCCGAAGCAACGTGCGCTCCCACTCGAAGCTCGTCGCGTACAAGGTGAGCGTGCAGCCAACACCCGCGATCGAGCTGGGCGGCATCTTCATGAATCATTTCGGCGGCGAGGGTGGCCGACCGTCCAGCAACCTGGACCGACTCATTGACTTCCTGCCATTCATCGACGTCTTTCGCACGCACAACTACACCGACACCACGCGGGCGCTCGACGTGGACTCGGACAAGGTGATCGGCGCGGACGCGCGGTGGCGCATCGCGGCGCTGGGTGGCATAACGCTCCTGGGCGAAGTGCTCATTGACGACTTCGATCCGCACCGGCTGCCGAAACTGCTCACGGGGTACGGTTCGCAGAGCGTGGCGATCATCATCCCGCAGATCGGTACGCCTTCCGTGTCGCTGCACCTGAGCGCGAAGCACATGGGCATCATTACCTCCTCGCACAGTGCGCTCACCAGCGGCATGACGACCCACGGCCGACTGCTCGGCGACGAACTGGGCCCCGACGCGAAGAGCTTTGGCGCGCTGCTGCGATGGGACGCATCGCCGAGCGTTCGCTTCGCCGTCGAAGGGCGCGCCGCGATTCATAGCAACGCCACCTACAACGGCCTCTACACCGATTCCGCGGCGACGAAGTTCGAGGTGCGAAAGGTGGCGAGTCTGCCGAACGAACTGCGCGACCTGGTATTCGCGTCGCTGCTGCTGCATGGCGACGGCAGCAGCGCCGCGAGTCTTCGGGTAGGCGGGCAGCGCACGCGTAACGCGGACTTCCTGGGCGGCCGTCGGCGCGACTACGTGGCGGAGTTCGCGCTGCGCTTCGGACTGTAGCAGCGCGTTCGCGCGTGCGCGTCGCCCTGGTGTGCGACTGGTTCCTGCCTCGCATGGGCGGAATCGAGCTTCAGTTGCGCGACCTGGCACTCGCGCTGCGTGCCGCGGGCACGGACGCCCGTGTCGTGACGACGACGCGCGGTGATGCGTTCGTGGACGGCGTGCCAGTGCACCGCATCGAAGTCCCGCTCGCGCCAATTGCAGGTTTCGCGTTCGCGCCCGGGCTGAGCAGCGCGCTCTCCCGCGTCATCCGGGACGAGGGCATCGACGTCGTGCACGCGCACGCGAGTGTCGTCTCGCCGGTGGCGTATGCGGCAGTGGCCGCCGGCGTGCGTGCCGACCTGCCGACCGTCCTCACCTTCCACTCGATGCTCCACCAATCCTCGCTCCTGCTCGGTGCGAGTGACGCGGTGCTCGGGTGGTCGCGACGTGTGCTGCTCACGGCCGTGAGTAGCGTGGTTGCCGCACAAGCGGTGCGCTGGATGCCTGGCGCGAGCGTCGGCGTGCTTCCCAACGCGGTGGACGCTGCATTCTGGCGACGCGGGACGCACAGTCCACCAACTGCGCCGATTCACTTCGTGAGCGCGATGCGAATGTCGCGCAAGAAGCGACCGCTGCGGTTGATTCGCGCGTTCGCGGAGACGGTGCGGTTCGTGGCGGGCGCGCCGCCGCTGCGTCTCACCATTGCGGGCGACGGTCCCGATCGCGTGGCGGTGGGGCGCGTGGCCGCGGAGCTCGGCGTCGGCGCACTGGTTGACCTTCCGGGGCACCTGTCGCGCGAGGAGCTGCGCGCGCTGTATGCGCGAGCCCACGCGTTCGTGCTGCCGAGCGAGCGCGAGTCGTTCGGGATTGCGGCGCTGGAGGCGCGCACGGCGGGACTGCCGGTGATCGCGATGCTCGCCAGCGGCGCACGCGATTTCATCGCACCGGGCGTCAATGGGTTGCTCGCGCGCGACGATGCAGAGCTCAGCCGGTTCATGGCGCGCATGGCGCTGGAGGAACCGGCGCGACGCTTCATGTCGTCACGCAACAGGGCCGAGACGTCGTACGATTGGTCCGACGCCGTGACGCTGCATCTGCGGGCCTACGAGGCGGCGGCGCGCACCGCGGAGCGCGCGAGCACCGCGTAGCCAGGCAGCGTGAGCGCGGCGAGATAGCAGGCGTGCGTGACGATGGCCATCCCCATGCCGACTTCCACCGGGACGCCGAGATACGCGTAGGTGACGACCACGGCGGCCTCGAACACGCCAAGGTTGCCGGGCACGACCGGAACCAGCGTCGCGAGGTTGAGTGCCGCGAGCACGAGGACGGCGCTCGCCAGCGGAAGGTCGACGCCGAACGCTCGTTGCACGCACAGGATGGCCAGCACCTCGACGAGCTTCTTCGCGAGGGCGAGCGCCAGCGCGCCGCCGCCGCGCTGCACGGATGTGAGGGGCACGAGCGCGGCACCGACGCTCCCGATGGCGACGACGGCGCGAGGTGGAATCACGCTTTGAAGTCGCGACGCAATGGACTCGTGCCGCCACGCGACGAACAAGCACGCTGCGAGCAGTGCTGCGACGCCACCAGCCAGCGCGGTGACACCGTTGGCCATCCAGCCGGGAAGCGTGACCGAGAATGCCGCGGTGGTCAACACGACGAGCTTTGCGATACCCACGAGCAACTGGTCCATCGCCGTCACCGACACCGCGGCCGAGCGCGCGAGTCCCACCTGCGTGACGAGGAGTACGACGCCAGTGGCTTCACCGACCATGAACGCCGTAGTGTTGTGCGTCGACGACGTGACGGCAACGACGCCGAGCATGCGGCGGAAGCGATTGTGATCGCCCGCGGGTGCGAGCAGTCGCCACTGCAGCGCCCAGAGTGGCAGGATGGCGAGATAGCAGAGCAACGCGACAGCGATCCATGGCGCCTCGATGCCGCGGAGCTCATCAATCACACGAGCCGTGTCGAGCCGACGTGCGGCAATGCCAATGAGCGCCGCGAGCACCACCACGGCGATGGCCAACGCCGAGCGGCGACGGACGTCAGCGTGCAACGGCGAGGTCGCGCATCGGTATGAAGCGCGCATTGCGGCGGCGAAACAGCTCGATCACTTCGCGAAGCGCATCGAGGGCGAACAGGCCGGTGCGAAAACGACAGTCGTAGCGCAGCCGTTCGTGCGTGAGGTCGACGAACTCCCACGGGTGGACGAAGAGCACAACGGGGTCACTGAGCGACAGGAGCCACGGATCGCGAATGACGCGGGGAATGCGCAACACGGACGACATCGCCGACGCGGCAATGCGCGTGAGCGTCGTGGCACGACGGCGCTCGTAGTACGATCGCTTGTATTTCGCGAGCGAGGAGTCGACCGTGAATCCGGCATCCTCGAGGAGGGGAACGAAGCGCTCGGGGAATCGCAGGTACGGTGCGCGAAAGGACGTCAATGGCGAGAAGTCGCGAAGGATCTCGGACGACCGCTCGATTTCCCAGCGCGCGGTGGGCTCGGTGAGCGTGTCGAATGCGGTGTGCGTGACGCCGTGACAGCCGAGCTCGTGTCCCGCATCCACCAGTGCGCGCACGGCCGACGGATACCGCTCGGCCACCTCACCGGTGGTGAAGTACGTGGCGTGCACGCCGGTGTCGGCGAACAGGTCGAGCAGGGCAGGGGCGCCCTGCTCGATGCCGCGAAATGTCGAGCTGAGGTACGGAGGGCAGTCCGGCTCGAAATCGACGGTGATGGAAACGCGCGTCACGATGCTGCTGGGGAGTTGAAGTGGTCCCGCTGGGACTTGAACCCAGGACCTGGCGATTATGAGTCGCTTGCTCTAACCAGCTGAGCTACGGGACCAGGAGCGCGGTCGCAGCCGGGCCTCACCAAGCTACCACGCGCAGGCGCGGCCGTACAACTTGCTCGCATGATTGCCGTCGTCACCGGATCAACGGGCTTCATCGGGTCGCACCTGGTGGACGCGCTGCTCGCGCGTGGGGCCACGGTGCGTGCGCTCGTGCGATGCGAGTCGCCGCTGGCGTCGCGCAATCCGCGGGTCGGTTACTGGATGGTGGACCTGCTCGACGACCGGTCCGTGCGCGAGTGCCCGGTGTGGGAGGGCGTGACGCATGTCTTCCACGTGGGCGGCATGACCAAGGGGCGCACGCTCGCGCAGTTCCGCAACGGCAACGTGGTGCCCACGGCGAACCTGTTGTCTGCGGTGGCCGCACGCGAGATACCGCTCGAGCGATTCGTGCTCGTCTCGTCGCAGGCGGCAGCCGGCCCTGCAACCTCGCCGAGTACGCCCGTGCGTGAGGACGAGCCGCGGCGTCCCGTGGAGGCGTATGGGCGCAGCAAGGGCGAGGCGGAGGACGCGACGCTCCGCTACGCCGACACGCTTCCGATCACCATCGTGCGACCGGGCGCCGTGTACGGTCCGCGTGACGTGGACTTTCTCAAGGTGTTCAAGCAGGCCACGGGGCGCGTGGCCGTGTATGCCGCGCATCGCGACCAGGCGATGTCCATCGTGTACGTCCGCGACCTCGTCGAGGCGATCCTCCTCGCGGCGGAAGCGCGAGCCGCCGTGGGTCGCACCTACTTCGTCGCCGACGCCGAGCCTGTGACGTGGCGCACGCTGTACGCGGAGATCGAGGCCGCGTCGGGTGCGCATCCAATCGAGGTGCAGCTTCCCGGCCCACTTCTCGCGTTTGCGGGCGGGGCGGGCAGCCTGTTCAGTTTGCTGACCGGACAGCCTGTGCTCCTCAACAGCAACAAGATCGCGTTGGCCCGCCCGAAATGGTGGCTGTGCGACTCGACGCGCATTCGCGAGGAGCTTGGCTGGACGGCACGAACACCGCTGGGTGACGGAGTGCGCGAGACCTATGTTGCGTACTGCGAGGCGGGCGAACTGCGAGCGCGGAGCCCATGACCGAGATGCAGGAGGAGTGAGCCTGAGCCCGTTGATGCAGGACGACGTGCGGCGCGCCGGCCACCGAACGCTGGTGGACGTACTGGAGCATCGCGCCGAGCAGGAGGGCGCGCGAACGGCGTATCGTTTCCTGTCGTCCTCCGGCGCGGAAGACGGCGTGGTATCCTACGCCGAGTTGCGCACGCGCGTGGCGAGCATGGCGCGGCACATCGCCGACGTCGCCGCGCCGGGTGATCGCGTGGTGTTGCTGCTGCCGCCCGGGCTCGACTACGTCACCGCTTTGTATGCCTGTCTCTACGCTGGTGTAGTAGCCGTGCCCGCCTATCCGCCCAACCCGCGCCGGCCCGACGGGCGCGTCGCGGGTATCGTGGCGGATTGCGGTGCGAGCGCCGCGCTCGTGTCCACGGCGCTGCACCATCGCATCAGGTCGCTCATCGAGGGGTCACCGGCGCTGGCGCATATCGAGTGGCTCGACGTCGAGACCATGCGCGCCGCTCCGAGAGATGCGCTCGTGACGCCAGCCGGTGCGGAGGGGCTGGCGTTCCTGCAATACACGTCCGGCTCCACCGGCGACCCGCGCGGCGTGATGCTGCCGCATTCGGCGCTGATGCACAACAGCGGCGTCATCCATCGCGCCGCGCGTCATCGCGTGGGCGACGAGGTGTTGTTCTGGGTGCCGCCCTACCACGACATGGGCCTCGTTGGCGCCATCCTCCAGCCGCTGTACGCCGGCGTGCCGAGCACACTGATGGCGCCGTCCACGTTCTCGCAGCGGCCGGTGCGGTGGCTGGAGGCGATGACGCGCTACAGCGCCACGACCAGCGGCGCGCCGAACTTCGCCTTCGACCTGTGCGTCGAGCGGATTCCGCTTGAGGAGCGCGCCGCGCTGGACCTCTCGCGCTGGCGCATCGCGCTCAATGGCGCGGAGCCGGTGCGCGCCGACACCATGGATCGCTTTGCCGCGGCGTTCGCGCCGCACGGGTTCAGGCGTGAGCATTTCCTGCCCTGTTACGGCCTTGCCGAGACGACGTTGTTCACCGCGGGGCAGTCGCAATCACGCGCGCCGACAGTGCTCTCGGTGGATCGCGCGATGCTCGAAGCGCGGCAGTTGCGCGAGAGCGCGGACGCCGCGCCCACCCAGCTCGTGGCGGTGGGGCCGCCGTCGGAGTCGCTCGTCGTCGCCATCGTGGATCCGAAGACGGGAGCGCGCTGCGGGGCGAACGAGGTCGGCGAGATCTGGGTGTCGGGCGGCAGCGTGGCGCTCGGCTACTGGGGACGGCCGGCGGAGACTGAGGAGATTTTCGGCGCGCGTCTCACCGACTCGGACGCGAAGTTCCTGCGCACGGGAGACCTGGGTGCGCTGCACAATGGCGAGCTGGTCGTCACGGGGCGCCTGAAGGACCTCGTGATCGTTGGCGGCCGCAACTTCTATCCGCAGGACATCGAGCGCGCCGCGGAGCATGGACACGCTAGCGTGCGGAGCGGGGCGGTCGCCGCGTTCAGCACGGGTGCCTCGGAGCGCGAGCGTGTGGTGGTCGTCGCCGAAGTGGCGCGACACCACAGGTCCATGACAGACGGCGCGGTCATCGCCGGTGTGCGATCGGCCGTCGCCGATGCGCTCGGCGTCACGGTCGACGACGTCGTGCTCATCCGGCAGGGGATGCTGCCCAAGACGTCCAGCGGCAAGCTGCAGCGCCGACGAGCGCGCGAGCTGTACGAAGCGGGGCTGTTGGCGGTCGCGGGTATCGACGCGACGCCGAGCCGCGCTGGCGCCACGCGCGAGGCGCGTCGCGCGACGAGCGGCGAGCGCGCCACCGAGCTCCGCGCCTGGCTGCGCGCGTATGCGCGAGACCAGCTCGACTCGCGCGGCATGGACGAGCGGCGTGCGATGTCGCCGAGTGTTACGCGCGACTTTGCAGCGCAGGGGCTGTTCGGTCTGCAGACGCCTGCGCGGCTGGGCGGGCTGGAGCTGGCGAACGTGGACGTGTTGCGCGTGGTGGAGCAGCTCGCGTCCATCGACCTCACGCTCGCGACGTACGTGGGCGGACACAACTCACTCGGCGTGCGTCCGCTGCTCGAGCACGCGACGCCCGCGGTGCGCGACGCGCTCGTGCCGTCGCTCGCACGGGGCGAGCGCATCGGCAGCCTCGCGCTTACGGAGCCAGCGGCCGGATCCAATCCGTGGTCCATCGAATCACTCGCCGTCCCCGATGGAGAGGGTTGGCGCCTGCACGGCGTGAAGAGCTGGATTGGGTCGGCGGGAGTTGCAGGCACCTTTACGGTGTTCGCGCGCGTGCCGGGCGACGACGGCGGCATCACGGCTTTCGCGCTGCGTGGCGGCACACCGGGCCTCCGCATCGGCGAGGCGGCGTTGACGCTTGGCATGCGCGGCATGCTCCAGAACACGGTGCATCTGGAGGGCGCGTACGTCGGACGCGACGCCGTGCTCGGCCACGTGGGCGGTGGCATCGAGGTGGCGCACGACACGTTCCTCCACGCGCGTTTCGGCGTCGCGGCGATGAGCCTCGGCGCCATCAAGCGCGCGCTTCAGGTGGCGCACCGCTATGCGTCGCGCCGTCGCGTGGCATCTGGCCGCCTGCTCGATCACCCGGCGACGCGCGCGCGGCTCGGCGGCATGGCTGCGTCGGCGGCTGCGCTCGACACCTACCTGTCGGTCGTGGCCGAGTCGCTCGATGCGGGCGTGGTTTTGCCGGAAGACACGTTCATCGTGTGCAAGACAGCGGGACCCGAACTGGCGTGGCACGCGGTGGATGGTGCGATGCAGTTGCTGGGTGGCCGAGGGTACGAGGAGAACAACCCGGTGGCGCAGCTGCTTCGCGACGCGCGCCTGCTGCGCATCTTCGAGGGTCCCACTGAACCACTGCTGGTGCACCTCGGCACGCGAACGCTGCGCGACGCGACGGCGTTGCGGTCGCTGCTCGCGGACCGACTCTCGGCACCGGACGTCGCGCATCGGGTGGAGCGCGCAGCCGCGCAGGCGATCGAGCGGTTGTCCGCACATGGGGCGGGACGCGCCGCGGCGAATCAGTGGGCGTCGCTGCTGGTTGGCACGGCGGTGACGGACGGTGTGATGCTCGCGGCGGGACGCCTGGCGCGCGCGCGCGGGACTTCTGGTGCCGATCTCGCCATCGCGTATTTCGAGGAGCGGTTCGACGCGGCGATCGCGCGGTGCAGTGGCGCGCATGCCGACGAGCGCGCGGCGCTGCTGGGCCAGAACCTCGACGAATCCTTCGCCTGGGCGAATGACGCCGTGGGCGACGTGGAGCAGCGTACGAATGCGCTGCTCGATCCGATGTTGCGCACCACGTGGTCGGACGGTGCCGTGCCGCCGGTGGTGCACCGCGAGCCCGTGACCGCCGCGCCGTCGGTATCGCTGGCGTTCATCATCGACTGGCTGTCCGACGAGTTCCAACTGTCCGCCGGAACTGCCAGCGCGGAGACGAGCCTGCGCGATCACGGTCTCGACTCGCTGGCGGCGACGCGGCTCGTCGTCGCGCTGGAAGGACACCTCGGGCGACGCGTGGATGCGTCGTTGCTCTGGCGGTCGGCGACGATCGGTGAGTTTGCCGCCGCGGTGGATGGCGTGCGCGCAGACAGCGCCATCACTCGGCCGGCGACGTCGGCGCACGACGCGCATCCCGAGTCGCTGCCCATTGCGCAGTGGCCCGAGTTCCGCGCACTGCAGGGACGTCTTGCCGAAGCGACCGCCGGTGACACGCTGAATCCGTACTTCGCGGTGCACGAGGGCGTGAGCGGTGCGACCGCACGCGTTGGCGGACGCGAGATGCTCAACTTCTCGAGCTACAACTACCTCGGGTTGTCGGGGCATCCGGAGGTCACGCTCGCCGCGCAGCAGGCCGCCGAGCGGTACGGCACGTCGGTGTCGGCCAGTCGCATCGCGTCGGGTGAGCGGCCGCTGCACGCGGAGCTCGAACGCGAGCTCGCGACGTTCGTGGGCGCGGCCGCGACGCTCGTGTTCGTCGGCGGGCATGCGACCAATGTCTCCGTGTTGTCGCACCTGTTTGGCCCTGGCGACCTCGTGTTGTGCGACGCGCTGATCCACAACAGCGCTTTACAGGGCGCCGCGTTTTCTGGCGCGCGCTGGGTCACCTTTCCGCACAACGACTGGTCGGCGTGCGACGCGATGCTGGCCGAGTTGCGTCCGCGCCATCGTCGGGCGGTGGTGGTGATCGAAGGTGCGTACAGCGCGGACGGCGACGTTCCGGACCTCGCACGCTTCGTGGAGGCGAAGCGGCGCCACGGCGCCATGCTGATGGTGGACGAAGCGCATTCGCTCGGCGTGCTCGGAGCGACGGGCCGCGGCATCGCGGAGTTCGCGGGGTTGGATCCCGCGTCGATCGACATCCACATGGGGACGTTGAGCAAGAGTCTCGCGAGTTGCGGCGGCTACATCGGCGGCAGTGCCGCGCTGGTGGAGTACCTCAAGTACACCACGCCAGGATTCGTCTACAGCGTGGGCATATCGCCACCGAATGCGGCGGCTGCCGTGAGCGCGCTCCGGTTGCTTGGCGCCGAGCCCGAGCGGGTGACTCGCGTCCGCGCGAACGCGGACAGCTTCCGGGCCTATGCGCGCGACGCGGGGCTGGATACGGGACGAAGCGCCGGCACGGGCGTCATACCTGTGATCGTGGGCGACTCGTTGCGCGCCGTGCGGCTCTCACAGGCACTGTTCGAGCGGGGCATCAACGTGCAGCCGATGATCAGTCCCTCCGTCCCGAACGACGAGGCGCGCCTGCGCTTCTTCGTCTCCAGCGAGCATACGGCAGTACAGTTGCAAACGGCGGTGGCGGCCATCGTGGACGCGCTGGCCGCCGAGCGTCCCAGCGCGCCGCAGCCATTTCACGCGCTCGAACCCTGATCCAGCGAACGTCACTTGAAGATTCTGCATGTCGTGGGCGCCAGGCCCAATTTTCCGAAGCTTGCGCCGGTGCATCGTGCGGGCGTCGCGCGAGGGGTGGAGCAGATCGTCGTGCACAGCGGCCAGCACTATGACGACGCGATGTCCTCGTCATTCTTCGCGTCGCTCGGCATTCCGACGCCGGACGTCAACCTCACGGTGGGCTCGGGGTCGCATGCGCAGCAGACGGCGCGGATCATGGAGCGTCTCGAGCCGGTGTTGTTGGAGCACGCGCCGGATTGGGTGGTGGTCTATGGCGACGTGAACTCCACGCTGGCCGCGGCGGTGGTCGCGTCGAAGATCGGGTTGCGGCTGGCGCACGTGGAGGCCGGCTTGCGCAGCGGCGACCGCTCGATGCCGGAGGAGATCAACCGGCTGGTGACGGACCGCCTGGCGTCGCTGCTGCTGACGCCGTCGCGCGACGCGGATGCGCGGCTACGCGCGGAAGGTGAGCCGGACGAGGAGATCGTGTTCGTGGGGAACGTGATGGTGGATACGTTGTTGCGCGCGGTGTCGTCGCAGGGTCTGTCGCGACCCGCCGAGCTGCCGGCGGATGCGCCGGTAGCTGTCACGCTGCACCGGCCATCCAACGTGGATGACGTCGAGCGTCTCTCGGCCATCATGGCGAGCCTGCGCGAGGTGGCGGCGACGCGGCCGGTGGTCTTTCCGGCGCATCCGCGCACGGCGGCCAAGCTCGCGGAGCATGGAGTCAGCACCGCGGGCATCGAGATGCGCGGGCCCGTGACGTATGAGGAGATGCTGGCGCTGGTGATGCGATCTGCGGTGGTGGTGACTGACTCGGGCGGGCTGCAGGAGGAAACGACGGTGCTCGGCATTCCGTGCCTCACGCTGCGGAACAACACTGAGCGTCCCGTGACGATCACCGAGGGGACGAATCAGCTGGTGCTCGACATGAAGTCCATTCCCGGGTTGGTGGCGTCGCTGGGCGTGCCGGGTGCGCGGCGCGCGGCGCCAGAGGGATGGGATGGTCAGGCGGGACCGCGGATCATCGAGGCGTTGTTGTCGCATTGATGATTTAGACGCGCACCGCAACTGGCGCCGCACAGGCGAACAGCGCGCAATCGGATTCGACGGATGTGTCGGAAGGGTCCGGATACAGTGGGACACCCTTTCGCTCGGGATGACATCCAAGCCGCCAACGAAGCGTTGTCACCCCGAGCGAGCGAAGCGAGTCGAGGGGTCTGCACCTCACCACCAGGCGGAAGTGCAGATCCCTCGACTTCGCTCGGGATGACATCCAAGCCGAATCGCGCGCTTCAGGACGGACACTACCTCTAGCGGCGTGCGCGCGTGGCAGCCAGTTCCGCCCATCGCGCGATGGCAGCGGCCACCAGTCCCGTCGCGACGCCAGCCACGATGTCGATCGCGTAGTGATAGCCGCCATACACCGCGCCGACTGCCAGGCCCGCGGCGAGTACCGCGACGACCACGCCGAGCTCTCGTTGGAAACGAAGCGCGTAAATGGTCGCCACGAGCGACGCCGCCACATGCGACGACGGAAACGCCGTCCCGCGCGATGACCCGGATTCGAGCAGCGCGACCACGAAAGCGCGCACCACTCCATCCGGCGCGGCCGACGGACCGTGCACGAAGCGCGGGCCGTCCACCGGCAGCACCGTGAAGATGCTGAAGCACAGCGTGTACACCACCACCAGGCCGAGCACCGTCGCGCCGAACGCGCGGTGTCGGCCGCGCAGCCAGAGGAGCGTCGGTGGCAAATACATCAGCGCGTAATACGACACATACGCGACGTGCAATAGCTCGCTCACCGCCAGCGACGGCCACGCATCCGCGAGCGTGCGCGACGGATCAGACGGAAAGACGCGTGATTCCCAGTGCGCGATCAACGTGTCGGCATGTGGACGGCCAGCGCCTGGAATGCTCCACCGCAACTCGACGTAGAGCAGGGGGCCGAGCACCAACGGTGTCCAGTCACGGATCGGCGTTGGGAGTCGATCGGTTCGCGCCGCGACGGCCAATGCGAGTGCTGTGACATGCGTCACGAACGGCAACCACGCGGCGGCCTGCATCGCGAACCGGGCGACCGGCACGAGCGTGAGCACGAGGTACACGATCAACACGAGCAACGACAACCGCAGCAGGCGGTCCTTCGCGTCGAGATCGTGCCGCGCCGGCGCGGGCGCTGCGAGTGGTCCGCTCATGGAAGCAGAGTATTACCTTTGCGCAGTCCGCGCGGTAGCTCACCAGACCATGTCCTCCGTGTCACTCGAGATCATCACCGTCACGTCGCGACGAGACCTTCGCCGCTTCGTCGACCTCCCCTGGCACATCTACAACGAGAAGGATCATCCCCACTGGATTCCGCCGCTGCGGATGACGGTGTACGATGCGCTGGACCGCAAGAAGCCGTTCTACAAGGACGCCGAGCGCGAGTTGTTTCTCGCCATGCGCGATGGGAAGGTGATTGGTCGCATCGCCGCCATCGAGAATCGCGCGCACAACCGCTATTCCGGCGATCGCATCGGCTTTTGGGGCTTCCTCGAGACCATCGACGACCAGGGAGTGGTGGATCGCCTCTTTGCGGCCGTCGCAGCGTGGCTGTCGAATCGCGGGCTCGAGGTGATGCGCGGTCCCGTCATGCCCAGCACCAACTACGACTGCGGCCTCCTGGTGGACGGATTCGACGGGGACCCAAAGTTCATGACGCCCTGGAATCCTCCGTCGTATGCGATGATGGTGGAGCGTGCGGGACAGGCGCGCGTGAAGGACCTGCTCGCGTTCTTCATCCCGATGAACGACGGCACGTTCACGCTTCCCGAGTCGTTCGAAGCGCTTGGCGCGCGAGCGCAGGCGCGCAGCGGCATGGTGTTTCGCGACCTCGACCTCTCGCGATGGGACGACGAGATCGAGCTGTGCTGGGAGGTCTACAACGTCGCGTGGGAAGACAACTGGGGGTTCGTGCCCATGACGAAGGAGGAGTTCACCGTCATGGCGAAGGACCTCAAGCCGCTGCTCGTCCCCGAGTTCACCTTCATGGCGGAAGTGGGTGGCAAGCCCGCGGGCTTCATGCTCATCGTGCCGGACTTCAACGAGGTGCTCAAGTGCATCAGGACCGGTCGCCTGTTCCCGACCGGATTGTTTCGCCTGCTCCTCGCGAGGAAGAAACTGCGCACTGGGCGCATCATGGCGCTCGGCGTAAAGCGCGAGTTTCGCAATCGCCTGATCTTTCCGCTCTTCGTGCTCGAGTCGTACCGGCGCGGCAAGGCGTACGGCGCCAAGGGGGCCGAGGCGAGCTGGATACTCGAGGACAACGAGTTGCTGCTCGGGCCACTCAAGGCACTCGGCATCAAGGAATATCGCCGGTGGCGGCTGTACGACGGACCCACCGGCGCGCCCGCCGCATGAGCACCATCGTCGTCACGGGCGGGTCGGGCTTCATCGGATCGGCGTTGATCAAGCGCCTGCTCGCGCGCACCGGTCATCACGTCGTCAACGTCGACAAGCTCACGTATGCGGCGAGCGAAGAGGCCCTGCGCGCGGTGGCCAATCACCCGCGGTATCGCTTCGAGCATGCCGACGTGTGCGACGCATCGCGTGTGCGCGCGGTGCTCGACGCCACCCAGCCGACGGCGATCATCCACCTCGCCGCGGAGACCCACGTGGACCGGTCGATCGATGGGCCCGCTGCGTTCGTCCAGACGAACGTGGTGGGTACGTTTGTCATGCTGTCCGAGACACTCGCGTACTGGCGCGCGTTGCGCGGCGCCGCGAGCGACGCCTTTCGCTTCGTGCA
>JANOIJ010000258.1:0-5773 GCA_031407575.1 Gemmatimonadaceae bacterium | reverse complement strand
CGCATTCCTTCCGACGGCGGGACTTCGCGAAGACGCTCGGGCCGAAGCGGCCCGAGCACGCTCAGACGCCGTCTCCAGGAACGCGCGCGCCCTCCCTCGTATTGCGCACCAGCGTCGTGACGTTGCGCGTTTCCTTCCGTGTCGCGATGGTTGGGAGGATCGAGCGCGCAGAGTAGTCGAACAACGTCCAACGCCCAAACAACTCATGGCCCAGACAGCATCGTTCGACGTCACCACCGGCGTCGATCTTCAGGAAGTCGACAACGCCATCAACCAGGCGCAGAAGGAAGTCGCGCAGCGATACGACTTCAAGGGATCGAAGGCGACCATCGACTTCAAGCGCGCCGAGAACCTCATCGAGCTCGTGGCGGACAGCGACTTCCAGATGACCGCGCTGTTCGACATCGTGCAAACGAAGCTCATCAAGCGCGGCGTGCCCGTGAAGAACCTCGACATCGGTGACGTACGGCAGGCCGCGGGCGACACGGTGCGCCGCGATGTAAAGCTCAAGATGGAGCTCGACGGTGAGACGGCGAAGAAAGTCGCCGCCGCAATCAAGGACGCCAAGCTCAAGAAGGTGCAGGCGTCGATCATGGGCGAGCAGGTTCGCATCAGCGGGCCGTCGCGCGATGACCTCCAGGAAGCGATCACGCTGCTCAAGGGCAAGGACTTCGGCGTACAGCTGCAGTTCGGGAACTACCGATAGTCGGCCGTAGAATCTTGCGTACGACCGCCTTGGCCCCTCGCCGCCGTCGTGGTGTGCGCCGCGAACGCCTGCGGAGGCGACAGCGGCACACCTGCCATCGTTGGGCCGGTCGCGGTGGCTACCGTGGAGGTGTCGCCGTCGCAGCAATCGGTGACGGCCGGGCACACCGTGACGCTGTCGGCGACGACGCGAGACGCCAGCGGCGCCGTGTTGGCCAGCCGAGCGGTCGGCTGGTCGAGCAGCGCGCCGGCGGTGGCGTCGGTGAGCCCAGCTGGCGTGGTGAGCGCGCTGTCGGGCGGCAGCGCCGTGATCACCGCGACGTCCGAGGGCAAGTCGGGCACCGCTGCGATCGTCGTGCCGCCTGTCGTCGTCACACTCTTCATCGATAGCATTCAACCTCGGCTCTGGGTTGGTCGCACCGTGCAGCTCACCTTTCAGGTCCGTGATCCGGCGGGATTTCCCGTTGCGGGCCGCGCGCCGCAATGGTCGAGCAGTGCGCCAACCATCGTTGCCATTTCGAGTGCGGGCATCCTCACCGGTGTCGCGGCCGGCAGCGCCAACATCACCGGCGTCGTCGACGGACAGAGTGCGACGCGAGCTGTGTTCGCCGTCGCCATCCCGCCGGCCGTGGTGTCGCTCCAGCCGGAAACGGCGACTCTCCCGCGTGGCGCGGACTACGCGTTGTCCGCGCGCGTCGCCGACATCGACGGCAACGCGCTTCCTGGCCATTCGGTGACGTTCCAGTCCGCGGATGCATCGGTCGCCACCGTGAGCGCGCAGGGCGTGGTGCGGCCCATCGCGAACGGAAGCGTCGCCATCGTCGCCACAGTGGACGGCAAGGAGCAGGCGACGTCGCGCATCACTGTCGTCGATCCGCGCGTGGTGTCAGGCGTCGTCATGACAGCCGACGGCGCTCGCCCCGCCAATCTCGAGTTCATCGCGCGCTTCGGGCTCACGGCATCCGCGCAGCGCTTCGTGGTGGCCGTGGATTCGACGACGGGTGCCTTCACGCTCGTCCTGCCGCAGTTCACCTCGAACGGCCCGGTGATCGAGTACTTCGTTGACGCCGCGAGCGGGACAACGCGTCCGTACCACGTAATAGCAGCGTGGTGACGCACGAGTTTACGCACGCGCTGGGCTTCAGCCACACGTGCCGCTGGGCCACGGTGATGGGCGGCTATGGCTGCTCACAGCAGGGGCGCCTTCCGTCGGGTGACGACGCCTATTACCACCTGGCCGAGATGGTGCGGCGGCAGGTTCGGGCGCTGGCTCCGACGTGGGGCATCGCCGAAGCGCTTCAGGGAGATCGCGTCATCGAACTCGGCATGTCGGTTGCCGATGCGATTCCATTGAAGCTCCGGCCTCTGCTCTCGCGCAGCGAGCGGGCCGGTAGCGACGGCGCGCCTTAGCGCGCGACGAAATAGATCGGCGTCGACATGGCGAGCGCCTGTCGGCCGCGCATCACCAACTGCACGTGTGCCGAATAGTTGCCCGCTCGCAATCCCGCGCCACCGTCACGCGCGACGGGCACCACGAACGCGTGCGCGATGATCACCGACGGATTCGGCGCAAGTGGAAGCACGAACGCGGTATCCGTCGGACCGTCGACCACCAGCTCGATGCGCGCGTTGCGATCAGGCGCCCAGTGGCCTGGGCCGCGAGCCACAAGCGTCAACACACTGAAGTCCACGCGGATGTCGGTGAGGGCGACGGGAGCGCCCGTCGCCGCGTCAGTGACGGCCGTGATGCGCGCGTCCGCGCCGTGTGTGCCGATCGGGACATCGGGCGCAGGCGGCGCGTCGACGACGACCGGCGGCGGCGCCTGCACCGGTCGCGGTGCGCGGTACACGTGCGTCTTCGATCCGTCATCGCGGCAGGCCGCGAACAGCGCGGCAAGGCACAGTACGCGCAACGCCGTCGTCACCGCGGCAGCGCGGTCGTGCACGCGGAAGGATGTCGACATCGGCCGCTCGGGTAGCCAGGAGGGTTGGTGGACGCGCATCTGCCCGTGGCCGGTACTTCCGGCTCATCGGCTGCGCTACCTTTGGAACGTATCCGCCACGCATCTCGCGCGCCGCATGGCCTCTCCGGCACGCCCGCGCGCCTCGGCACATCGCCGTGCCACGCCTTTCCGCGCGTTTCATGAAACTCGGCTTCATCACCCTGGGCTGCGACAAGAACACCGTCGACAGCGAGCGCTACCTCGCGCAACTCGCTGACCGCGGTGCCGAGTACACCGATGACCTCGCGGAAGCGGAGGTCATCGTCATCAACACGTGCGGGTTCATCGACGCGGCAAAGAAGGAATCGCTCGATGCCATCATCCAGGCTGGTGAGCTGAAGCTGTCCGGCAGTTGCAAGGCGGTGGTCGCCGTGGGATGCATGGTGCAGCGACACAAGGGCGAGCTCGCCGAGGCGCTGCCGGAAGTCGATCTCTTTCTCGGCTCGTCGGAAATGGATCGCCTGCTGCCGGAGCTCGAGGCGCGTGGCCTCATCGACGACGTCCCCGCCATTCATCCGGGCGTGCGGCTCTTTACGGGCGACACCCCGCATATCCGCTACCTGAAGGTGAGCGAGGGCTGCGATCACGGATGCGCCTTCTGCGCCATCCCACTCATGCGCGGCAAGCACCGCTCGTTCGCGCTCGACGAGGTGGTGCGCGATGCGCAGTTGCTCGAAGCACAGGGCGCGCGCGAGGTGAATCTCGTGGCGCAGGACCTTGCGCACTACGGCCGCGACCGGCGCGACGGCTTCACGCTGCCGGAACTGCTCGAGGCGCTCCTCAAGGACACGAGCATCCCGTGGCTGCGCATGCTCTATCTCTATTCGTCAGGCATCACGCCTCGGCTGCTGGAGGTCATGGCGCGCGAGCCGCGCATCCTGCCGTATCTCGACATGCCGATGCAGCACGCGTCCGACGCGGTGCTCGCGCGCATGCGCCGCCCCGAGCGGCAGCGCACCATTCGCGATCGTGTGCAGACGATTCGTGGCGTGGTGCCTGACATCGCGATCCGCACCACGTGCATCGTGGGGTTTCCGGGCGAGACCGACGAGGACTTCGCGCAGCTCATGGGCTTCCTCGAGGAGATCCAGTTCGAGCGCGTCGGCGCGTTCACGTACTCGCCGCAGGAGGGCACGAAGGCGGCGGAGATGATCGATGACGTGCCCGAGTCCGTGAAGCGGCAGCGGCTCGAGCGGCTCATGGAGCTTCAACGACAGATCACTGCCGAGCGGTACGAGCGGTTCATCGGGCGTTCCGCGCGCACGATGATCGATCGCATCGTGGACGGCGAAGCGCAGGCGCGCACCGTCTGGCAGGCCGACGACGTCGACGGCATTGCGTACGTGCAGGGCGCGGAGGCGCTGGCGCCTGGCACGATCATCGACGCGGTGATCGAGGGCATCGAGGACGACGTCGATTTCCGCGCGACGCTGTTGCGCGTGATCGATGCGCCGGGCGCCCCGCCGAAGCGCGTGCGCTCATTGCCGATGATGCCGACGTCGATCGGGAGCTTCGGCCGTTGAGGCGCACCGAACGCTCCGCCGAAATCATGGCGCGTGCGCGTAACCTGTTTCCCGGTGGCGTGAGCTCGCCGGTGCGCGCGTTCAGTGGCGTGGGCGGCGATCCATTCGTGGTTGCGCGCGGCGCGGGCGCACGGATCTGGGACGTCGACGACAACGAGTACATCGACTACGTGCTGTCGTGGGGGCCGCTGGTGCTCGGACACGCGCCACCCGTGGTGCTCGACGCGTTGCGTGAGACCATGGCGCTGGGCACCAGCTTCGGCATCCCGACAGGGCTCGAGGTCACGCTGGCCGAGCTCGTCCGCGAACGCATGCAGCATGTTGAGATGATGCGCTTCGTGTCGAGCGGCACGGAGGCCACGATGAGTGCGCTGCGTGTCGCGCGGGCGGCAACGGGCCGCGACATGCTGCTCAAGTTCGACGGCTGCTACCATGGCCACGCTGACAGCTTTCTCGTGAAGGCCGGCTCCGGCGTCGCGACGCTCGGTCTGCCGAACTCGCCCGGCGTGCCGGACGCGCTCGCCGCGCTGACCATCACGGCGCCATTCAACGACGTCGCGGCAACCGAAGAATTGCTGCGCACGCATGGCGCTCGTGTCGCCGCGATCTTCGTAGAGCCGTTCCTCGGCAACGTGGGCTTCGTCGCGCCGGATGCGGCGTTCCTTCCGGCGCTGCGGCGCTTGGCCACCGAACACGGCGCGCTACTCGTCTTCGACGAGGTGATGACCGGCTTCCGCGTGGCGCCCGGTGGCGCCGCGGCGCACGTTGGCGTTACGCCGGACCTCACGACGCTCGGCAAGGTGATTGGCGGCGGACTTCCCGTGGCGGCGTATGGCGGGCGGCGCGACCTCATGGAGCTCGTGGCGCCGAGTGGCCCGGTGTATCAGGCGGGAACACTTTCGGGGAATCCACTGGCGATGGCGGCGGGCATCGCAACGCTGCGCGCGCTCACGCCCGCGGTGCACGATGGGATCGCAACGCGCACGCGTGCGCTCGTCGAGGGGCTGCGCGGCATCGCGGCGCATCGCGGTGTGCCGTTGTCGGCGGACAGCGCGGGCTCGATGTTCGGCCTGTTCTTCCGCGCCGAGCCGGTGCGGTCGTACGCGGATGCGCGGACGGCGGACGCGGCGATGTTCCGCCGGTTCTTCCACGCCGCGCTGGATCGCGGCGTGTATCTCGCGCCGTCCGCATTCGAGGCGGGCTTCGTGTCTGCCGCACATGGCGACGCGGAGATCGCGCTGACGCTGGAGAAGCTGGACGCGGCGATGGTGCGTGCGAGGATTTGATTTGCGCGATGTGCGGCGGCGTTCGCGCAGGCATTCGCGCAGGCGTTGGAAATTGTGCGAATGAGAGTGGTGCGAGATTCAGTAAAACGAATGTGGCCGATTTGAGCCGAAACAGCGCCGATACTTCGTAGCCGCGGGCACCTGTGGTTTGCCCGCCTCCACGGTACTTAACAGGTCAAATTCGATGTCCTCGCAATCATCCGCATGGCGACGCTCACTCGTCCTGGTAGCAGCCGTGCTGCTAGGGCTCTTCAGT
>JANOIJ010000173.1:0-57354 GCA_031407575.1 Gemmatimonadaceae bacterium | reverse complement strand
TGGCTTGATGTCCCGGTGAACGACGCCGCGCCGGTGCGCATGGGCGATGGCGTCGCAGACGTCACGCAGGATGGCGGTGGCCTCGCGGATCGACAACCGGCCATCGCGCTCGAGCCTCTCTCGCAGCGAATGCCCCTCCTCGTACGGCATCACGTAGTACAGCGCGCCGTCCGATTCGCCGGAATCGTAGAGTGGCATGATGTGCGGATGTCGCAGTCCGCCGACGATCTCGATCTCCCGCAGGAAGCGCTCGCGTCCCATCGCGGCGGCCAGCTCGGCGCGCACGACCTTGACGGCGACGTCGCGCCCGTGCTTGACGTCGCGCGCAAGAAAGACGACCGCCATGCCGCCGCGGCCAAGCTCCCTGGCGTCCTGGTACCGTGCACGGAGCGACGGGGGAAACGACACCGCGTCGTCGACCAGTCCCGCCATCAGCCCCGCGAACCGCTCGGCGGCGGGCCGGTCGAGAAGCGGATGGGGCCGCTCACAGCCGTCTATCAAGCGCGCGAGTTGTGCGTGCAGCACCGCGTCTCCACGGCTCAGCTGCACGAGCAGCGCGGCACGCTCGCCGGGCGCGGCGTCGAGCAGCGCGTCGATCAGCGGCTCGAGTCGCGGCCATTCGTCCTGGGGGCGCGCCGTACCCGCCGCGGGCGGCGAGTGGTGAGACGTCATGCGCCTACGTAGCCCGGAAACGTGTCAGCTGCATTCGCATCCATCGCTCGAGTCGCTGCGCACGGACGTGTGTCGACGTCGTCGTCATTTCGCGCACACTCGGAATGATCGTGACGAGCGGCTGTCGGCGCCACCCTGAAGCGGCCGGTGCTCCTTGTCTGCCGGACAGTCAGAATAGATCGCGGGGCGGCGAGCGTCCGACACCGCGGCACGCTCATCCTGTTTTGGGTTCTTCGGAAATCTGGGGTCGTCGGTGTTCGTTGCTGCATTCGCGGTTGTCTCGTCACGGCGTGAACCCAGACGGCGAACGCTGGGAACGCTGACACGACGCACGCTGAAAACGCTGGAACTGCTGTAACAGCGAGAGGCGCCGCGCGCCTCCAACGCACTTACAACGAAAAACGCAGGTCCTGCGACGTCAGCGTGCGCAGTATCAGCGTACTCAGCGTTCGCCGTCTGGGCCTGTCGTCGTCCGGGCTGTGTTGTCGTCCGGGCTGTTGTCGTCTGGGCTTCTCCGGAAGTCCCGGAAGAACCTTATTCTTGGGGACGGCTCGTCATCCCGGGCACAACTCCGAGCCGGATGCACCGGTCACGGCGAAAGCGTCCGTTCCAGCACTCACTGATGGGCAAACTCCTCCTGCACGTCATCATTGCCGGCTGTGGGGTGACCTGCTCGAGCTCACGGACGACGCCGCCGAGGTGCACCTGCGCACCCCACCCATTGGCGACGTTCCGAGTGCGGTTAGCGAGGACAGTCGCTGCGCAACTGAAGCGCCTTCGCGATATTCGCCCACGACAGCGCGCCGATACTACCGTCGAGGTGGGACGCGTAAAACGCACCAGCCGGAAAGGGACCAAAGCCGGTTTGCGTCAGCGCCACGCCGTCCGTCCGGCGTGTTCGCTCTCCGCTGAACGCGGCGACGTGCGCGAACGACATGCGATCGAATACATGGTAGGTGTTCGTGCTGTCGCCCTGGTCGGTCGCGATCCAGTAGCCGGCGGTGTCGCCGCACGCGTACAGCGCGAGTCCCTCTGCCTGCTGCGGGAAGTGCCCGCGCCCAAACACCCGACCGGTGAATCGCCCCTCGAGATCGTACACCTTGATGTACGAATCCGTCTCCGTCTCCTCGGCAATCAGTAGATGGTTGTGCACTGCGTCCGGCATGATCGACTCGACGACGCGCAGGACGCCGGCGCCCACCGTATCGCCAAAACTGCGCACGTGCTCGGCGCGCATGCCGCCGCTGCCGATGGCGACGCGAAACTGCTTCACGCGCTGGCCAAGCTCACGATCGGGCGGCACGGACTCGTCCGCAGCCTCATAGTTGTCGGTGACGTAAACCATGTACGTGCCTGGTCGCTCCGCGTACCAGCCGATGCCATACGGCAGCCGCAGCACCGCGCCACCGAATGTGCCGAGCGACGTAAGATCCGGCAGCCGGAAGCCCTGCACGCGGTGGTTGTCGCGTTCCACGACGAGCAACACGTCACCGACCACGGCAACACCGTTCGGACGCGCAAGCGTGCCTGCCGCAGTTCCCGATCCGCCGACGCGCCTGATAGCGGCACCAGTCGCCGCGTCGTTCACGAGCACCACGTCGGTGGTCTTGGCGCTGCTCAACAGCCAGTGCTGGCCGTTCGGCCCGTGCCACACCGCAGGACCGTCCACGTTGTCGGCAGAGTCAAAGGGCGTGATGAAGGTCTCGCGCACCTCGGCCACGCGGACGCGAATAGTGTCGCTGCCCGGCGTGCTGCTTTTCGAGACGGCAGCGTTCGTCTTCGGCTCACACGCACTCGCGCCGAGCCCGACAAGCAGCGCGGCAGCCAGGCAAGTGGCGCTGCTGCGCGGAAGTCTCACCGGACTTCCAGGAAAATGGGGTTCGAATAGAACCAGAGGTCGGCCCACGGGTTCTCACCACGCGGGTCCGGAAGTGGCTCCGCTTCATTCGTGCTCGTGCCTCGCACGCGGACATAGCTGGAGTGATGCACGGCGCGCAGTGTGTGCGTCATCGTCAGCCACTCGCCGTTGCGCTTCCAGTCTCCTTCGCTAAACCGCCGCACCACACGCGTCGCCGCGTTCGTGTCCTTGGTGCGATCAGTGACCGGACCTGTGATCTCGCCGACGATGAGATCGACGCGCGCGACGGTCGGGCGGTCGCCATGATGGTTGGGTGCCTGCGGATCTCGCAGGCGGATGGTCACGCGCACATCCCGGTCCGCGGGCACAGCGAGCGCGCCGCCGATGGACGCGCGTGCCGGCCGCGACCCGATCGTCTCGGCCGTCACCGACAGATCGGAGACCAGGTCGCCTGTCGTGACGAACACGCGCCCCGACCGGATGCCGCTGAGGATGTCGTCGTACGTCTGCGCCGCGTGCACGTACGTCTTGGAGTACTCGCCGGGCCAGAAGTCGCTGCCGCCGTCGCGCCAGTTGGCGTGCGAGTCCGACGTCGAGGTCACCCACCACCGCCGTCCCTCGCCGAGCATCGAGTCCCAGAAGCCACCAACGCGCGCGGTCATCTGGTCGAAGCCACCCATGGTGGGCTGACGACTGTAGCCACCACGGGAAGCGGCCGTGTCGAGCGAACCATCGCGGTTGATCGCGCTGGCCTGATGGCCTGGCGCGCCCTCCATTCCCACGGCGACGCGCGGCGCGGTGTCGTTCCAGTCGCGAAACTCGCTGGGCTTATCGAGGCCGTAAACGCCGATACCAGTGGCTGACCGTGACGGATGATTGGCGATGAGCACCGGAGGCGTCGACACGTCACGCATGTGGCGGAGCGCTTCGAGCATCTTCGGCTCCGTGTTGCGCGTCGAGTCACGCGGAAATGCGTCGCGGCTCGAGAAGCGGCTCTCAATGTCGTGCAAGGTCGTGTGCTCATGGTGCGAATGGGGCACGATCAAGCTGCTGTGGTCAGCCCCCGGTGTATCGAACTCCATTCCGTAGAACTGGACGATGCCGGGAACCTCCGCGCGCGAACGCACGAGCTCTGGATACGCCTGCTCCAGGTTGACCTTCGAGTGATTCGGCCCACCGTGATCGGTGGACACCATCCACGAAAGCCCGTGCTTCTTCGCCATCTCGGCGTTGGTGGGAATCGGATAGCGCGCATCGCCGGCGATGATTGGCGTCGGCGGTGTGGTGGAGTCATTCCACCCCACGCTGTAGCGACTGTGGATGTGATGGTCGCCGGCGAGCCAGCGGCGCGCGGACGTGTCCTGCTGCGCGGAACGCGGCGCGCCGGCAGTCGCCTGGCGCTTCGGCACGCGGAGGTCGTCCACCTTCGCGCCGGTGCTGTCGCGCACCTCGAACCGCGCCGTCGCCTGCTCCAGCGTGACGATGATCGCGTGATTCACCGACGCCGTCCTGTCCAGGTACCACTCCTCCACCCCTTGATGGTCGCGGCCGATGGGCCGTGGACCCGCGCCCCACGCACCGTCGCCGAGATACACGACGCCCGTCGAGTCGCGGCGTCCCCCTCGGATCGGATAGGTGCGCTTGTAGGCGTGGTCGTGATTCTCGAACGCGACGCGCACGCCAGCTTGCTCGAACAGCGGCGCCCAATTCTCGCGGACCTGTGTGCTGTTCGTCGCGCCGAACGCGCGCACAGACGGATAGCCGGGGACGTGGTAGATCGGGAACACGTGCGGCACCGTTGGGCGGGCCGCGAGCGCATCACGCAGCCACGCCGTCTGCGCACCCGGAATGGCGGCCGTGTGCGCGGTGTTGAGCAGGACGAGCGAGAGATAGTCGCCCACGTCGATGATCGAATACTGCCGGTCGCGCGCGTGCGCATGAAGCGGCTGGTAATACGTCGCGTCGCCGAGCTGTACGCCGGTCTTCGCGATCATGTCCCGCGTCTCCGCCGTGGTGTCGCGATCAGAGAAGACCTCGTGGTTGCCGATCGCCGCGATCACGGGGATCAGGCGCCCTTCCTTCGTCACGAGGGTCCTGGATACGGTCTCGAACCACTCTTCCTCGCGCGCCACCAAGCGAGGATCGCCGTTCGAGTACGCAAGGTCGCCGCCTAAGAGAACGAAGTCGACGTTCTGCCTGGCGACATAGCGGTTGGTCGCCCCGAAGCGCGCATCGTCGGCCTGCGTGTCGCCGCCGGTGGCAAAGCGCACCGGTCGTGTCAGGCGCGCGGGCATCGTCCGGTAGCTGTACACGCGCGACGCGCCGATGCGGAGCTCGTACGTCGAACCCGGCCGAAGGTTCGCGATGCGCGCACGGCGCACCGCGCGTGTGGAATGGGGGAACTGGAACTTGGCGCCAGGATGCGCGGTCCAGCGCGCAATGCCCGGACCCCTGATCTCCACCGCCTCGACGTCAGTGCCGGCGACCAGATGCCAATCGACGCTGACGGTCGTGGTGGGATTGCCGTCCCACGTGAGGAAAATCGCGACCGGCGATGTTTGTGCCGAGGACGCCGTTGCGCCGAGAAGCAGCGCGAGGGCAGTGGAGCGGAGCTGCATGGGTCGGAGAGGGGGAGGCGTAGTTCGTGCTCGTAGGTCGTGCTCGAAGGGCGTGCTCGAAGGGCGTGCTCGAAGGGCGTGCTCGAAGGGCGTGCTCGAAGGGCGTGCTCGAAGGGCGTGCTCGAAGGGCGTGCTCGTCAGCGCGTCGTTCGGAATCCAACGGAGAAGGTGCGGCCGGTGAGCGTGTGCACGTCATACTGATTGACGTTGCCCTGATAGCCGACCTCGGGCGCATTGGCAAGGTTGCGACCGGTGCCGATGAACTCGAGCTGTGGTCCGCGAATCTGGTAGCGAACTGTCAGGTCCATTGTCGAGCGCGCAGCCGCAAAACGGTCGAGGCCCGGTGTGGTAACAGATGAGAGGTAGCCGCTGCGACGTGCGTACGCGAACCGAAGCTCGAAGGGACCGCGCTGGAAGTACGGAATCACGTTGAGCACGTTGTCCGGCTGCCCGAGGAACGGCAGCTTCTCGGCGCGACCGACGATCTCCAGCTCGGACGTGATGAACGCCACGTTCGTCGTCACGCCGAGCCCATTGAGCACGCCGGGAAGGAAGTAGAAGGGCTGCGACCACGACAACTCCAACCCGCCCAGCCGGCCCGCTTCTCCGTTGCGTTGTTGCGAGTACTGGAGGCGCGTGAACAGCCGGCCATCGTAGTTCACGTTCGTCTCCGTGGAGCGGAACGTGTAGATCGGATTGTCGATCACTTTCTGGAACAGCCCGACGGAGAGCTGGCCACCCGTCGACGGATAGAATTCCGCCGATACGTCGTAGTTGGATGACGCGTATGGCTTGAGTGACGGGTTGTTGTCCGTCACCGTGCCGTCAAAGGCGTTCGGCACCGTCTGGTCGGGGATGTAGTTGGCGCGCGTGTAGCTGGCCAACTGCGTGAATTGCGGACGCGCGATGGTGCTCGTGTAGGCCGCGCGGAAGACGAGCGATTCACTCGCGTCGAACTTGAAGATCGCCGCCGGCAGCACATTGGTGTACGAGTTGCTCCGCGTGCTGAGCGCGGTCGGGAAGGTGTAGCGCGTCGCCGCGGGGAGGCGTGAATTCTCGCCCAACTCCCAGAACTCCGCATTGGACCTGGTGTGCTCCATGCGAACACCGGTCAGCGCGGTGAGACGACCGAACTCCGCGGTGCCCATGAGGTACGCTGCCGTGATACGCTCTCGCACGTAGGCGTCGTTGTCGATTCGCTGAATCTGCGTGTTGATGTTGTCGATCAATAGTGAATCGGAGCCGCGAGTGCGGTTGACGAAGGCCGCGAAGGGCTCGACGCTTCCCTGCACGAACGTGGACGCGCCGTCCTGCAGCCTGCCCACCACTTCCTCCGAGAAGGGCATGAGCGTGAGCGCGGTGTTGGTGTACCGATCGGACGATTCGTCGATGTCCTTGTCGCGCTGCTGGAGCTTCGTCCCGAATTTCAGGAACGCCGGAAAGCGGCCGAGGTGCGAGTCCCAGCGCCAGTCCGCAGCGCCGATGTAGGTCTTCTCGACCACGAGGCGAGTGTTGTAGCTCAACCCGTTCAGGCGGTAGCTGACCGGGTTCTTCACGAAGGCCGGGTTCTCCGGCGTGACGGAGTAGAAGTACTTGGAGAAGTCGAGCCCCACCGGCGCTTGCACGTTGGTGGCCGACGGATTTTCGAAGGTGGCGTCAGGGCCGAAGCTGTCTGCCTGGCCGCGCGTGGCCACGCCCGTCAGGTCCATCGTGAACGCGCCCCACCGCTGGCTGCCACCGGCGCTCAGCGAATACAGGTCCTCCTTCTCCTCGTCGCGGCTGATGTCGAGCTCCATGGAGCTCGCGGTGTTGCGACCGATCTTCGAGCCAGCGGGAAACTCGTAGTTGCCGGTAAACGTGATCTCGAACTCGGAGTTACGCTCGATCTCCGTCGTGCGCGTGTAGAGTCCGCGCAAAAAGACGTTCGTCTCCGGCCGCGGACGCCAGTCGAGCGACGTAGTGAGGCCGTGGCGCGTGCGATCGTTGTCCGCCAATTGCTGCTCGATTTCGTTCGACACCGTGATCGAGTCGCCCGTGGTCCTGTTCAGTACGCGGATCCATCCGTCGGGATCGAGGACCGATACCGCGTTATCGCGGCTCGAGCCGCTGGCTGCGACAACGACTCCGAAGCTCTGGCCGCGGCCGAAACGACGTCCCGCCGTCAAGTCGAACTCATAGGGCTGCTTCTGCACGCCGTATGGAACCTGCCGGTTGTGCACCAAACCCTCGGCGCTGCCGAACATGAACGGACGCGGGCGGTCGAAGGCGGTGAGCGTGCGCAGGTTGACGGTGCCGCCGATCGTGTTCGCATCCATGTCCGGCGTCACCGCCTTGATGACTTCGATGTTCGCCACCATCGACGCAGGCAGAAGGTCGAGCGCGGACGCGCGGTCGCTCGATGTGGACGCCATTGGCTGTCCGTTGAGCGTCACGTTGTTGAGGTTTGGCGCGACGCCGCGGATGGACACCGTGCGCCCTTCGCCGCGCGTCGTTTCCATATATACGCCAGGCACGCGTTGCACGGCCTCGGCGACGTTCTGGTCGGGGAGCAGTCCGATCTCGTCGGCGGAGACGACGTCGCTCACCGTCACGGAGCGGCGCTTCTGCTCGGCGGCACGGAGCTGGCCGCCGCGCTCACCGGTCACCGTGATACCCTCGAGTGTGGTGGACGCCAACTCGAGCGCGATGGCAAGGGGTACGCTGGCCCCCGCCGCAACGTTGACGATTTGCTCTGCGGGTCTCTTGCCGATGGAGCGAACGATCACGATCTGCCGGCCAATGGGAACACCAGCGATGCGGAACAGGCCACCGCGATCAGTGGCGGCGGAGAGGCTGGTGCCTGTGATCGACACCGAGGCGGCGTTGATGGCATTGCCGTCGGGTCCGGTGACGCGACCGCTGACGATGCCAACCTGCTGTGCCTCCAGGCCCGGTTGAAACGCACCGGCGACAAGAGAAAATATCGCGACGCGAGTGGCGAGCGCGAAAAACGAACGGGCCTGCACCATGGCTGCTGCTCCGGGTTTTGTTGGACAACCCGGAGCCTATCGGTGCCGGCCGACCACGCGGTAACTCCCGCGCATCCCCCACGACACGGTACGGTCACGAACAGGAGACGCTGTTCGCGCTTCGATGTTTTGTCGTCCCGAGCGGAGTCGAGGGACCTGCTTTTTCGCTTGTCGTGCCGCTCGCGGACGACGTGACCCTACGCCCAACCTTTGCGTGTCGACATCTGCGTCCCGCTCTCGAGAAGCGACTTGAGATCGCTGAGGATCCACGTCCAGCCACCACCTGCTCCCGGTCCCTGCTGATCGCCTGCGACCATCGCTGCGTGACCCGGCGTTCCCGTAAGATCGTGGATCACGCTGAGCCGGCTCACGCCGTCCCTCCCCTCCAGGATCTCGTACGTCAATCGCGTAAAGCCCTCGGCAGCCATGCTCGGGTCCATCACCATGCGCCAGGTCACGACGAGCTTGCGCGGTGGATCCGCCTCGATGACCTCGCCATCCACCGTCACCTCGGGCATGCCCATCGCGAGCATCCCTTCGTTTGCGTAGCCGCGATACGTGCCGCCCGGATGCAGCTCATACACGTCACGAATCCCATAACCGAAGCGCTGGGTCCATTCCGGTTTCGTGATCGCGTCCCAGATCGCCTGCGGCGTTGCCTTGATAAAGACGCGATAGATCTGCGTCGTGACGCTCGTGTCGGATGGTGCGGTGCTGGTCATGCTGACTCCTCCTCCAATCGGTGTTTGAGGTCCGTGAGTGCCGACACTCGGCGCTCGGTGAACTTGTCGATCCATCGGTCGTGGATGAGCCGGATGGGAATGGGGTTGAGGAAGTGCAGCTTCTCTCGACCAGCCTTCCGGGTCACCACCAGCCCCGCATCCTCGAGGAGGCGGAGGTGCTTCATGACGCCGAAGCGTGTCATCTCCAACTCGGATTCCAGCTCGGTGAGCGTGCGGCCGTCACGCGCGAAGAGCCGATCGAGCAGGAACCGCCGCGTCGGGTCGGCGAGCGCCTTGAACACGCGGTCGTCGTCTGTCATGGGGAGAGTATAGGTGACCAAATGGTCACATGTCAAGCCCGAATGAAGTGGCGGGCCTGCGAGGTGCTGCCGTAGTTGCGCGGTCTTGCGTTTCCAGCCAACCACAACTAATCGTGCCGGTGCTGGTGCCCGCGCGACGCCGCGAGTCAGGCCGCGCGTCCGCTCCCTGATCGTCCCCCTTTCGACATCGCATGCCGACTCACCGAGCGCCGGCCACCCGGCGCACGAAGCCCGCCACGCAAGCCGGACGACGGCCGTCAGCGCTGACGTCGTCATCAACGTCGCACAGCTCCGAATCCGGGCGCACCTACCGCCTCGATCGCCTCATCGGCAAGGGCGGCTTTGGTGAGGTCTACCTTGCCACACCGACGCCGACAGGCCCTGGCGTTCCGGCGCAGGTGTGCGTCAAGGTCAGCGACCGCATCTCCGGCTGGCTTCGCGAGGCCTACTTCGCCGAACTGCTCGCGCGCGAGCCGCGCGCACTTCGCATCTTCGACCGGTTCGTTGAGGTCTCCGGGACGGGCATGCGCTACTGCCTGGCGATGGAATACGCCGAACACGGCGACCTTGGCGCATGGCTCGAGCGGAAAGGCGCACAGCCGGAGCGCTACGTGCGGCGCGAGATCGCCGCACTGCTCCGCGCGCTCGACGTGTTGCACCGCGGACACGCACTGCATCGCGACCTCACGCCCTTCAACGTCTTCGTCTGTGAGGGCGAGAAGTTGAAGCTCGGCGATTTCGGCATCGCGACGCATCAGCTCAGCCGGCGCGGCGTCACCGCCGACGCGTTCAACCTGTTTCACGTCCCCGATGAGATCGCGTGGGGGAGAGTGCGCCGTTGGCAGAAGCGCGACGACGTCTACCAGATGGGACTGTTGGCCGCGATGCTGTTGCGCGGCGACATCACGACGGTGATGCGCAGCAAGGACGTGCGCGGACTTCCATGCAGCGATCAACTCAAGGAGGTCATCCACTGCTGCCTTGGCACGCGCGGCAAGCGATACGAGTCCGCGAAGGAGTTGATCGAGGCACTTCGGCGGCAGCCGAAGGAGCCGAGCCTCGGACGAGTGAGCAGTCTCGCTGGCAAGCGCGTCTCCTTCACGGGCTTTCTCGTGCGTCCGCGCACCGAAGCGATGGCCGCGGCGAGAACAGCAGGCGCCACTGTGCAGTCGAAACCAGGACAGACCACCGACGTGCTCGTACGCGGTCGTCCCAACGCGCAGCAACTCGCGGGGAAGGACGGCGGATCGAAGCTGATCGAGGTTCGCCGTCTCGCCGCGCAAGGCATTCGCGTGACGGTCATTGGTGAGCGCCAATTCTGGAAGCTCGCAGAAGTGAAGTCGCGAGCCCGTGCAAAGAAGACGGGCGCGTGACAGTCGTCGTGGAGACCGACTTGGCGCTTCCCGATGGCCGAGGTCTTCACGTCTACGACACGGGCGCGCTCGACGCGGACGACCAACTCGCCGTGTTCTGGCACCACGGCACTCCGGGCATCGGTGCGCCCCCTGCACCGCTCTTTGCGGCTGCGACCGAGCGCCGAGTGCGGTGGGTGTCTTACGACCGGCCCGGGTATGGCGGGTCCACGGCTCGACCCAATCGCGATATCGCGTCCGCGGCCGCAGACGTCGCGTCGATCGCCGACGCGCTGCACATCGAGCGCTTCGCGGTGATGGGTCACTCGGGCGGAGGACCACACGCGCTGGCGTGCGGCGCGCTGCTACCGGGCGTGGTGGCGGTGGCGAGCATGGCCGGATTGGCTCCACGCTCTGCCGAGGGGCTGGACTGGTTCGCGGGGATGGCGGAGTCGAGCGAGGCGTCGCTGCGTGCAGCCGCGGAGGGACGCGCATCCAAGGCCCGGTACGAAGCGTCAACGGCGTTTGATCCGGCGGTGTTCACTGCAGCGGATCATGCCACGCTTGCCGGAACCTGGTCATGGTTGCTGGGCGTGGTCGCTCCAGCCCTGGAAGCCGGAGGGGGCGGCCTGATCGACGACGATCTGGCGTACGTTGCGCCGTGGGGTTTCGATCCCGCGCGCATAACGGCTCCGGTGTTGCTGCTGCACGGTGCGCTCGATCGCATGGTGCCCGCGTCGCACAGCGAGTGGCTGGCACGCCATTGTCCCTCGGCCGAACTCCGGATCTGCCCTGATGACGGACACATCTCGCTGCTGAACTCCGCGGCGGGTGCGCTCGAGTGGCTGTGCGAGCGCGCGGATCATCGTTGAAGCGCTCTGTGTCTCAGCCGACCACAGCCAGCAATCGTTCCAGCAGATCGTCGGCTCCAAGCGGTTTCTCCAACACCGCAACGAACTGTCGTACGCCACCATCGTCCTCAACCACGACGACGCTGGCACCCGCAAGCGGAAGCCTGTTGCCGACTCGCACCTCTGGTGCCGCCTCGAGCTGCTCAGCGGAAGTCGGGAGGAGCACCGTGCACGTGGCCCCACGTCCCGGCTCGAAGATCCGCGCCGCTGTCTCAGGTGTCATGCCCGCGCCGGTGTCGGACAGCCACGATCCTCGCGTGACGCACGCCGCGCGTCGTCGGGCACGTTGACGCGAGCCGAAGCGGCATCGAGATAGCTCGACTCGGTGATGATCCGTCCACCTCGCCCGGTGGCATCGCGCGCATTCGCTACGAGGTTCATCAAGACCTGCTCGATCTGCACCGGGCCGGCGAGCACCGGTCCAGGCTCTCGAGAAACCAGACACGTCGCTGCTCGTTCAGCCTGGCTCTCCTCCTCCAGTCGTTTGCGCGCTGTGACATCGCGAGTGGTCGCAAGGGTTGGCGCCCGAGCGGGGGTACTAGCGGGCCCTCAAGGTCAACTGTAGCGTTTAAGTAAGCTACTGTAGCGTTTAAGTAGCCTGCGACGTGACCTCCCTCCTTCGACACGACCCCTACCGCTCCGGCCTTTCGCGGAGTCTGCAGGCATCGGCAATCAGGCTTTTGTCCTATGGGCGGACCAATCCCGCCGCCCTCGCTTGCGGAGCGATTCCGCGCAACCCGTTCGGAGCAACGTGTATGAGAACGACGAGGATTTTGTTGATGGCGCTCGCCGCGCTGTTGATGTCGTCGACGGGCGCGACCGCGCAAACAGGCTCGATTCAAGGGATCGTCCGCGCCGAATCCGGCACGCCCCTCGAGGCCGTGACCGTGACGATCACCGGCACATCGCTCGGCGCATCGACGCGCGCGGACGGCAGGTACACGATTCCGAACGTGCCGCCCGGAAGCCACACCGTGCGCGCATCGCGGCTCGGCTTCGCACGGCGTGAGCAGCCGCTGACGGTGACCAGTGGCCAGGCGTCCACTGCCAACTTCGACCTGAGAACCGCGGCCGTCGAGCTGGAGCAGGTCGTCGTCACGGGCTACGGCTCCTCGGCGCGCCGCGATGTGACCGGCTCGATCTCATCGGTGACGAGCAGCGACATCGCGTCCATGCCCGTGGCGCGCGTCGATCAAGCGCTCTCGGGACTCGTCTCGGGCGTCCAGATCCAGACGACGAACGCGCAACCCGGTTCCGATATGCGTATTCGCGTACGCGGCGGCAACTCGCTCCAGGGAAGCAACGAGCCCCTCATCGTCGTCGATGGCGTCATCGGTGCTGACCTCAACCAGATCAACCCGAACGACATCGATGCCGTCGATGTGTTGAAGGATGCGTCCGCAACGGCGATCTACGGTGCGCGCGCGGCGAACGGTGTCATCCTCGTCACCACCAAGCGCGGCCCGCCCGGCAACATGCGCTTCGACTACGGCGGCTACATGGGCCGGCAGAACGTATCGAAGCACATCGACCTGCTCACGGCGGACGAGTTCGCGCGGATGTTCATGCGCAACCCGAACCGCGACAAGACGATCACGTTCGACACGCTCAGCTCCGTATCGCTGCCGACGACGGACTGGCAGAACACGGTCTATCAGTCCGCGCCGATGCAGAGCCACGACCTGCGCGTGAGCGGATCCAGCGGCGGGACCAAGCTCATGGCGGCCGGCTCGCTGTTCCAGCAGGAGGGCGTGGTCCGCAACTCGAAGTTCGACCGCGGCTCGCTGCGGTTCAACCTCGATCAGGCGTTGGGCACGCGCATCAGGGCGGGCACGCGCGTGACGTACAGCCGCTCGGTGGGCAACGAGATTCGCGTCAACGAGGGCTACGGTTCTGGTGGCGGACCGGCCACGATGATGGCGCTGCGCTTTGCGCCGACGATTCCCGTCTACGCCGCGGACGGCAGCTTCAGCCCGCCGCTCATTCCCTCGCAAACGATGGACAATCCGCTGGCCATCGTGAGCCTGCTCGACAACAAGACAACGACGGACTACCTGCTCGGCAATCTGTTCGCCGACGTCGACCTGATGAAGAAGCTCGCCTTCCGGACGAGCCTTTCGTACACGTCGAGCGACGGCCTCAATCAGCGCTACACCTCGCGATTGCTGCGCGCTGCGCTCGGGTCGGGTCAGGCGAACGTGGACAACTCGGCGCGTACCACGCTGCTCGCCGAGAACACGCTGACGGGCCGTCACAGCCTGGGCAAGAATGACGTGACGCTGCTGGTCGGTACCACCGCGCAGCAAACGCGACGCTCTTCGAGTAACGCACAGGGTATCGGGTTCACGAGCGACCTGCTCGGCTACCGACGACTGAATCTCGCCGAGACCGTGACGGCGGGCTCGAGCTCGTCGCAGGATCGCATCCTGTCGTTCCTGAGCCGAGTGAACTACGGCTACGCCGGCAAGTACCTGCTGACGGGGACGTTCCGTGCCGACGGCGCCTCGAAGTTTGCGGTGAACAACAAGTGGGCGCGCTTCCCGTCGTTTGCCGCGGCGTGGCGCCTCAGCGATGAAGAATTCTTCAAGCAGCGCTTCTCGGCAATCAGTGAGCTCAAGCTGCGCGCCAGCTGGGGGCGCACCGGCAGCGAGGGCATCAGCGCCTATCAGTCGCTCGCGGCGTGGAGTGTTGGTTCGCCGTACGTCATCGGCACCACGCGCTTCAACAACGGCGCGAACCCGAGCCGCAATTCCAATCCGAACCTCAAGTGGGAGACGACGGAGCAGACCGACTACGGCTTCGACATGGGGCTCTTCGATAACCGGCTTAGCTTCACGGTCGACGCGTACAACAAGACGACGAAGGACTTGCTGTACTCGAAGCAGGTGCCGTACTACACCGGGTACACGGATTACGTCACAAACATCGGATCCGTCTCGAACAAGGGCATGGAGTTCGGGCTCGACACGCGGAACAATGTTGGCGCGTTCGACATCCGGCTCGGCGGCAACCTCTCGTTCAACCGAAGCAAGGTGCTCGACCTCGGGGGCGACAAGGAGTACTTCCTCGACGGAGTGAACGGATCGCTGCCCACGTTCCGCCCCGCGGCGATCGTCCGCGTCGGCGAGCCGTTGGGCAACTACTTCGGCTACATCTGGAACGGCATCTTCCAGAACGCTGCGGAAGTGACGGCGAGTGGTCAGTCCGGCGCCGTGGTGGGCGGCATGAAGCTGCTCGACATCAATGGCCGCGACGCCACGGGCGCGCTGACCGGAAAGCCCGACGGCAGGATCACCACGGACGACCGCACGATCCTCGGCAATGCACAGCCGAAGTACACGTGGGGACAGAACGGCATTGTCAGCTGGCGCTCGGTGTCGTTCAGCTACCTGCTCCGCGGCGTGGCGGACTTGAAGGTCGTCAACCTGAACCGGCAGGGGATGGAAACGCCGGGCGACAACGTGAACACGCTGCGCAACACGCTCAACTACTGGTCGCCGACCAACCCGACGAACGAGATGACGGGCATCGGCATCGGTCCGTTCAACCAGATGACGTCGCGCTGGGTGGAGGATGGTTCGTTCGTCCGACTCCAGAACGTGACCCTCGGCTGGGACCTGCCGCAGCGCATCGCGTCGCGGGCGAACATGTCCAGCCTTCGCGTCTACGCGAGCGGACAGAATCTGTGGACGAAAACCAAGTACACGTGGTACGACCCAGAGGCGAGCTCGCGTGGGACGAGCGATCTCCAACTCGGCTGGGACGACTCGAGCTATCCCGGCGTGAAGACGATCACGCTCGGCCTCAACGTGGGCTACTAGGAACATGACAATGAGACTCAAGCACATCGCTCCCCTCGTTGCTGCGTGCGTCGCACTTGGGGCGTGCAAGGAATACCTCACCGAGGCGCCTGAAGACTTCTTCACGCCAACCAACTTCCCCTCCACCGAATCCGACCTGAAGATCGCGCTGGCCGGCATCGACAACTGGTATACCGGCGGCTCGAACCAGGCGTACTACATCCGCGGCTGGCCGATGATCTCGGAGGTGCCGTCCGAGCAGACGATCCTCATCAACAACACCACGGACTCGAAGTATGAGCAGGACACGTACACCTACAACTCGGGCAACGAGTGGTTGTGGCGCACGTGGAACCAGATGTACGGCGCGATTGGCCAGTCCAACCTGCTCATCGCGCGAATCCCGTCGATGGCCGCTGTGCCACAGGCCGTGAAGGACCGCTATCTCGGCGCCGCGAAGTTCCACCGGGCGCTCAATCACTTCAACGCGGTTCGCGTCTGGGGCGACGTGCCGCTGATGAAGGAGTCCATTACGGATTTCTCGGTGGCGAACGAGATCGTCCGCACGCCCAAGGCGGAGGTCTACGCATTCATCGCGAAGGATCTCGAGGATGCGGTAGGACTCTTGCCCGTGAAGTGGCCCGACTCGGCGACGCCGGATGACGGGCGTCCCACGCGTGGCGCCGCGGGTACCATGCTGGCGGACGTGTACGCGAACATGTCCGGCACGCTCGTCAACCAGAACAACTGGTCCAAGGCGGCTGCCGCGGCGAAGACCGTGATCGACAGCAGAGCGTACACGCTGGTGCCGAATGTCGCCGACCTCTGGCTGGTGAAGAACAAGAACGGGCCGGAGCACATCTACTCCATCCAGTTCCAGGGACTCATCCGCAACCTGTTCACCAGCCAGTCGCGTCCGAATGGCATCGGTGTCGAGTCGGGCATCAACTACTGGTGCACGACGCCCGAGTTCATGGACACCTTCCTCGATACCGACCTGCGGAAGAAGGTCACGTTCCTCACGACAGTGACGGTCGGGACGACGACATACAACTACGCCACCGCCGGAGCCGTGCGAGGCTTCGGGGACAAGAGCCCGCGCTTCACTCGTCCGCTGCCGTACTATGGAAAATTCTGGGACAACGGCGGGCAGTCGATTGCGCTCAACAGCGGCCGCTCGGACCTCAACTGGCCGGTCTACCGGTACGCCGAGACGCTGTTGCTGCATGCGGAAGCGGAGAATGAAGCCAACGGACCGGCGGCCGCGTATGCGTCGATCAACGCCGTGCGTGCGCGTGCGGGGCTGCCCGCCCTGGCGGGACTCACGCAGGTGCAGTTCCGCGACGCCGTGCGCCAGGAACGCAGCTGGGAGCTCGCGTTCGAGTCGAAGCGGTTGTTCGACCTCAAGCGCTGGGGACAGTACACGCAGGTGATCGGCGCTGACGTCGTCTCGAAGACGGGATGGAAGGCCTCGCATCTCTGGGCGGCCATTCCGCAGCACGAGATCGACATCAATCCGAAGATCGTACAGAATCCGGGCTATTGAACGGCCGCTGCCGCACCGAGGACGCACAATGAAGAGGAGCTTCATCGTCCTGACCCTGCTGATTGCGCTCGGAGTCCCGCGCGCGTCAGCAGGACAGGCGGCCCCGGTTCGTCCGGCGGACTTGTCGACGCTCTCACCGGCCGACTTTCGCGACGACGAACTCGACCTGCCCTACTATCTCGCGCACTTCCATCGTGTCGCGAACAGCGTGGCCCTCGACGGGCAGCATCGCGGCTTCATCGACATCGCGGTCTGGCGGAATCTCGTCGACAACAAGCCGCACAACGCCAGGATCATGGAGAGCATCCTGTCCCTGGCGTACTTCTACACCACGGATCGTCCGTGGAATCCCTATCGCGGCGACGCCGCGCTCCGTGTTCGACTCGAGGCAGCGCTGGACTTCTGGACACGCACGCAGAACATGGACGGCCGCTTCAGCGAGTACGTGCCCGGACGCTGGGGCCTCGCGCCGACGGCGTTCGCGACGAAGTTCATGGGCGAGACGCTGCGCCTGCTGCACGGCGGCCCGCCGATCGATGCGGCCATTCATCGCCGTGCCATCGAGGCGGATCGCAAGGCGATCATGGCCGTCTTCACCCTGCCCGATCAGGCGGCGCATGGCCGCAACTACACGAACCAGTTCAGCAACGCGTTCGGCGGCGCGCTGGCGTATCTCGCGCTGTATCCCGACGCCGCAATGGACAGCGCACTGCGGCGACAGCTTCGTGTCGCAGGCGAAGATCACCAGAGCGTGGTCGGCTACTTCTACGAGGCCAACGGTCCGGATTGGGGCTACGACCTCAACACGCATCACAGCAACTTTCACATGGGGTGGCACTATGCTCGAGGCTCGGTGCTCGCCGCCGAGTTCAGCGAGCCCTTGCGACGGTGGTACGAGTGGTTCGCTTACAACGCCGTGCAGGAGCCGCAGGGACGCGCGCTGACGATGAATCGCGCGATCGAGAGCCGGCAGAAGCGCGCGGTGGTGACCGACGCCGGCCCGGACGAAATCGAGACCGGGGTTCCGGTCGCCGAGGTGGCCGACGGTGCGCGCGTACTCGGTCCGACGCGCGAGGACCTCGTGCTGCGACGCGAGGCGCGTCGCGCCGCACTCGAGCGTGACTGGCCGAAGGTGGCGCCGCTCGACGTCGGCACCTTCCGCGCGTTCTCGCCGTACACGTTCCTGCATCGCGAGCACGTCCGTTGGTTTCCCACCGACAGCCAGTGGGCAGCGTCGCGCGCGGCGATGCGCCCGAAGGCCGAGCAGCGCTTCACCCATCAGCGCACCGACACGAGGAAGCCAGTCACGTTCAGCTACGTGCGGCGTCCCTCGTACTATGCGGCCTTCACGTCTGGCGACGTCATCACCGCGCAGCAGCGGTATGGGCTCGGCCTCTTCTGGACTGCGGCCGCCGGCTCGGTGATCCAGTCGCAAACCGCTGGTACCGGCACCGCGTGGGGCACACGGCGGCCTGACACCACACTCGTGTACGAAGCCAAGAGCTTCGCCGCGGCGACAAGCGCTGGCGCACAGGCGGTGACGCTGGCCGCCGGCAACCGCGATCTTCCCGCTGGTGACGTGCGGTTCGACTATGCACTCGGTGTCTCGGGCCGCAAGACCGTCACGTTCGACGATCGCGGCATGCACGTGACGGTCAACCACACGGGCGCGTTTGCCGAGCAGGTGCCGTTCATCCTGTTGGCGTCCGATTCGCTGAGCGTGAAGCCTGGCATCGTGGAGCTGCGGCGCGGGACTGCGCGCGTTGTTGTGCGCTGGTCGCCGGCGACATCGGCGGTCGTCGAGCGAACAGAAGAACGATCGGGAGAGCGACGCGTGGTGGCGGTGTCGATCCCCGCAAATGGAAAACTGACCTACGACCTCGAGGTACCGTGATGCTGTCCGGTGACACGTTGCTCTCCCGCCGTCATCTGCGAATCGTGGCGGCATCGCTGTTGATCTCGTCGCCAGCGGCCGCGCAGTCGGCGCCCGCGCGCATCGACTGGCCGGCGTTCCTCGGCCGACACGACCTCGTGTGGCAGCGCACGCCGGCGCGCTGGGGCGAGAGCGCGTTCATCGGCAACGGCGTGCTTGGCGCGACCATCTTTGCGCAGGACAGCGTGCTCGGATGGATGATCAATCGCACGGACGTCACGCACGACCAATCGCGCTATCCCATCGGACGCGTGGTCCTGAAAACCAGGGGCGCGCAACGAGACGGCAGTGCACGACTCGACCTCTGGAAGGCGGAGGCGCGCGGCGAAGTGACGACCGACAGCGGCGTGGTGCGCTGGCGCAGTTACGTCGGCAGGTCGCCCTCGGTCATCGTCATCGAACTCGAGGGACGCGGTGCCGAGCGCTCCGTCGCACTCGGGTGGGCGCCGGCGGAGGCACGTCCACCGCGCAAGGTCGCACGCAAGGAAGCGTTCGCGCCGGAAGACCTGCATCCAGCTCCGACGATCGCCTCCACGCCACAGAACATCTCCAGCGTGCAGTCGTTCATCGGCGGCGGCGCGCATGCCGAGTTGATCCGGCGGGGCCGGGTACGCGATGGCAAGACGGTGTTCTACGTCGCCATCGGACAGGGCACGTCGGCGCCGAATGCATTGCGCGCCGCGCGCGACACCGTTGATGTGGCGGCGCGCATCGGTGAACCGCGACTCGCCGTGGAGCATCGCGCGTACTGGCAGCAGGCGTTCTATCCGTCCAGCTTCCTCTCCTTCCCCGATCCGCGACTCGAGGGCTACTACTGGATCCAGATGTACAAGCTGGGATCGGCGATGCGCGAAGACGGGCCGATCCTCGACCTCAACGGCCCGTGGTACTCGGCGACACCGTGGCCGGCAATCTGGTGGAACCTCAACATCCAGCTCACGTACTCGCCGCTCGCTCGGGCCAATCGGCTTCCGTTGAGCGAGTCGCTCTTCCGCAATCTCGATAGGGGTACGCAAGCGCTGATCGACAATGTGCCGGAGCGACTGCGCGCCGACGCCGCGGCGATTGGCCGGAGCACCGGTCCGAACCTCGTGCGCAAGGTGGATCTCGCAACGGCGACGAGCGACGCCTCACTCGAAGCGGGGAACCTGCCATGGACGATGTTCTACTACTGGCAGTATCACCGCTACACGATGGACGACAGCCTGCTGCGGCATCGCGTCTATCCGCTGCTGGGCCGCGCGATCGGCAACTATCTCGCGTACGCCGCGAAGGCTGACGACGGCAAGTATCACTTGCCGAAGACGCACTCGCCCGAGCTCGCGTCGATGCCGGACGCGAACTACGACCTGTCACTGCTGCGGTGGGGACTCGAGACCCTCATAGCAAGTGCACAGCGCCTGCGGATCAACGATGCACGCCTTCCGCGCTGGCGCGACGTCCTCGCCAACCTCACGCCCTTTCCGCAGGACTCCACTGGGCTGCTCGTCGGCAAGGACCGGCCGTGGAAGGAATCACACCGCCACTACTCGCACCTGCTTGCGATCTATCCGCTCGACCTGATCCGGCCGGACCGACCGGATGATCGCGCGACGATCGAGAAGTCGCTCGCGACGTGGGAGAGCGCGCCTGCTGCGTTTCGCGGCTACTCGTACACGGGCAGCGCGGCCATGCACGCGATGCTCGGCCATGGCGACGCGGCGCTCCTGCGCATGAACAAGTATCTCGATGCGCCGCGCTACATGGAGCCCAACACCTTCTACGCTGAGGCTGGCCCCGTCATCGAGACGCCGCTCGGCGCCGCGGCGACGTTGCAGGAGATGCTGCTCCAGGATTGGGGCGGTGCGATCCGCGTCTTTCATGGAACGCCCAGCACATGGAAGGACGCGTCGTTCGACCGCCTGCGGACGGATGGCGCGTTCCTCGTGAGCGCCGTCCGTCGCAACGGGCGTACGGCGTGGGTGCGAATCCAGAGTCTTGCGGGCCAACCGTGTCGCGTGGTCGTGGACGACTGGCGCAGCGTGGTGATTCGCTCGCGCAGTGGCACGCGCGTCACACTCGGCAGCGCCAAGGGCGGCGATGTCGCGGTTGAGATTCCGGCTGGCGGGTGGGTCGTGCTTGCCGAGGACGCGACGTCGCCGCTGCCGCCCATCGCGCCCGTGGCGATGACGCCGGCGCAGGCGCACCAGTGGCCGTCGGCCATCATGGATTCATCGAAGGCCGCGCCGCCGGCGCAGGCGACGGGTCCGGTACCGATGCAGAACCGCCCCGAGCTCGCGTGGTGGCGGACGTCGATGGCGACGCGCGACGCTCGACTCGGATGGTGGCGCGAGTCGCGGTTCGGGATGTTCATCCATTGGGGCGTCTACTCGCAGCTCGCCGGCCTGTGGAACGACGAGCCCGTGCGCGGCTACGCTGAGCATATCCAGCGCATCAGAAAGATCCCGCAAGCGGAGTATCGCGCGAAGGCGGTGGAGCAATTCAATCCGGTGCGCTTCAACGCCGACGAATGGATCGCGACGGCGAAGCGCGCGGGCATGGGCTACATGATCATCACGGCCAAGCATCACGACGGCTTCGCGATGTACGACTCGAAGTCGAGCGACTACAACATCGTGAAGGCGACACCGTTTCATCGCGACCCGATGCGCGAGCTGCGCGACGCGGCGAAGCGGCAGGGCGTGCGCTTCGGCTTCTACTACTCGCATGCCTTCGACTGGGGTGACGCCGAGGCCCCGGGGAACGACTGGGAGTACGACAATCCTGGCGGCGATCGGTTGCTGCACGGCGGCGGCACGTGGTGGGATTCGACGCCGGATCGCCTCGCGCGCGCGAAGCGCTACGTCGACCGCAAGGCGATTCCGCAGGTGCGTGAGCTGATTGCGGCGTACGATCCCGACATCATGTGGTTCGATACGCCCCACAAGCTGCCTCCCGAGGAAAACCTCCGCATCATCCGCGCGGCGCGCGAGGCGAAGCCGTCGATGGTGATCAACGGACGCGGCGTCCAGGTGGTGGCCAGCGGTCCGGAAGCGCGGTTCGGCGACTACGCGAACACCGCGGACCGCCCACTGGAAATCATTCCGCATGCTGGCGATTGGGAGGCCATCCCCACGACGAACGAGTCGTACGGCTATCATCGCGCCGACTCGTCGCACAATCCTCCGGAGCACTTCGTGCAACTCCTCGCGAAGGCGGCGGCGCGTGGCGGCAATCTGCTGCTCAACATCGGGCCGCGCGGCGACGGCACGTTCGATACGAAGGACGTCGCCATTCTCGACGGGGTCGGGCGCTGGATGGCGGTGAACGGCGAGTCGATCCACGGCACGACGCGATCGCCGCTGCCCGTGCAACTCTGGGGACAGTCCACCTACAAGGGCAATCGGCTGTACCTCCACGTGCTCGACTGGCCCGCCAATGGCAAGCTGCGCGTCACCGGCATCCGCGCACCGGTGTTCAACGCGCGCTTCCTTGCCGCGCCTGGCTCATCTCCGCTCGAGGTGCGTCGACTCAACGATGCGGACGTGGAGATCGGCGTGCCTGCGGCGCCGCTTGACCCGTGGAACACGGTGATCGTACTCGATGCGGGGGTGCCGCTCGAGACGGAACCTGGGATCTGGTTGCGTCCGTGGGGCGCTCAGATGCGCCTGCACGTCTTCGACGGCACGATCGCCGGCAAGGGCATCGGCTACGGCGATGGCAAGCGGAACAACGATGTCATTCGAGGTTGGCGGGATACGGCGAGCGCGATTTCATGGACGGTGCGCGTCACCGAGCGGGCGCGATACTACGTGTCGCTCGACTACGCCACGGTGCAGGCGGACAGCGCGGGAACGTTCGAGATCACGATCGGCGGGCAGCGACTGAACGGAACCGTGCGACCCACGGCCAGCCAGTCCGCGTTCGCGATTCGCGATGTCGGACCGGTGGTGCTTGGGCCAGGTACCTACACCATCACGATTCGCCCGCTGGGCATCGCCGGTGGCGACTTGATGCGGCTTCGCAACCTGGTGCTGACGCCGAACTCGAGTCGTCCGTGAGCGTCCATCACGCGCGGCGTTGAATGGACTACAGCTGGAGCATGTGCTTGGGCTTTGCGCCCTTCACGGCGCCGATGGCAATGGACGTATCGAATGTGACAAGGCGGCCACCGTTCCCGACGGCGAGCGCGAGAAGGTAGACATCAGTGAGTTGACGCGGCCCGTGAACACGGGTCGCGTCGATCAGCCGCTCATCGAGTGGGCTTTGGCTGTCCGGCCAGAATTCGTGCCTGCGGTCCGCCGTGGCCGCGCGGAGACGCTGCACGATCTCGAGCACGGAATGCGGGTTCGGATATCCCGGGTGCGACATGATGCGCACACAGCCGTTCTGTGTGATCGGGCACGACGCCCAACCGTGACTTGCGGCGTGTTCGCCGAACCATTCGCGTGCGCTGCGGTGTGACGTGTGATCGGCATCCAGCAGCGCAATCAGCACATTGACGTCGAGCAACGAGCGCACTAATACGCGTCGTCGCGACGGAGCTGATCGATCAGGTCGTTAGTGACGATGCCACCGCGTCGCGCGAACGGCGTGAAACCGTACAGCGCTTCCGGTTCCCGCCCCGCTGACGGCTGGGGCGCCGTCAATGCCTGGCGCTCATTGTCCTGCAACAGATGCGATGAACGATGCACAATCTCATGCTGTTCGATCAGACGAAGCCGCCTCTCCAGCCCCGGCGTCCTTCGCCCCCAACCGCATCACACTGTTGGTGTCCTCGAGACGCACGCGCGTAAGACCGAACGCAATCATTCGCGCGGGCAGGTCGCGCAGCACCGGCACACGCAGCAGCATGCGGGCGATGATCGGGAGGTTGGCGGGAGTCGATGGAGGCTGACCGCGCCGGAGTGCACGCGAAAGGACGGCGCCCTGCTGGAACCCCGCGATGCCCTGAATGACGCGTGTCGGCCACTCGCGTTTCTCCTGCACGAGCGCGAGGGCATGCTCTGGCACCAGACCCTCGAGGAGCTGCGCGCTCAGCACGTTGGCGGCTTCGACCGCGTCCTCGATGGCGTACTTGATCCCCGCGCCCGCGGCAGGCGTCATCACGTGCGCGGCGTCCCCGATCAACAGCAGCCCTGGCTTGTACCACTTGCGACAACGGCTGAAGGCCACGGACAGCGGCGCCAACTGACGCCAGTCGGTGAGCGACGCGAGGTGCGGAGCAAGGCGCGGTTCCAGTCGCTCAATCGACGAGCGGAACGCCGCGAGTCCCGCCTCCTTCTTCTCCTGGTACGTGCCGGCCGCGTAGAGGTACGCCACCTGCCAGTGATCGACGCGATTGACGACGAGGAGCACGAATCCGTCGCCGCGGTGGATGAACGCGACGGCCTTGCCATCCTCGCCGTTCATCACGGCGATCGGCTTGCCGCGCAGCACCGAGTCCATGGCCGCGAGCTCGTGATCGTCGCCCGCCAGACGCGGCAGGCGAAACCAGAAGAGCTCCATGGGATCGGACAACACGACGGGCTCGATGCCGGCAAGCTGCCGGACGCGGGAGAAGCGACCGTCTGCCCCGATCGTCAACGGCGCGCGGACCTCGTGCCAGCCGTTCGTGCCGGCATCGCGGTATCGGACGCCGAGCACGGTGCCGTGTTCCTCGATGAGCTGTTGCACACGCGCGCGCATGACGAGCCGGAAGTGCGGGTACCTCGCGGCCTCCTTCGCTAGCAGCTGGAGAAACAGCTCCTGCGCGACGAGCATGATGTACGGAAACTTCGTGCGGAGCCTACGGAAATCGATCAATGGCACCAGTCCGTTGCTGGTGACCAGCGATGGACCGAACCACTTGACGTGCGGCAGCTCGTGCAGCGGCGCCGCGAGCCCGACCTGATCCATGATCTCGAGGATCGCGGGATGCAGCGTGTCGCCGCGGAACTCACGGTCGAAATTCTCGCGCGCCTCGAGGAGCGTTACGGGGATGCCGCGTCGAGCGAGCAGGAGTGCGAGCACCATGCCGCCGGGGCCGCCTCCGACGATGCAGCACGAGGTCGAGTGAACGTCGACGGCGGGTTCGGGCGTCGCGTCGCCGGCGCTCATGACGAGCGAGCCGCCGCACGACGTTGGTTCTTGGCGGCGGTGCCACACACCTCCATCTCGCACCACCGCCGCAGGCCGTTGCGGCTGCGGTCGACGTACATCCATCCGCAATCGACACCACCGCATTCGCGGACGTGCGCGGCGTCGTTCGATGCGAGCAGCTCCGCGGCGGCCCACACCACAGCCCATTGAATTGAATCGAGCGACTCGCCGAACCCGTTCCAGCCCCGCGTGAGCTTGCCACCCGGCTTTCGAACGAAGCGCAGGTGTGGCGTGGCATTCGCCAGCAACGTGTTGAATTCATCGAGATCGCTGCCCGTCACCCGCTCGCGAGTCACGGACGTGAAGACGCCACGCACGACGTCCCGCACATGCAACACGTCGCCGAACGCCGCTGCCGCGCGTCGAGGATGATCATCGGCCTGCTGGCGAAGCCGCCGTTCCTCGGCAGCACCGACGACGCCAGCCCCACGCGCCCACTCGAGAACGCGCCGGTAGTCCGTGAGCCGATCGCGTATCTCGAGGTCACGATACACTTCGTCGGCCTTTGACGCGGCGGTTGGCGACGTGGTTGGCCGTCCCCGCAGCTGAAAGCGAATCTCCTTCGCGCGGCGCAAGGACGCGGGATCGGCGCCGGGTGGCAGATCTGCCATTGCGCGGAGCTCCACGACGAGGTCAGAGGCCTCGCCGGCAGTGAGCCGTTCGGGTTTCATCCGACGGAAGCTACGTTGACACCTCGACGCCAGACATCTTGTAACTGTGCGGCGACGCGATCGCACCACGCGCGGGAGCTCGCCCGAGCTCCAGCTCGCACTTACTGACAGCTCAATGCTCGCACCTTTCGTTTCGCAAATGACAGAGATCTACACGAGTATCCGCGTTGCGACGGTGGACGATGTCCCAGCCCTGAACGGCCTGATCAGTGCGTCCGTTCGCCAGCTCAGCGCCGGCTTCTACACGCCTCCGCAGGTCGAGGCTGCGCTCGCCGGCGTGTTCGGTGTGGACTCGCAGGTCATCGCCGACAGCACATACTATATCATAGAAGGAGACGCCGGCATCGCTGCCGCCGGAGGCTGGAGCGCTCGGCGCACGCTGTACGGCGGCGACCAGACGAAAGGAGCGGACGACCCGCTGCTGGATCCGGGCACTGAACCCGCGCGCATTCGCGCATTCTTCGTTCACCCCGCGCACGCCCGCCGAGGCCTGGCGCGGCGACTCTATGGCGAGTGCGAGCGGGCGGCGCTGGCGGCAGGCTTCCGCCGCTTCGAATTGATGGCCACACTACCGGGCGAACCGCTCTACCTGGCGCTCGGCTTCGCGGTCGTCGAGCGGGTCGTGCTCTCGCCGGCGCCAGGCGTCGACGTCCCCTTCACGCGCATGGCGCGAGGCATCACCGCGTGAAGAAAACCGTCCTCCTCTACGGCATCCTCGGCGGAATGCTGATCGCGTTGCTCAAGGTCGTGGAGTATCGCTTCCTGGTCCTCGAGCACTCACTCGAGATCTACGGCGGCATCGTCGCCCTGCTCTTCTCGACGCTTGGAATCTGGCTCGGCCTCAAGCTCACGAAAACGCGCGAGACCGTGGTCGTGCGCGAGGTGCCCGTGCGGGTGGAGGTGCAGGTCGCAGGTCCGTTCGCGCGCAACCAGGCGCGGCTCGAGCAACTGGGCATCACGCCGAGGGAGCTGGAGATCCTCGAGGCGATGGCGGCCGGGTTCAGCAATCGCGAGATCGCCGAGCGGCTGTTCGTCAGCGAGAACACGGTGAAGACGCATGCGGCCCGGCTGTTCGACAAGCTCTCGGCGAAACGGCGGACACAGGCCGTGCAACTCGCGAAAGAGGCGGGACTCATCCCCTGAATGGGTGATTTTTCGCGTTCGAGTGCAGAATCATTCGTTCGGGTGACGCGGGAACGGAGCGGGGCGACGAGGTTGTCGGCCGTTCACGCGCGCTCTCCAAACACCTGAGGACTCGATCCATGAAGAAAACCGTACTCACCTTCGGCCTGATCTCCGGCGTCATCATCTCGACGCTGATGCTGGTCACTCTCCCGTTCCACGACACCATCGGGTTCGACCGGATGGCGCTCGTCGGCTACACGTCGATGGTGCTCGCGTTCCTGCTGATCTTCTTCGGCATCCGCTCGTACCGGGACAACGTGGCCAACGGCACCGTGCGTTTCGGGCGGGCGTTCGCGGTCGGCGCGTTGATCGCGCTGGTGTCGTCTGTGTGCTACGTCGCAACCTGGGAGGTGATCTACTCCAGGATCGGCCCCGATTTCATGACGAAGTACCAGGCGCACACGCTCGACAAGGCGCGCGCGGATGGCGCCACCGCGGAAGCGCTCGCCACGAAGAAGGCGGAGATGGACAAGTTCGCCGAGCTGTACAAGAATCCGGCGATCAACGCGGCCATCACGTTCCTCGAGCCGCTGCCGGTGGGGTTGATCGTGGCGCTTGTGTCGGCTGGCGTGCTGAGCCGACAGCGGAAGGAACGCTACCCCGAGACTGGGCTGGCGCGCGTCCTCCCGACGTAGCCATCATTCCCGCATGGCCACCCAGGCTGACGCGCGCCGCATCGCGCTTTCCCTGCCGGAAACCGAAGCGACCGAGGGTCGCTTCGCGTTTTCCGTGCGCGCCGGTGCCAAGCTCAAGGGCTTCATCTGGGTCTGGCTCGAGCGTTCCGCGCCAAAGCAGCCTCGCGTGCCCAATCCGGCGGTGCTTGCCGTACGCGTCGCGTCGCTTGCGGAGAAGGACATCATGATCTCCGCAGAGCCCGCCAAGTTCTTCACCGAGCCGCACTACAACGGCTATCCGGCAGTGCTGGTCCGCCTTGCCGAGGTGAAGGTGCCGGAGCTGCGCGAACTGATCACGGACGCGTGGCGATGCCAGGCACCGGCGGCGCTCGTGAAGCAGCAGACAACCGCCAAGCGAAGTACGCGATAGGCGCCCTTGACGCGCTGCTACTTCAACTTCGTGAAGCGAACGTCGAGCACGCGGCCGGCGAAAATCCCGAAGCCCGTAACGGCGCCCTTCGCGTCGCGGAGGAAGCGGAGCGATCCGAGGCCGGCGCCCTGGAAGGAATCCTCGAAAGTCGGTCGCAGGTCCATCACGTCATCCGGACGACGCTTCAGTACGAGCTTGCCGTCCTTCGCGGCGATGGTGAGGATCACGTCGAGCTCGTCGCTCGCGTAGCGGCCGATGTAGTCGTTGAGCGGAACGGGATTCCGCGCCGGCGTCGCTTGCTCGAAGCGGGTCGTGTCGCCGTTCGGACGCGGCAGCAGGAAGCTCCGTCGTCCCTTCGCTCCTGCGAATGTGACCTCCATCGCTCCCGCCTTGAATCGCCCGGGGCCAGTAGGCACGAGAAGATTCGGACCCGCGGTCAGCGTGGAGTCGGTGGACGTGATCGTGATGTCCTGATCCGTTTTTGGATCCCTGTAGAGCCCTGCCCACTGCGACAATTCGGCCGGTGCGAGCCGGATCGCTGCCGCTGCCGTCGCCTGCGCGGGGCGCGACGGCTTCGTCAGCACCAGGTCGGCGACCTGGTGGCCGAGCGTGCCCGCATTGACGCTGCCGTTGTTGCACCAGACGGCGACGGAGACGCGCTGGTCGGGATACCGCGCGAGAAACGTGCGATAGCCCGCGGTCGAGCCATCGTGGCTCACCTCGCGCACGCCGTCGTAGTCGGCGCTTCCCACCCCCAGCGCGTACGACAGCGTCCGTCCGCTCGTCAGCCGCATCGGCTCCTGCAACGCCTCGACGAATGCTTTGCCGCCAACGGTGGGATTGTCGAGATTCTCGTTCCACCTGAGCAGGTCCGCCATGGTGCTGAGCAACCCGCCGTTGCCAACCATGTTCGTGAATGGCATGTCCTGACGATATCCCGCACCGCTTGGCGCGTATGCCGTCGCGCGATTGCGGACGACGCGCGTAAAGTCGTCGCGCCACTGCGTGTGCATCATGCCAAGCGGCACGAAGAGCCGCTCCCGGCTGAAAGCCTGCAGCGACCTTCCGCTCACGCGCTGGACGATGAGGGCCGCGAGCGCATAGCCGGTGTTGCTGTACAGGAACGCGGTGCCGGGCGGGAAGTTCAGGTGCTTCTGGTGGACGACGAGATCGAGCGTTGTGATCGGCGAATGCACTTGCCGCCCTGGCCCGCGTCCTTCGATGCCGAGCAGGCCCCACTGGTCGCGCAGGCCGCTCGTGTGCGTCAACAGGTGACGGATAGTGATCGTGCTGCCGAAGTTCGGGACCTCCGGGAGGTGCTTCCGGATATCGTCGTCGAGAGACAGCTTGCCGTCCTGCTGGAGAAGAACGACCGCGGCGGCCGTGAACTGTTTCGCGACGGAGCCACTTTCCATGACGGTCGAGTCGGTGAGCGGCACACCGTACTCGAGATTTGCCGAGCCGTAGCCTTGCGTATAGAGCGTCTTGCCGTCCTTGCCAAGCGCGACCGCGCATCCCGGCGTCTGGCGATCGAAGCGCGCGAAGATCTTGTCCACCCTCAGCGCGAGATCCTGCTGCTGCGCTACCAACTGCGCAGGGAACAGCAGAACGAGAACGGCGGCAACGCGTCGAGTCATCCGGAACTCCAGGACTGGGTGGCGACGAATATGGGTGTCGGCGGGCTACGGAACATCCATCCTGCGCAACTGCCTGATGGAGAGGAAGAGAAAGCCGAGGATCACGAGCGCCGCCATGACGGTGGCGGCTCCCGCGCTGAGGTGGTCGATCGGCGCAAAGCGGCGTGCGTCCATCCCATGCATCAGCGCGATGGCGCAGAAGCGAATGCTCAACAGCCGCACGCCCGACACGAACCCCGAGAAGAATCCTTCCCAGAGCACGATGTACAGGAGCCCGATGCCGATGGCCTGCGTGCTCACGAGGCCGAGCCACACGAAGAGCGACGCGTACATCGCCACGCCGGCGATGGCTGATACAGCGATCGCAATGGTAGCGCGTGTGTCGCCGAGAAATGCGACGTGCGCGGTCGCCACCGCGCTGATCGCGATGAACGGGCCGGCGATGGTGATTGTCGCGAGGAGCTTCGGCAGCGCGATCCGCCAGCGGGGAACAGGCGAGATGGTGAGGTTCGCGAGCGTGCGATCCTCGACCTCGTTGCCGAACGCAGCGGCGGCAAGCGCGAGCACGACCAGCGGCGCGATGGAGCCAGCCAGCATCGCACCCAGGATGGCCTGCTCGAACTCCCAGACGGAGGGCGCGGCGACGTCGGCCAGCATCAGCATGGCGATGGCCACCGGCATGGCCGCGAGCACCGCCATGATCGCAAGGCGCCACCGACCGGACAGTTGACGCAACGTGAGTTGGTAGACGGAGCGCATGCGAGTCTCGATTGTAGTTCTTCAGTGGAAGTGCTGCAGGATTCCAAGCAGGTCCCTCGCTTCGCTCGGGACGACAATCTGGCTAGTTCTCCACCAGGTAGCCGAACACGCTCTCGAGTGAGTCATCCAGCGGCTCCACGCGGCGCAGGCTGATCGACTCCGCCTGCGCCAGCCGAGGCAGCGCGATCTGGAGATCGAGCACATTGCGGCTCAGCACGATGACGGCACCATCCGGGTCGACGTGCACCGCGTCCACCGACGCGAGCGTCACGACGGCCGCGGCCAGCTTGCGCGGCGAGTCGCACGTTACGCGAACATGATACGGCCGCTGGTTGAGCGCCGCGCGAATGGCGCGAAAGCCGCCGGACGCCGCGAGCTTCCCGTTCACGATGAGGAGCACGCTGGACGCGAGCTGCTCCACTTCCTCCAGGATGTGCGAGGAGAGCACGATCGTGCGGCCCTCGGCGGCCAACGTCTTGAGCAGGTGCGTGAAGTGCACGCGCTGCCGAGGGTCGGCGCCGTTCAACGGCTCGTCCAGAATAAGGATGTCCGGATCGTGCACGAGCGTGGCCGCCAACCGCATCCGCTGGCGCATGCCGCGCGAATACGTGTCCATCGCGCGGTGCTGCGCGTCGGCGAGGTCCACGAGCGCGACGGCACGGTCCACCGCCTCCTCGATGTTCGGCACGTTCCGGAGACGCGCCATCATCGTTACGAACTCGCGCCCCTTCATGAATCCGTAAACCGTCTCGTGCTCCGACATCACGCCGATGCGACGATAGAGCGGCGGGTTGTCGCGCACGGGCTCGCCGAACATCGTGACAGTCCCCGTCGACGTAGCGGCGAGGCCCGTCATCATGCGCAGCAGCGTGGTCTTGCCTGCGCCATTGGGGCCCAGCAAGCCAGTGATGCCCGGCATGATGTCGAACGTCACGTCACTCACGGCGACGACGCTGCCGAACCAACGCGACACGCCATTCACACGGATGATCGGCTGCACGTCGGCGCTCATGGCGTGAGCCTCCGGTAGCGCCACCACAGGACAGTCGCGGGCACAATGGTCCACGCCCCAAACCAGCTCACGCGCACCCATGCCGGCAGCAAACGAGCCGGCGCATCCTCGGTGACCTCGCTCACCTCGCCGAAAATCACGTCGTTCACGTGCACCGGGATGTTGGTGAGGTTGAACATCGAGATCCATTGCCCCGCCACGCCATCGATCTCGCTCGCCAGGCCAATCGTGAACGGCGTCGTGATGACGAACAGTCCCACCAGGAACACCGATGCATACGCCCGCCGCGAGGTGAACGACGCGGTGAGCAGCCCGAGTGTCGTGGCGTAGACCGACATGGCGAGGCCGGCCAACAGGAACTTCGGGATATCGAACCAATGCAGCGCGAGATAGTCCATCGGCTTTGGATCACCGCCGCACAAGCCGAGGAACAGGATGACCTGCGGAAGCCATGTAGCCGCCGTCATTACCGTGAGAAACGCGGCCCACCGCGAGATGACGTAGTCCGATCCCGTTAACGGCCGCACGAGGTACAGGTTGATCACGCCATCCCGCTTGTCTCGGCACAACAACTCCGGCGCGACGAGCGCCGCGAAGACGAACACGATGATCGACGCCATGCCGTTGTAGTCGGAGTGCGACGGCAGGTTCGCCCGCGCCGCGGCGCCAGGCCCACCGAGGCGCTCCACCGCGCCCGCAATGATCGCCATGACGAGCGCGATCGCCGAGAGCGCACTGATGAAGAACCACGGCAGGATCTTGGCACGCGCGCCTCGGCCGAAGCCGAGTGCGGTGCGCACGCCGTCCTTGAAGACGGCGGCGCGCGCGCGACTTCGTCCTTCGCGCTGGCCGGTGTAGCGCTGGTAGCCGATGTCGAAGACGGTCCCGGTCATTTCGGTCCTCGCTCGAACAGCTCGGTGAGCTCGCGACGGCGCGGCGCCATGCGTCGCAACGGGGCCTGCGCCTCGACGAGCGCGTCGCGAACATGGTCGTACACCGATTCCTGCGTGCCCTGCACGGTGAGTCCGCCACCCTCAGGCGTCACCACGACACCGCGGCGCCGCAAGGCGGCCACGAGGTCCTCCCGATTGCTGTCCACCTCGATGAACACCGTCTCCGTTTCCTTCGTGAAGTGCGCAACCTCGCCCGCATGCACGAGGTGGCCGCCCTGGAGCACGATGATGCGATCGCAGGTACGCTCGACGTCGGCCATGAGATGCGACGAGAACAGCACGCTGATGCCGAACTCGCGGTGCGTCTTGCGAATGAGGGTCAACATCTCCTCGCGACCCGCGGGGTCGAGCCCCGCGGTTGGCTCGTCGAGAAAGACGAACGCGGGATCATGCACGAGCGCCTGGCACAGCTTGACGCGCTGCTTCATGCCCGTGGAGTACCCGCCGATGGCGCGGTACCGCTCCTCGAACAGCCCAGCGTGACGCAACGTGTCGGCCGCGCGCGTGCGCGCCATGTCCGGCGGAAGGCCGCTCACCTCCGCCATGTGCGTAAGAAACTCCGCGGCGCTCACCTGACTCGGCAGGCAGTCGTGCTCCGGCATGTAGCCCACGCGTGCACGCACGCTGACGGTGTCGGACGCGCTGTGACCGAGGACTTTTGCCGTGCCGGACGTCGGCGTCAGCAAGCCGAGGAGGATCTTGATGATCGTGCTCTTGCCCGCGCCGTTCTCGCCGAGGATGCCGGTGATGCCGTCGGTGATGGTGAAGCTGACGTCGTCCAGTGCGACGACGTTCTTGTACCGCTTCGTGAGATGCTCGACGTGGAGCAGAGCCGTTCCGGATGACGGCGCGATCATGACGCGGCCTTTGGCTTGATGCAGGTGTCGCTGTACCCGAGGCCGCAGGCCTGGCGTCGCAGCGTTGTTGCGCGACGCGGATCGCGGTTGACGCCAGCGCCCTTCTCATACAAGTCCGCCAACCGCGCGCAGGCCTCGCCATGCCCGCCGCCGCAGCGCTCGCGATACAGCTCGGCCGCGCGCTCGAAGTTCTGGGTCGTCCCCTGCCCCGACTCGTACACAGTGGCCAGCTCGAAACAGCCAGTGCGTTCCTTGCCGGTGCACGATTGCTTGAACAGCGCCGCGGCCGTGGAGTCGTTGCGTGCGACGCCGGTGCCCGCCTCGTGCAGGCGACCGAGCCCCACGCAGCCGAGCGCCACCTTCGCGTCGCAGGATTTCGTGAAGAGCGTGGCGGCCTGCGCGTAGTCCTGCACCACTCCCTCGCCAGCGGCGTAGAGCGCGCCGAGAAGCGCGCAGCCGGTCATGTGGCCGGCGTCGCACGCTCGCTTGAAGAGCGACGTTGCACGTGGGATGTCTTTCGAGACGCCTGCGCCTGCCTTGTACAACTCGCCGAGTCGCGCGCAGCCATCCATGGCACTGCGCTCACAACCCTGTCGTAACAGCGTGAGCGCGCGAGCGGAGTCCCGCTTGACGCCCGTTCCACGCTGGAGCATGACGCCGAGGCTCGCGCAACTGTTCCCGACGCCGCGCGTGCATGCGGTGTCGAACACACCGGCGGCGCGCGTCTCGTCGCGAAGGATGTACTCTCCCTTCTGCAACTTGAGCGCGAACTTGTTGCAGTCAGCGACGTTTCCGGACTCGCAGGAGCTGCGCACGCGCTTGGCCTCCTCGTTGCCGGGGTGGCATCCGACGACTGCGCAGCTGGCGACGACGAGGAGGAGAACGCGGTGAGACGCGCCTCGGCGCGGACTCTCCTTCAACGGGATCCGTGTTTGCACCGGCTCGGTTGTTCGGGGCAGAGGTCGGAGGGACGCGCTGGACGTCCCGGCTGGTACGACGCCGCCGACGCGGAAGTTTCGCACGCCGGCGGCACAGCCTGCGGGACGAATAGAACGTCATCTGGTTCTTCGGGGAATTCCGGGTTCGCCGTCTGGGCTTGTTGTCGTCTAGAGCAACCTCATCTTTTCGCTGTGCCCCTGACGAACTGACGACGCTCCAACGGCACGTTCAACTCGACGCGTTCGAACACGAGGCGGATCGGCTGCGCGACGCCTTCCGGCATGATCTCGATCAGGTGAGGCACCTGAAGGCCACCCACCGCGCGATAGTCGCTCGACGTGATCTCCATCGTATTGTCGCGCCCCGCAACGGGCCGAGTCTGAACGCGCTTCACCTCGAGGTACGTCGTCGCGTCGAGATGCACGACACTCTCTGGGCCCGTCTTGAGCGTCAACTTCACCGAGTGGACGGGAACCTTTCGCGCACCGATCGAGACGATGGCCGGTCCGAGGTACGCGATGCGATGTCCCTTGGCTTTTGTGTTGAACAGCGGTCCATCGAAGTCGGTTTCTTCCATGAGGTCACTCAGCTCGGCAGCGGGGACGTCCATAGGCTTCGCACCGCCGGCGACGAACGGATCGATGCGCCACGCGTCGGCGCCGTCGTACCCGGTAATCTGAATCGAACCCTGGATGTTCACTTCCTTGCGAATCAGGTTGGGGCGCATGGCCTCGACCTTGATGGGAAGCGGAAACGGCGCCATGCCGGTGATGCGCATCGTCGTGCGGCGAGCGGTGATGGTGTGCGCGGGGCCGACGGCTGCCGCGTGGCGCGCGAGCACCGTATCGAGTGGGATCGCCGCTGGTGGCCGCGGCGGCTGTGCGGCGAGCGCCGCGGGAAGGACGAGGGCGAGCGTTAGCATGCGCATGACAGTGGCTCCGAGATGTTGGTGGTGAGAGGAGGTCGCGCGCGGATGGCGCCGACCATTCAGCGTTGCGCCGATGAACGTCGGGCGCACGAGGTAGTGATACGTGAGGAGGAGCAGAGTCATCACCACGGCGAGGATCACCGGCAGCTTGACCTGCCACGGCAACACCCACGGCGCGACGACCATCTGCAGCGCCATCACCAGCGGCAGGTGCGCGAGGTAGATCCAGTACGACGCGTCGGCGAGGTAGCGTCGCCACGGGCTGAACGCGCCAAGGAAGCGGAGGCCCATGCCGAGCATGGCGAAGGTCCAGCTCCAGAGCGCGACGGCATACGTCGCGGCGTACCAGAGCTTGCGACTGCTCTGGGGAACGGGCATCAACAGCGGCACGACGCCAGCCATGGCGAGGCAGATGCCCGTCGCTGCCACGGCGACGACGAGATGCAGCACCCACTGCCGCGTCCATCGCGGCAGGATGATCGCGGACTGTCGGTGCACCAGCCAACCGAGTGCGAGGCCGAGCCCATACGTCGTCAGTGCGGCGGTGTTCGGATAGAGCGACGCGTCGGGAGTGGGGATGCCGAACCACATCGCCCAGTACGGATGGCGGTACAGCGCCGTCGCGACCGGCACGGCAAGGACGAACGCCGCCCATGGTCCGAGGATGACGCGGGTCGTCGCGTCGATCACGCGCCTGAATTGCGCGAGCGTGTCGAGTCGCGCAACAATGCCGCGGAGCGTCAGCGCGGCCAGGTAGAGAATCAGCAGGACATACAGGAACCAGAGATGCGTGAGCGGAAAGTTCGCTGCCGAGAGTGCGGGCAGCGTCGGCGGTTTCTTCCATCCGTCGCCGGCGGCAATCACGACGAGGATCGCACCGAAGACGATTGGCCACGCGACCACGAGCGGCACGGCGATGCGCTTGAGCCGGTCGATCGCGAAGGCGCGCCATCCAACGCGATGGCAGATCATGCGCCCGAAGAAGCCGGCGATCAGGAAGAACACCGTCATCCGCATCATGTGGATGACGAAGAACGTGATGCTGAGCGTGGTGCTGCGAGACGCGTCGGCCACGACCCAGATCTGCGGGCCTGGCAGGAACGACATCGTGGTGTGGAGCAAGACGCCGAGGAGGAGCGCGAGGCCCCGGATGGCATCCAGCCCGTGCAATCGGTCGGTAGGGTGGGTCGCGTGCATCGTGATTCTCGCGGAGTGTGGACGCGGTCCCCCGGACGCTCCCGGGAAAGCACTGGGGAGCGTCGGGGTATCGCGCGGGAAGTCAGGTCAGAGGAAGTCCGTCTTGCGCGATTGCAGTCGCCACGTGACGAGCAGGATCAGCCCGATCACGGCCAGCTCGGCGAGCATCAACAGGATCACCGGTCGGTCCCATGTGATCCGCTCCGTGGGCATCGCGGCCGCGATGCTGGGGACGTGCGCCGTGTAGTAGATGAAGCCGTTCACGAACAGGTTGCCGAACACCATTGCGCCGACGGTCCATCCCATCGACTCGCTCACGAGCGCCACACCCAGCATGAGCACGTAACCCGCAAGCAGCTCGCCCAGCAGCAACAGCGCGAACGGCAGCATTCCGTCGGGAATGCCGGTGCGCGTGAGGATCACCGCGGTGGTTCCGATGCCGAGTGCCGTCCACGGCACGAGGAACATGAGCAGGTTGGCGAGCAGCTTAGCGGCGGTGTACTCGTTGACTGACACCGGCAGCGACATCACGAAGCGAAGTGTTCCGTCGCTCCGCTCCTGGATCACCGTGGCGATCACGAGTTGAGCCCCAAGCCCGATCACCACCGTGATCAGGAGCACGCTCCCGGCGTAGAATGTTCCGTTGCCTCCGGCGCTGAGCAGCGCCAGGGCGACGAACCCCACGGCAAACGCTGACACGATCGGAGTGCGCTGAAAGCTCCAATCCTTCTGCACCAGCCTGTTGATCATCGTGCCGTTCATGCGTGCACCTCGCTGCGGCGCGCCATCACCGTGGCGACGAAGATTTCCTCGAGCGTCATCCGGTCAATCGCGTGCACTGTACTTCCTGCAGCACGGCACGCGTCATCGAGCGCTGGCGTGTAGCAGTCCGTGGTGAGCGTCGCGATCCTGCCGGTCACCGATTGCGCGACGATTCCTGGCAGCGATGGCAGCGGACTGCCGTCCGGTAGCTCGAGACGCAGCCGTCGCCAGCGGTCGAGGTATTCCTCCTTGTCGGCGGAGTCGACGATCACGCCGCGATCGATGAACGTCACCTGGTCGGAGACCTGCTCGATGTCGAGCGTGTTCTGTGAGGAGAACAGCACGGTGCGCTCCTCATCCTCGAGCACCTCCGTGAGTGCGCCCATCACTTCCTGGCGCGCCACGGGGTCGAGGCCGGCGGTCGGCTCGTCGAGCACGAGCAGGCGCGGACGTCGCGCGAGTGCGAGCAGGAGTGCGGCCTTGATGCGCTGGCCGTGCGAGAGCCCCTTTACTCGCTGCGCGGGCTTGAGATCGAAGCGGCGCACGAGATCGTCGGCGTAGCGCTGGTCCCAGTTCCGATAGATGTCGCGCACGAACGCCATGTGCCACGCGATCGTCGCTGCCCCATAGAGCCGCATGTCCTCGGCGACGAACCCCACGTCCCACCTGGCCGCCGTGCCCTCGGTCGGCAGCGAGTGTCCGAGCACGCTCACGCTGCCGGCGTCCTGATGCACGAGGCCCATCAGGATACGGAGGGTGGTGGACTTGCCGGCACCGTTGGCCCCGATGAATCCCATGATGCTGCCAACCGGGAGATCGAAGGAGACGTTGTCGAGCGCGAAGTGCGGATAGCGCTTGGACACTCCGCGGAACTGCACTGCGAGGCCGGTCATGGGTTCTCCGTGGACAGTCGGCGCATCGCATCGGCGACGCGGTCGTTCAGCGCCTGCTCGGAGAGGCCGAGCATTGTGGCGTGTCGCGCGAGGTGGTCGAGCTGCTGGGTGAGCTCCTCCTCGAGGAGCCGCCGGGACAGATCGGGCGACTCGGCGACAGTGGATCCGATGCCCTGCCGCGTGATGATCACGCCCTCTCGGTCCAGCTCGAGGTAGGCGCGCTTGACGGTGATGACGCTGACCCGGAGCTCGGTCGCGAGCTGCCGGATGGAGGGGAGCTCGTGTCCGGGCGGCCAGTCGCCGACGGCGATGCGCTGCCGGATCTGCTCCATGATCTGGAGGTAGATGGGCCGAGCGTCGGCGCGGGCGAGGATCAGGCCACTGTGCATAGTAATATACTAAGTATGCACAGTAGGTCCGTCAAGCTGTGTCATCCTGAGCACCAGCGAAGGATCTGCACGTGCTGTTGCAACCGCGCAGGTGCAAATCACAACCGCGCAGGTGCAGATCCTTCGCTGCGCTCAGGATGACAAACGGCTAGTGCTCGAAGACCCGCGCGACCAGTTCCGGCATGGCGTGCAGATGATCGACGTGATCAGGCGCCGAGTTGCCGGCAAAACCCAGCAGCTCGAACCGCCCCGCGCGAACCTCGCTGAGTTGCTGCATGCCGCGTGGCCCCCAACGCAGCACCGGCGTGCGACGGAGATCGAGCGCGCGGATCAGCCAGTCAGCTGTCTCCGTCGTGCTGGCGAACGTGCCGGGAAAAATCTCCGAGTGCGTGACGACGAACCGCTTTTCGCCGCGGACGGCTGCGCGGGCGAAGTCGGCAAAGGCGGCGAGGTTGGTGGTGTCCAGCATACCGTTCGCGGCCAGCACTGTGCCCTCGGGCACATACGACGTGTGCATGCCGTCCAGCAGGAGCACCGCGTCCACGCGCGTAAAGTGACGCGGCTCGCGGATGATCGCGCGTATCGCACCGTGGCCGGCGGAGAATCCTAGCAACGTCACGCGTCCGATCCGCACCGCCTTTCCGGTCACCACGGAGACCTCGCGTGACAGGCCGACGAGCAACGAGTCGAACGCCGCCGGATCCGCGAAGGCGCGATGGTACGCGCCAGAGCAGGCGCCGAGGTTCACGACCGCCGTCACCGCGTGACCGCCACGTTGCGCGACCGCCTGTTGCGGAAGCCAGGCCGTGCCATGGAAGTGCACGACGACGTCGATTGCATCGCGCGTCCGCGCGCCGTCTGGTACGTGGAGCTCCACGGGCTTGGACGCCGGTCCCACGAACGAACGCGTGGTTCCGCCGAGCTCTTTCGGAGTGAGGCGCTCGTGCGCGCGCGTGGCCTCGGCCATCGGCGACGGATTCTGCGACGCGGCGGGAGGAGCGGGAACCTGCGCGCGACGCGTCGTATCAGGTGCCTGCGCGCCTGTGGCTTGCGCGAGCAGCGCGACGACGTAGAGGGCCCGGAGCCGCATATCGCCTCACGTGGGATATTTACCAACTTACCCAAACCAACCTATGGAGATGAGCGCGAACCGCGAGGGGTTCGCGTCGCGCCGGTTCGGGCGTGCCTCTTGACGCCTGCGGCAATCGGGCGCAGATCACATCCTGCCGGCTGGCGGTCGACGCGGACGAAGCCGAGATGTCCCAGCAGGTATCAGGAGGTCAAGTGATGCACACCGCGCGTGGACGTTTGGTCACCGTTGTCGCCGCCCTTCTCGTCGCAGTGATCACCGCGTGCGGCGGCGGCGGCACGGGCCCTGGTGGTGGTCCCGGCGGCGGCCCCGTGTTCGGCGGCATCGGGGGCCTCGGAGGCGGATACACCGGAAGCGGCTTCAACTCGTTCGGCCAGAAGCTCGATCCGCAATTCATCTATCTCTACTTCAACGACGCCGTCGCCGAGGGTCCGTGGAACTGCGACACGGACGGCCACTGCGGCCTCGGCGGGCTTCGCAACACCTTTGGCGTCATCACGGAGCCAGACAGCTTCATGTTCGTCTCCAGCGCGAACGTGGATCACAACGGTGCGAACCGCATCGTGCGGAACAGCGGCGTGCAGACCATCCCGCTCACCATCACCAACCCGGCCCAGTACACCTCGGCGCGCGTGGCGTTCGAGTTCGTCTTCGCGTCCGCGCGACTGAACTCGGCGACGCACAATGATTCGGCCATCGTGCGCATCAAGGCCGGCACGGACAGCGCGACGATCTTCAAGGTGACGACAGCGGACCTGCAATCGGCGCGATTCACGGGGCGCGGCGGCGGCTGCGGGACGGCCAGCATCATCACTGGTCGGGCCATCATCTATCCCAACTGCACCGCGTGGATTGCCACGACGGCGGACATCACGGCGTTCAAGGGCCGCACGTTTGCGATCCAGTTCATCGTCGGTGAAGGGTCACAGAGTTCGGCGGACTTCGTCGACCAGCCGAGCGCGTTTCTCTTCCGCAAGGTCGCGCTCGAAGGCGCGAAGTGATCCTGCGAGCACCGGCTCTCTTGGCGGTGCTCGCGATGGCCGCGCTGGTGCAGCACGATGCCCGCATTCGCCGCGACGGCGACCTCGCGCGCTGTGGTCCGCCGTCGCCCGCGGAGTCGCTGATTGCGGCGCGCGCCAACGCCGCACGGGCCGAGGCGCGCAGGCGCAGCGCGACGACACCGATGTTGACGCCCGCATCACTGCGCGCTCGCATCGACACGTTCTCGCGTTACGCGCAGTGGCGTCCCGAAAGTCGGCCAGACTCGGCGGCGCTGGCGCGCGCGTACGAGGCGCAGCTGTACATCCTGCTGGGCCGTCCGGACTCGGCACTTGGGCCCGCTAGGGCGGGCGTCGCACTGGCGCGCATGCCACGCGGCGGCGCGAGCGAATCGATGGCGCGCGCGACACTCGGCGAGGTCCACCAGTCTCGCGGCCACACGGACTCCGCGCTCGCGCAATACGACAGCGCCTTGGCCGCCCTCACGCGTCCGGAGCTCGTGCACGAACGCGCGCGTGTGTGCAATGACCTCGGCATCGCGCATCACGACCTCGGCGCGCTCGATCTCGCGCGAGACTACCTCTCTCGCGCGCTTTCGCTGGGCGAAGCCATCGCGGACAGCCAGGGACTCGGCGTTACGCTCAACAACATCGGACGGCTGCAACAAACGATCGGGCGTCCCGACGCGTCGATTGCGTGGCTCGAGCGCGCGATCGTCGTGCGTCGCCGGCTCGGTGACAGCACGGGAGTCGCGGCGGCGCTCGCGAACATCGGCTACGCGCACGACCTCATGGCACAGCCGACGCGCGCGCTCGATGCATACCGCGCGGCGCGCACCGCGCTGTCGCTCGCGGAGCACCCGAGCTACGAGGGATTGACGCTGCTGAACATGGGGCGTGCGCATCTCGTGCTCGGGCATCACATCGCCGCGCGCGATGACGTGACCGCTGGTCTTGCCCTCAAGCGCGCCGCGGGCGACGCCGCCGGCGTGAGCTGGGCGTACCACGATCTCGGCCGCGTGGAGATCGCGCTCGGACGCCTCGACGTTGGGCTCGCATGGCTCGATAGTGCTCGCATTGCGATGCGTGCGCTCGGCGATCGCGCCCGCGAAGGAAGCGCGCTGTACTACTCGGGCCTCGCGCATCAGCAAGCAGGCGGCGACGCGCACTTGCGCCACGCCGTGTCGAACTACGCCGACGCGATGGCGGCGCGCCTCGCCGTAGGTCGTCGTGCCGGCAATGACGCCGACCGCATCATGTTCGCCGAGCAGGACGTGAGCCTGACGTCCAAGTGGGTGCTGGCGTGGCTCGCACTTGGCGCCACCACCGGCGCCGACTCAGCGGCAGCGTCGTCGTTGCGCGCGGCCGAGCAGGGACGGGCGCGCGCGTTGCTCGACTTGATGCAGGCGCGTGGTGGTGTGAACCCGTCAACCGGGACCGTGACGGTACGTCGCTCGCAAGCGCCGTCGCTCAGCTATCTCGTCACATCGCACGCGATCGTGACGTGGCTCACGCTGCCCGATGGAAGGGTGCGGAGCGCGTGCCAGCGCATTGCGCCGCAGCTGCTCGACACACTGGTGACGCGCATGCGAGCGCACATCTGGGCGGACCGCGAGGAGGGGAAACACGTCATCGCGCGTGTCTCCACGATGCTCGGCGACACTGCCGACGACACGCCGTCCAACTGTGCGCCGCCGAATGTCGCGGGGAGCGATTCGAGCACCCGCACGCGCGACGGCGTGTTGGCGGCGCTGTCGCGTGTGCTGCTTCCGCGGGCGCTGCTCGCGCAGCTCCCGGACTCCGGCGAGCTGGTGATCGTGCCGCATGCGCAGCTCGCGCTGGTGCCGTTCGCGTCACTGCCACTCGCGCGTCCCACGGACTTGCTCGGGCTTCGTTACGCGCTGCGCTACACGCCGTCGCTCGCACTGCTCGACGTCGTCAGCGCCAAAGCCCCTCAGCCGATAGACGGCGCGGATGCGCTGATCGTCGGCGATCCGACGATGCCGAGCGATCCGGACGGCCGTGGCTTCGATCCGCTGCCTGGCGCGCGCGAGACGGCGAAGTGGTTGTCGCGTGTCGTCCCACGTAGCACGATTGTCGTCCCGAGCGTACGCGAGGGACCTGCTTTGCTGGAACCCCTCGTCGGCCCCACCGCAACGAAGGCGGCGGTGCAATTGCGACTGCCCGGAGCGACACTCGTGCACCTGGGGACGCATGGACGCGCGTACGGCACCGAGGCGCGGTCGCGCGATTCGTTCATCGTGCTTGCGGGCGCAGATTCGAGCGCACTGCTTCGCGTGCGTGACGTGCTCGCGCTTCCCCCTCTGCGCGCCGAGCTCGTTGTGCTGATGGCGTGCGAGACGGGACTCGGCGACCTGAAGGAGAGTGAGGGTACGAGCGGCCTGCAGCGCGCGTTCCTGGCGCGCGGCGCGCGCAGTGTGCTCGTGAGCCTGTGGAGCGTGGACAGGGATGCGACGGATTCATTGATGCGCGCGTTCTACACGCACTGGCTGGCCAGCGGCCCGACGGTGAGCAAGGCGGAAGCACTGCGGCGCGCGCAGAAGGCCGTGCGCGACGTGCGGCGCGGAGCCGAACGTCCCTACACGAATCCCTACTACTGGGCTGGCTTTCAATTGGTCGGCGCCTCGTAGCGTGCAGCACACACCATTTACGTCGAGGCGCTCATGAAGGGCACGACCGCATCGGTCATCGCGGTGTTCGTCATCTCGCTCGGCATCTGGACGGCGTATTCACTCACTCCCTATCCGCTCGACGCCGGCAGCACCGTCGTGGTCGTTGGTGTCGTGGGCCTCGCGGTGGCCGGCGTGCAGTGGATAGTTGCGACCGTGAAGAAGAAGTCAGACACGGACGTGAAGCATGAGTAATCGATCGCGCGTCATCGTCGCTGCGTTTGCCCTCGCTGTTCCGGCCGTTGGTGCGCACGCGGCGCCCGTGTCACCGGTGCTGTTGCGCGATACCGCCGTGACGTGCGCGCCCTCGCGGCCGGCAGTCACGCCAATGGACACGGTGACACTCCGTGTGTTCGGCGATCCTCCTCTTGGCCGAGCGCACACTGTGAATTGGCGCGTCTCCGCTGGCCGCGTACTGGGGACAGGAGCAACGGTGCGCTGGATTCTCGCTGACGCCGGCGTCGGACGGTTTACAGCGGAGGCGAGCGTGATGCGCGGCCAGCGACTCGTCGGTCGCTGCTCGGCGGAGGTCGCGCTGACACCGCCGCGTTCGGACATGGGGAGCCTGCTGCCCGCAGGCGTATTCCTCGTGAGCGGCGCGAGCGAGGAGCCGGGTTACGGCGCGTACACCTACCTGCTGCTCGGCGCACCGGCACCGGACGCGCCGCGCAAGGCGAGGCATCGCGCGGCCATCGCGCGCTATCTCCAGGTGGCGCAGGACATCGCACTGTACGACGCACGGCTGCCGCGCGCACGGCTGAACGTGAACTACCTGCCGGTGGACACGCCACTCAAGTGGAGCCGCGACGCGTCGCTCGCCGACAGCGTGCTTGCGCACTACCAGTACGCCACATCGCAGACGCTCCTCGCGTCGCTGGATGGCACGCACCTCGGTGGTCCGTACCTGGTGACCGTTCCCGCGCCGCTATCCACAAACACGCCCGTCAAGGGCAGGATCATCTTTCACGACTTGTCGCGGATCACGTCGGAGGCACTCGTGCCGGTGTGGGTGGACGCGTTCCTCGCGCAGTCCACGCAACAGCGATGGAGCGATGCCAACGCATGGTCGCAGTTTCCACTGCGGCTGCGCACCGCCATCGGAGCCGTTGCACTCGGCATACCGAGTGTGAAGGCCGCGATGAAGGACTGGGCCGGCTGGCTCGAGAGCTGGTCGTCCGTCTCGAAGGGTGGTGATTAATGGCATCGAATCGCGCCGCGTCTTAACGAAGACGACGTCGTGCTCGTCAGCCATTGCGAGCAACCCATCGTTCAAGCTTCGCGGAGAGCAGTGCCAATGCGGAACCTCAGGGGACTGGCTGTCGTCGTGACGAGTGTCGGGCTGCTGTCCGGCTTTGCGCTCGGCGCCTCGACCACGCATCGAGCCGCTGCACAGTCCGCCCAACGCGAGACGCTCGTCCACAACGGCCTCACGCGTTCGTATGTGGTGCGGCTCCCGCGCGAGGCGGCACAACGCAACCGCCGGTTGCCGCTCGTCCTCATGCTGCACGGTGGTGGCGGCAACGCCGGCAATGCCGAGACGATGTCGGGATTTACCGAGAAGGGAAGGAAGGAGGGATTCATCGTCGTGTATCCCGAGGGAACGAGCCGCTTGAAGGACCGGCTGCTGACCTGGAACGCGGGTCATTGCTGCGGCTACGCGATGCAGAACCGCGTGGACGACGTCGGCTTCATGAACGCCCTCATCGACAGGTTGATCGCGGACTATCCAGTCGACGCGAATCGCATTTACGTGACCGGCATGTCGAACGGCGGCATGATGTCGCATCGGCTCGGCATCGAGCTCTCCAATCGCGTCGCGGCCATCGCGCCTGTCGTCGCGACACTGTTTGGCGACGAAAAGCGCCCCGAGCATCCGGTGTCGGCCCTCATGATCAACGGGTTGCTCGATACGAGCGTGCCCCATCAGGGCGGACCGCCGGGCGGGCGAGCGTCCGGTGCATGGGACGGCACTCCGACGATGCCGGCGGCGGAGCAAGGCGCATTCTGGGCGAGGGCGAACGGCTGCACGAGCGCTCCAGTCACGGTCGATCGGGGCTCGTACGTTCGGTCGCAGTACCGGTGTCCTGCCGGTCGATCCGTCGAGAGCGTCCTGGTGGAGGACAGCGGACATGCGTGGCCCGGCGGTCAGGCAGGCCGCCGCCGAGCTGACACGCCGAGCGCGGCGTTGAGCGCCACGGATGTCATCTGGGAGTTCTTCAAGGCACACACCAGATAGCTCGCGTGGCGGCAGCGCTCCGCTCTCAAGCTCAAACTCCGGCCTCAGCTCCAGCTCCAGCTCGCAGTTACTGACAGCTCAATGCTCGCATTTCCTGGTTGACCGACATCGCTCGACGCGCCCCACTCACCCGTCGCAAAGTGCCTGTCTCGACATCATTGTAGCCGGCCAGGAATGTGTCGATGTCGGCAGCCGGCATGGGCCGCGCGATGAGGAAGCCCTGCATCTCGTCGCACTCGAGCTCCTGCATCAGGTCGGCCTGCGTGTCCGTCTGCACGCCCTCGGCCACGACGCGCATGTGCAGGCTTCGTCCCATCGCGGCCACGGCGCGCACGATCGACGCGTTCTGGACGTTTTCCGGCAGGTCCGAGACGAAGACGCGATCGATCTTGATCTTGTCGAAGGGGAACGACTGCAGGTAGCTCAGCGAGGAGTAGCCTGTTCCGAAGTCGTCCATCGCGATACGCACACCGAGTGTCTTGAGCTCGTTCAGGATGCGGAGGGCGTCGTCGCGATTCTCCATGAGCAGCGTTTCCGTGACCTCGAGCTCGAGGCGGTTGCCCGGCAGGCCGCTGTCCTTCAGTGCGCGCTGCACGGTGTCCATCAGCCCGCGCCGGCGGAACTGCACGGCGGACAGATTCACGGCAACCCGCAACGGAGACGGCCACGTCATCGCGTCGACACACGCCTGGCGCAGCACGAACTCGCCGATGGGTACGATGAGGCCGGTCGCTTCGGCAACGGGAATGAAGTCGACCGGCATGATGGCGCCGAGCTCCGGATCGTTCCAGCGGAGCAGCGCCTCGAATGCGAGTGGCGTGCGGCAACCGCTGTCGACGATCGGTTGATAGACGACAGTCAGGTTGTTCTCCGCGACCGCGCGGCGCAGTCCCATCTCGAGCTTGCGTCGCGTGAGGAGGGCCGCGTCCATCTGCGGCTCGAAGAAGCGGCAGGTGGACTTGCCGTCCGCCTTGGCGCGATACATCGCCGTGTCGGCGTTGCGGAGGAGGTCGTCCACGGAGGTGGCATCGTCGGGATAGAGCGCGACGCCGATGGATACGCTGGTCGTGACCTCGACACCATTGACGAGGATCGGCGCGCGAAGCGCGTCGAGCAGCCGGTCTGCCAGCGCGATCGCCTGGCGCGGCTGGCCAGCGCCGGTCTGCACGATGACGAACTCGTCGCCGCCAAACCGGGCCGAAATGTCCGAATCGCGCAGGGTGGTCGTGATGCGCTGCGCGGTGACCTTGATCAACTCGTCGCCCACGGCATGGCCGTGCATGTCGTTGACGAGCTTGAGGTCGTCGAGGTCGAGCGCAAGGAGCGCGAGCCGCTCTCCCGTGCGCGCCGCGAGCGAGATGTTCTTGGTCGCGAGCTCCATGAAGAAGCGGCGGTTCGGCAATTCCGTGAGGGGGTCGTGGAGCGCGAGATGCGCCAACCGCCGTTCCGCTTCCTTGCGCGTCGTCAGGTCGCGAATCGCGAACAGCTCGCCCTGCGCGCCATTCGACAGCTGGATCTGGCGCCGACAAATCTCTGCGGGGAAGGTGGTGCCGTCCGCGCGACGCAGCACGAGCTCGATCGTCGCCTCACCCTCGTTCTCGGCCCACCGCCGTTCCTCCTCGCCTGGCGCGAGCACGAACCAGCCCTGCAGCTCGTCGGAGTCCGCGTCGCTGAGGCCGAGCATGCGCCGCGCCGCGCCATTCGCGTCGACGACCATGCCGTCGCGATGGACGACGATGCCCTCGAACGCACCCTCGGAGAGCGTGCGAAACCGGTCCGCCTCCGCGGCCAGCCGGCGCGAAACGCGCTGATCGACAACGGCTCCCGCCATGCCGATAAGCAGCATGACGACCGACGTAAATGCCACCGCGGCGACGAGGACGGAGCGAGATACCCCGCCACCCACGTGCACCACGCTGCTCGCTGCAACGCTGACGGCACCCATGGCGGTGAAATGCAGCGAGACGATCATCCCGACCATCAGCAGCGTGCTCTTGACTCGCGCGAGTGGACGGGCGGGTCCGAGCTCGACGAAGAGGCATAGTGCACCGAAGACGCAGCTCAACACCACCGACGCAGCGACGAGATCCGGCGCGTAGGTGATGTGACCGGGCATGCGCACCGCCGCCATGCCAAGGTAGTGCGTGATCACGACGCCAAGCCCGAGGATCACGCCGCCGGCAAGCCGCGATGCGGCATGGTCGCCGGCGCGCATGGCGGTGAGGAATCCCAGTCCCATGACCACGGAGCCGGCGACGAACGAGAATGACGTCAGGCCCGGATCGTACGTCATCGGCATCTTCACCATGTAGGCAAGCATGGCAATGAAGTGCGTGGACCAGACTGTCGCACCAACGCAGACGCTGAGCAGCGCGAGCCACAGTGCCGAGCGTCGTGCGCCCGCAGCGCGACTCGAGACGCTCAGCGTGGAGAGGGCGCCGAACACGCAGATGGCCGCCGCGAGCAGCACGAGGCGCAGGTCATGATCGAGCAGGAGATTGTTGACGACGCGGAGCATCCCTGAAGTCCTCGGTTCGGTTGGCGATCAACAGACTAGCAATCGCGCGATGACGGTTGCGTGAATCGCGAGTTACGAGGTTGTCATAAACAACCGAATGGCGGGCAGGCAACCACGAGCATTGAGCTGTCAGTAACCACGAGCTTTGAGCCTGAGCCTGAGCGTGAGCCTGAGCTCGAGCGTGAGCTTGAGCTCGCAGTTACTGGCAGCTCAATGCTCGTGGTTAGGTTCACCCGCATGGAATCGCTCGCCGACGTCACCACGCAACTCGACACGTTCTTCGGGATCCCACAATCGGGCGGGGATCCGGCCTTTGCGCGGTTTCTTCCCGACGTCTACGAAGCGCAGGGCCGACCATGGCGCACATGGGTCGAGCCGGCATTTGCCACGCACTTCAACGGGCTCATGATTCGCGGCGGCGATGCCGTCGCAACGGTCTTTCTCGCCGCGTTTCCGAGTGACGTCGTCCTTCGGCGCTTCCTCGCTGCCGCGGCGCCTGGCGACCTGTTGTTCGTCCACCATCCCATCGACCTGGAATCGGGCGATCCGCGCGGAGCGTGGGGGAAGTTCTTCCTGCCCATCCCAGCGGACATTCTCGCCGAGCTCCAGCTGAAGCAATTGTCCATTTACTCGTGCCACGCGCCGCTCGACTACCATCCAACGCTCAGCACCTCACGGTCCATCGCGGCCGCGCTCGGCGCGAGGATCACACGCGAATTCTTTCCATACGGCGCGGGGCACGCCGGCGTGATTGCCGACGTCGACGCGATATCCGTCTCGGAGCTCGAGGACTCGCTGCGGCAGCTGTTCGACGTGCCCTACCTGGACGTCGCCGGCCCCAGGCCATCAGCCGTGAGAACGGTTGCGATCGTGGCCGGAAGCGGTGATCGCGTCGATCAGATGTCCGTCGCCGAGGAGTTGGGCGCTCAGGCGTACATCACGGGAGAGATTCATTCCCGGATCGAGACGGAATACGGGCGGACCAAGTTCGCGGACGTCGAGCGCTTCGCGGCCGGGACGTCCATGGCGTTGCTCGGCGTGTCGCACGCCGCATCGGAGTTCCTCGTGATGCAGCGCGACATGCGCGCGTGGTTCACGGAGCGCTACGCCGTTGAAACGAGCCCCCTTTCCGAAACGCATTGGTGGCGGTGAGAAGGCAAGTACGAGCATCTAGACGTTGCGCCCGACCCCTCGGATGATTCCCTCGACACGACGGTCGTCGTCGAAGTACGAGCGGGCAAGTTGTTGCATCGATGCGGCCGTCACCGCCCGCACGCGCGTGTCATGTTCGCCCAGCTCCGCGAGATCGCCGAACAGGTACGCGTCCACCATCTCGCCGAGCACCGCGCCTCCGCTCTGTTGCCGGATCGCGTGTGTGCCGATGGCGTACGTCTGCGCCTGTAACAGCTCCGCCTCCGTCACCGGCGCGTCGCGCAGCTTCGCGAACTCGATGAGCAGCCCACGACGCGCGACGTCCTCCTTTTCCGGCGACGTCGCGATGTACGCGACGAATGCACCCGCGAGCGCACGCTCGCTGGAGAACGCCTGCACGGTGTAGCCGAGCGACTGCTTGTCGCGCAACTCGTCGAAGAAGCGACCGCCAAGACCGCTCGCCACGCCCGCGATCATCGACGCAGCAAAGCGCGCGTCGTCGGTGCGCGGCGGGCCCGGATAGAGGATCGCCAGCGCCGTCTGCGCCTTCTCTCGCTGCTCCAGCCGTTGGACGATGCCCTTAGGCCAGATCGGACGCTCGAGGGGCAGCGGCTCGCCACCGCGCAGCGCGCCGAACTGCGACGCCATCATTGCCGCGAGCTCGTCGGGGTCCGCGTCGCCGACGATGCCGAGCACACTCGGCCCGTGGAGCAGTCGCGTGCGATGCCACTCGCGCACGCGCGCCGCCGTGAGCAGCGGGATCGACACCTCGTCGCCGCTGACGGGCACCCCGTATGGATGGCCGGCGAACGCCGCCGCGGTACCGAGCCGCAGCGGATAGCGATACATGTCGTCGCGCATCGCAGAGAGATCCGACAACGCGATGGAGCGCTCCGTCTCCAGCGCCTCGTCGGGAATCGTCGGCGACTGCGCGACGTCCGCGAGCAACGCCACCGCATCCGCGCCATGACGCGTGGGGACGCTGATCGACCAGCCAAAGCTCTCGCTGCTCGCGCCACCGCTTACGCTGCCACCGAGCAGCTCGCCCTCTTCGGCGATCTGTGTCGCGGAGCGCAGCGAGGTGCCCTTCACTGCCGTGCGCACCAGCATCGACGTCAGCCCTGCATCGCTCGTGGGTTCGTCGCGCGCGCCGCCGAGCGTAAAGATGCCGGCGTGCATCAGCGCGCCCGCCTTCCGGCGGACGAGCAGCGGCGTCCCCGACTCCGAGCGGTATACGCGCACGCCGCCTTCCTGACGCTCGATGCGAAGGCGCGTGTGCACAGCGGGCGCCGAGATGGCAGGCGGTGGTGGCGGCAGGAGATCGGCGGCGGGCGCGGCGTCGAGCAGCGCGCGCATCGCTGCTGCATCGCTGGCGATCACGGGCGTCCCCTCGGGACGATAGATCGCGACGGCGGCGCGGTCGGGATCGAGGAACTGTCGCGCGAGCGCCGTGAGCTCGTCGGGCGTCACCGCCATCGCCCGCTCCAGATAGCCCTCGCCGCGCCGCCAGTCGCCCAGCGCTTCCCACTCGGCGAGATAGTTCGCCTGGCCTTCCATGTCCTCCAGGCGACGCATCCAGCGCGACTCATACAGTCGCTTCGCGCGCGTCACCTCCGCCTCCGTCACGCCATGCTCGCGCACCGCACGCAGCTGCGCCCAGATGGCGCGCGCCGCGTCCGCCGCGCGCTCGGGTGGCGTCTCCGCGTGCACGACGAACACACCGAGCGACGTTGGAGTGTAGTCGTAGGCGGAGATACTCACGGCGAGCTTCTTCTCGCGCACCGAGCGATACAGCCGCGACCCTCGGCCGGCGCCGAGCACTGTGGCCAGGATGTCGAGCCCGGGCGTCGCAGTATCGAGGGTGGCCGGCGTGCGCCAGCCGAACGCGACCTGCGTCTGCCCGATGTCGCCGCTCCATTCGCGAAAGCGGAACGCCGCGGCGCCCGGTTCGTCGGGTCCCGGCGTGCGCACCGGTGCGCCGCCGGCCAACGCCCCATGGCGCGCGGTCACCTCGCGCAGCACCGCGTCGGGGTCCACGTCGCCGACGATGGTGAGCACGGTGTTGCCCGGGTGATAGAAGTTGCGGTAGAAGCCGAGCATCGCATCGCGCGTAAGGGCGCGCAGGCCGGGCTCGCGTCCCATGCGCCAGCGCCTGATCCGGTGCTGGTCGTGCATCATCTCGTAGAGCGTCTCGGTGACGACAGCGCCCGGGTTGTCCGACTTGCGCTTCGCCTCCTGGATGATGACTTCGAGCTCGCGCGCCAACTCGTCTTCGTCGATCGTCGAGTTGGCGAACGCGTCGAACTGCACGTCGAGTCCCGTCGCGAATCCGGACGACGGCAGCACCGTGTAATAGACGGTGTGATCGTAGATCGTCGCGGCATTGAGGTAGCCGCCCACGGACTTCGTCTGGCGCGCAATCTCGCCGACGCCGCGACTCGGCGTGCCCTTGAAGAACATGTGCTCCAGCACGTGCGCAATGCCGACGACGTCGTCCGTCTCGTCGAAGTAGCCGGCCTTCACATAGGTGACGATGGCGACGACCGGCGCGGATGCGTCGCGTCGTACCAGGAGGGTGAGCCCGTTGGGAAGGACGGTGCGATGAACGGTGTCGGGGTCGAGCGCGGCAGTGAGATCGGCTGAAGTCATGCGCGAAAACTAACCCCGCCTCACTTCCGCATGGCTCGCCAGGTGTCGAGACAGCGCTGCGCGGTTTCGAACTCCGAGTAACGACTGCCCTCCTGCTCCATGAGGTAGAACTCCGCGCCTCCGACGGACTCTGCCGCGGCGATGATCTCCTTCCACGGACCGACGCCTTCCGTAAACAGGACGCGGAACCCCTTCTCGTCCGACGCCTTGCCCGGTGCCCAGTCCTTGAGGTGGAGGCTCTTGATCCGCCCCGGATTCGCCTTGATCCACGCCACGGGATCGACGCCTGCTTCAAGGCACGTCCCGACATCGAATTGGAGAATGAACTCGCTCGGCGTGCTGGCGGCCATCACATCCATCACGTGCTTGTTGCCGTCGATGGCATTCCACTCCACGCGGTGGTTGTGGAAGCCGGCGAACAGCCCGTGCGGCTTGAGGTGCTCCACCGCGGTGGTGAACTGCGCGCAGACGCGCTTCCAGTCCTCGAGGGTAGTTGTTCCACCGGGCGGCGATGCGACGATGATGTGCCGCGCGCCAAGGATCTGGTTGAGCTCGATCGCCTTGGCCATCCCGTCCGGCGTGACCGCTCCGAACGAATTGTGCGTCGAGTAGCAGCGCAGCCCGAGATCGTCGAGCTGCATGCGGACGTCCTTCGCGTACGGAAACTTCCAGGTGAGGTACGGCGAGTAGAACTCCACGACCTGATAGCCCATGCGCGCCACGGTCTTCAGCGTGTTGGGCAGGTCGCGCGTGAGCTCGCCGCGCACGGCGTACAGCTCGATGCCGATGGGCGGCGTCGCACGTGCGGCGTGCGGCACGGTCGCCGCGGCGGCGAGCCGGCCATCCGGCAACACGCCCGATGCGAGGGCGGCGGATCCAGCGCTGGTGAGCGCGATGAACTTGCGACGCGAGAGCTCAGTCATGTTTCGGCTCGGTTGAGGGAATGCGTTAATCGACCTTGCGCGCCGGCAAGTCCGGGTCGCGCTCCACGAGGATCGTGAAGTCCGTGGCAAGCGCAACCACGGCGCCCACCGCCACCCAGAACGGAAGCAGCACCGCACCCGCGATGCCTGCGGAGAGCGGCATGTCGAGCAGCGTGCGCCCCTGTCCATTCCGCAGGATCACGCGTCGCACGTTGCCTTCGCGAATCAACTTCTTCAGCGTCGCCTTGAGTTGGCTGCCAGACACCTTGATCTGTTCCATGACTACCTACCTCGCCAGTCGTGTGGGATTCGCGCGCGTGGACCTCTCCGTCGTCGTCTCAGAACACGCGTCGTTGCAGCCGAGCGACCGTGAACTTGGCCGTGTCGGCGATCGCCATGACGGTCATGACGCCCGCCTGCACCGGATCGGTGACCACCAGGTCGGCCGCGTCTGGTACGCTGCCGGCCATGTTGAGGCTCACCACCAACAGCCCGTGCGCGCGAACCTCGCGCACCGCCCGCTCGATGTCGCCACCCATCAGCGACCCCGCCAGCACCAGCGCCGACGCGCGCGGCAGCCGCGCCACGGCGCGCACCGCGTCGGCGAGCGGCTGTTCGCCGACCAGTGGAATGGTGTCCACCGAGATGCGCTCGCCGCGGATGTTGTGGCGGTCCGCCTCGGAAATCGCGCCGATGGCCACCTGCCCCACCTGCGCACCGCCGCCCATGATGATCACGCGCTTGCCGTAAATCGTGCGCAACGTCGGCACATGCGCGACATCGCGCACCATGGGCAGCGCGCGCAACTCGTCGAGCATCGGCGCCGGATCATCCGGTACCTCGATCTCGAAGTAGACGCTATCCTCGCCCTGATGCCCGGTGATCTCGACGGACGCAATGTCGCCGCGATGCCTGGCGATGACGCCAGTCAGTTGATGCAGGACACCGGTTCCGGTATCCGTCCGAACGACGACGCCGACCTTTTCACTCATTCCAGATCCTTGGTAGAAACTCAGGATGACGGCGTGTCATACGATCGCCAACCGACGATACCGCAACACCACGAGCCCGATGGCCAGGCACGCCGCTCCGTACCCCGCGAACCACAACAGCAGCGGCCAGTCGAGCGGCACACCCCGCGCGACGGCCCCATACAGCTCGGCCGTCCGGTGCAGCGGCGGAAGCAGGTACAGCAGCTTTGCCATTGGCGACGTCGACGCACCATACCGCCCCCACACGTACGTCGCGAGCACCGTGATCGTGACGAGCGACAACCAATCCCAGCGCGCGGCGGCGGAGAGCGCGAACGCGATACCACCATACAACAGGAACATCAGCGCCAGTACGTACACCAGCGGAAGCGACAACATCGGCCACACGACCACGCCGTACACCGCCGCGAGCGCACTGACCACGGCGAGATAGCCCACCCAGTGGATGAAGAACGCCTGACCGTAGTACCGCACCGGCGACAGTGGCTTCGCAAAGAGGAATCGATAGTATCCCAGCTTCCGGTCGTTCGCCACGATGCCATTCATCGCGAAGAGCGCTCCGAGAAAGACGACGACGCCTAGGAACGAGCCGAGGAATATCGCGTTGTAGTCGCTCATCAGTGCCGCCTCCGCCTGCGCCGCACCGCCCCACCTTGCGATTTGCTCCGGCGAAATATTCGCCACGCTCGCGCGGAGTCGCGGCAGGCTCGGCCCCACGTTGAGATAGCCGAACAAGCCGGCCACGATGGCAGTGGGCAGTCCGCGATCCATGACGTAGTCGCGCAACTGCCACAGGCCGTACGGCCCGACCTGTGCGCGACCGCGCTCTCCGCTTGGCGCGCTCACGACGCCGCCTCACGCGTGCCCACCGCCTCGCGGAACTGCTGCTCCAGCGCCGAGTGCACTGGATAGAACGCGGTCACCAGTACGCCGTCCTGCATCAGGGCCGTCAGTCCCGCATTCATCGCGGCGATCGTCACGCCGGCAATCTCGTACTCGCCGGCGCCAATCAGGCGCGCAGCAGGAAAGTGCGTCGTCACGCTGTCCCCTGCGCCGAGCACCATCAGTCGGTACGGTGCGCCTTCGGTGACGTCGCGCTCCACGGCGCGCACGTCCACGATCCGTTGAAGCTGTCCGTGGTCGATGATGCCGACGCGATCCGCGAGGCGCGCCAGCTCATCGAGGTTGTGCGACGCGATGAGGATCGTGCGGTCCGGCCGGCGGAGCGATTGCACGATATCACGAAAGCGCTGCGTCCACACCGGATCCAGTCCATGCGTCGGCTCATCCAGCACGATGAGCCGTTCGTCACACAGCAGCGACTGCGCGAGACCGAGCCGTTGGAGGTTGCCCTTCGACAGCTGCCGCACGCGCTTGGTACGATGCTCGTCGAGTCCCAGGAGCTCGACCATCTCGTTGACGCGACGCGTGAGCGCATCGCGCGGCACGCCGGCGAGCAGCGCGTATCGCTCCAGCGCATGCACGAGACGCCACGCAGGCGGGATGTTGATCAGCTCCGACAGGTAGCCCACGCCGAACGCTTCCACGTAGCGGCGCGGATCCATGCCGGCGATGCGCACCTCGCCTTCGCTGGGCCCGAGAAAACCGAGGAGCAACGCGATGAGCGTGCTCTTGCCCGCGCCGTTGGGGCCAGCGAGGCCGAAGACCTCACCCTCACGCACCTCGAGCGTGAAGTCCGTGAGCGCGCGCACCTCGCGGCCGAACGGACTGCGATACCGTTTGCCGACGTGGGCAAAGGAGATCACGTGCGAGGTGCAGATCCTTCGCTGCGCTCAGGATGACGACGACTGCGCAGAGGTGCAGATCCTTCGCTGCGCTCAGGATGACAACGACTGCGCAGAGGTGCAGCGCCGCCCTCGGACGTCACGCTATGGCCGCGGGGCGCCGGGGATCGCTTGCTGCGGTGCATATCCGGGCTGCTGCTGCCCCGGCATGCACGCCGTCCATGCGCCCGTGCCGGCACGCGCAATCCATCGAGCGCCTTCGTCGGGCCGGCCCAATCGCACCAGCGAGCAGCCGAGGAATCCCTGCGCCACGCGATCCGTACTGTCCGCCTTGATGGCGCGGATGTAGAACGTGCGCGCTCCGTCGAAGTTCTGCACCGCGAACAGCGTGGCCGCCAATTCGCGCAACGCATCGCCATTCTCCGGGCCGAGCTTCACGGCGGCCACCGCCTCCGCATTCGCGTTGCTCATGTTGCCCTGCTCGCGCTCGATGCGCGCGATGTAGACGTGCGGCATGGGGTCGTCCGGGTTGTCCGCCGCCGCCTTCCGGAACGATCCGATCGCCGCCTCTCGACGGCCCTCGCGATACGCCGCGACACCATCGTCGTACGCGGCGCTGCCGCCGCGGCCGGCGAGCACATACCACGCGAGACCCACCACCACCCCCAGGCCAACCGCACCGAGCACCGGGATCATCCACGCGGGCCGCGCGTTCACTGGGGTTGAGGCATGCGCCGCCACCGGCACTGCGGCCGGCTCCATCACCCGCGGTACCGTCGCTGCCGGTGACGCGCTGGCGCCCACCGACTCGCCCATCAGCCCGGACTCGAGCTTGAGGAAGGCCTCGCGCACGGAGTTGACGTCGCCCTCGGTGGGCAGGTAGTCCGTGCGACCCGCCCGATCTCGCGCCGCATGGAACTCAGCGAGCGCGTTGGCCTGCTCCAGCGTGAGGAACTGCCGCTGCCGCAGTTCGCGGATGAGCAGCTGGCCCGTGAGTGCAGAACCGCCCACCAGCGAGCGAAGCCCGGTCTCCACCGCCCCCCAGGCTTCAATGATGTCGGCGGCCAGATCCTCCTTGTCGCGCGCGATGTTCAGGCGCGCCACGATTGGGCGCGCCGAATGCACCGCGTCGAGCGCGGCGCGCTGTGCGGCACCCGTCACTGCACGATACGCAGAAGCCCTGCGTCCGCGCTGGCGCGAACGAACAGCTCGACGTCGTGGCTTGGCACGCGCACGCCGGTCTCCCGAAACGTCCGCTTCGCCATTCGAGACATGAAAACTTCCAGCGGGACGTCCCGTCCCCCATCCGCATCGACGCCTTGCAACGACCGCACGATGTCCTCCCACGTTCCGGTGAGCTGCCGACCATCTCGCGTCAGCACCTCGTGCGCCTCGACCTCGGCCGCCGATGGTGCTTCCGTCTTCGTCTCGGCAAGGGAGGAAAGAAGTGTGCCGAACAACTCGAGTTGGCCGCGCGCCACTTCCACTTCTCCGTTCTCACCAGCCAGCGCGCCATCGACTTCCATGAACAACTCGTCGATGTCGTCCAGCTCGCCGCCCAGCTCCGTGAGGCGTTCTTCCCACGGCTTCAGCTCGGCGTCGTGCTCGGGGAGCTTGTACGCCGCGCGCTTCAGCTCGATCAGCCGCCAGATCCCCAGCTCGTCCCAGTGATCTTCCGTGGCCGTGCGCTCGAACTGGTACAGCGACGCCTCGTAGTCTCCCCGGTCATACAGGATGTTCGCGAGGTAGATGCGCGCTTCGGCGTGCTCGTTGTCCGCCTGGAGCGAGCGCCGCAGGGACGCGATGGCTGCATCGTCGTCGCCCATGCGGTGCTGCGCGTAGCCCACGCACGCGATGGCCTCTGCGCTGTCCGGCGCCTGCTGCACGGCCACCTCGAAAAACTCCAGCGACGCGCTGAACAGCTCGCGCCGGTCACGCGTGGACGCCTCGCGAAAGAGCGCTCGACCGCTCTGGAGCATGAGGTCCAGGTCGTCGGCGTAGCCCAGTTCCAGCGTGCGGCGAAAGCAGCGGAGCGCCGCGTCTTCCAGCCCGAACTTGAGCAGGGTTTCGCCCAGGCCGGCCAGAGCGTCCTCGTGCTCGGGCTCCAGGACCAGCGCTTCCTCAAAGCTCTGGCGCGCCCAGGCGTACTCCTCCCGCGCCAGACGCGCGTAGCCCACGCCGATGTGCAGCTCCACCGAGTTGGGGTAGAGCGCGAGACCCTCACGAAGCACGCTCAGCGCCTCGTCGTACTGGCCTTCATTGTACAGTTGGTGTG
>JANOIJ010000149.1:0-36149 GCA_031407575.1 Gemmatimonadaceae bacterium | reverse complement strand
CCGGACTCTGACCCCGGACTCTGACCCCGGACTCTGACCCCGGACTCTGACCCCGGACTCTGACCCCGGACTCTGACCCCGGACTCTGACCCCGGACTCTGACCCCGGACTCTGACCCCGGCTCGCCAGCCACTCAGACGTGCTGGTCGACGTAGATGGTATTCCCATCGGGATCGACCACGATGAAACTGGCGGGACCCGTGGTCGTCTCATCCGCCTCGCGCGCGAACTGGATGCCTTTCTCCCTGAGCTGACGCTGTAGCTCGCGCACGTCCGTGAACGCCGCGAGCGGCTTGGCGTCGCTGTCCCATCCGGGATTGAAGGTCAGGATGTTCTTCTCGAACATTCCCTGGAAAAGGCCCTATGACGTGGTTGCCGTTCTTCAGGATCAGCCAGTTTTGCGCGGGATCGCCGCCGAAACTCGTGAAGCCGAGCTTCTCATAGAAGTGCCGAGAGGCCTGGATGTCCTTCACGGCAAGGCTGATCGAGAATGTGCCGAGCTCCATAATCTCCTCAGGGGTGCGTTGATGACCGCCCAAGTATCCGGCCGCCGCCGCGCGGCGTCAAACGTCCCCCCGGGGTACACATCTCGCCCACTCCGCACGAGACGGTCTACTTCGGAGCGGCGACGCTCTGACCCAGGAGCAGGCGCACGAGATCAATCCCGATGCGACCGACGTCGCCGTTCGTGTTGTCGAGCACCATGATCGTCCATTCCTTCGCGTCGGGCGCATTTGGTACGCGCCACGCCATCTCCGCCCCGCCGAATCCCCGCTGGTACAGGACGCTATCGCCCTTCGCCACGAGCACGGATCCGTTGAGGAGTCCTGCCTGGTGATAGGCAGTGAGCCAGCGCGTGCGCTCGGTCGGAAAAGCCCCGCGCGGTCGCTGCCTCGCTGTCGAGTGCTACAGCTCCGCGAGCAGCAGACCCGCCCGTCTGAACGTGCGAGGGAAACGCATCGAGGATGAATGAAGGAGGAACCGTCAGAACGAGAGCACCGACTGGAGACAGCCGAGCTTCCGAAAGGGCTGCGCGTCGCCCGTCTCGCATTCTGCCTACGATCCATGCGAGTTGCGAAAATGCCTCTCCGGACGCGCCGGTCCGAATGACCAAACAGGTGAAGACAAAAGGTCGCGATCGCCACCACCGAACCAAAGAGCGGTCACGATGACGCAACTCGCTGCAAAGGTTTTCGTGGCATCGAGGATGCCCTGTGCAGTGCCAGGTCGGTAAGCCGTTACCAAACCGCGACTTCCGATTCCCGCCTCACATCACGGACGGCGAGTAACCGCCGTCACGTTTCCCTACAGCAGGGCAAATGGAAATGCGGAAGACCATCCTCGGTCTCGCCACGTTCGCCTGTGCGCTCGTCGCGTCGGCGTGCATCCCAGACCGCACCGTCACGCCGGACGAAAAACTCTCCGCTTCTGGCGAGCACTCGGCCGTCAAGGGAAAAGAAGCCACGTACGCTCTCGGCGTATCGCGTCTCGTTCCACTCACCAAGCAAATGACCGCCAGCATGGTCATCGGTGCTGGCGGCGGCTCTCTCAGCATCCCGGAGGCGGGAGTCACGATCACGGTCCCCGCCGGCGCGCTTGCCAGTAACACCGAGATCTCCATCACTGCCCGCAAGGGCGCGCTCATCGCCTACGACTTCAAACCGCACGGCCTCACCTTCGCCACACCGCTCATGTTCACCCAACAACTCAGCGGCACCAACGCGACACTCGCCAACATTTCGCTGTTTCAGCTCGGGTACTACGAAGATCCGATCGCGCTGAACGCCACTGGTGGCACAATGTCCGAGATGATCAATGGCTCGGTGAACGCAGTGACTTGGGTCTTCACGTCGACCATCCCGCACTTCTCCGGTTACATGATGTCATGCGGCCGAGAAACGAGGACGATGTCGACGGTCGACGGGATGTGACATTGGCCAAGTCGGGCGCCCCAGTGCCCGCCAAGGCGAACGCCGAGTCGCACGGAGGATCTCCCGTGCGAGCTCTGGCGTTCCGTCGTTTCCGTCGGAATACGCTGGCCCTGGTCGTTCTCGACGCTGCGAACATGTACGAGCGGCGCGCCGTACCAGCACCCGAGTGTCTCGCAGCCGACGCACCTGCGCCGTCGGCTATGGAGTTGGTGATCGAGCGAGGGGCGGCGCTGGAGCGCTGCGGGAAACGTGACGAGGCGCGCGCGCTCTACGACGCAGCGCTCTGGGACGGAACCGCCTCCACAGCTGCGTTCGTCGCGCACCTGCTGCGCCTCGTCTCTCGCGCATGGCTACAGGATGGCGACCGCTCCGCCGCCGACGATTGCGCCTACGCCGCGCTCGCGGTCTCCGAGCAGTCGGGTGACGAAGCGGGCCGCGGGCGCGCGATCAACATGCTGGCCACCATCCAGTGGGATCAGGGACGCCACGACGTCGCCGAAAAATTGTACCTCGAGGCACGCGAAAGCGCCCTCGTGGCGGGGGAGGCGCGCCTGGCCGCCATGACCGCGCTCAACCTGGGTGTCATCGCGGCGGTGCGCGGCGACGACCGCGAAGCGTTGCGCTGCTATGAGTCCGGGCTCGGCGATGCCCGCGGCGCAGGGCTCATCGATGAGACGATGAACGCCCTCGTCAACCTCGGTGTGTTGCACACGCAGAGGCAGCGGTTCGAGGCTGCCGACGCTGCGTTTGCCGAAGCTCGAGAGATCGGGTCCACGGTCAACGATCTCAGCCGGCTCATTCGCATCGAACTGTATGTCGCCAGGCTGCGCATCCAGCAGGGTGCCCGCAAGGATGCGCAGGCGGCGCTGGACCACGCCCGCGAGCTCGCCACGCGGACGGGCGAGACGCAGGCCGACGGTGACGCCGACCACGTCGCGGGGATCATCGCGCGCGGCGAGGGCGATATCGCGCGCGCCGAGCGCCATTTCCTCAAGGCCGAGGCGTTCGCGAAGGAGCGCGGCGACCGAATTCTGGAAGGCGAAACCGCGCGCGAACTGGCCGAGCTCTACCGCAGTGACGGCCGAAACCGCGATGCGCTCCAGCGGTTCAACGTCGCGCACCGGATCTTCCACGAGCTGCGCGCCCGACGCGAGCTCGCCGACGTCGATCGCCGCACAGCGGTGCTGGAATCCGTGTTCCTCGAGGTCGTGCGCAAGTGGGGCGAGTCGATCGACGCGAAGGACCGGTACACGCAGGGTCACTGCATTCGCGTCGCAGACCTCGCGGGCGCGTTGTGGGCGCGCGTTGGCGCCGGCGACGACGCGTCCGTCTTCTGGTTCCGCATCGGCGCGCTGCTGCACGACGTGGGCAAGCTGATGGTACCCGCGGAAGTGCTGAACAAGACCGATGCCTTGAGCCCCGAGGAATGGACGCTGATGCGCCGCCACCCCATCGCGGGCGTGGAGTTGCTGGCCGACATCGACTTCCCGTGGGATGTGCGCCCCATCGTCGAGAGTCACCACGAGCGCTGGGACGGCACGGGCTATCCACACAACCTGGCCGGCGAGGATATCCCGCTGTCCGCGCGCGTCCTGTGCATCGCGGACGCGTACGACGCGCTCACCACCAAGCGCAGCTACAAGCCCGCCCTCTCGCACGACGACGCCATGATCGTCATGCGCAAGGATGTGGGCACGCAATTCGACCCCACGCTCTTCGCGTCGTTCGAGGAGCTCGTCCGCCGCGGCACGTTCCGCGGCCGGTTGAGCGGCGAGATGTACGCGACGACGTAGTTAGCGGCGCACGGCGCACGACTGACGCCTAGCGTGCCGCCACGCGAATGATCGCCTCGATGCTGCGCTCCACGTCCGCGTCGGTCGTTGCCCACGAGATGACCGAGATGCGCATCGCCGTGCGCCCCTGCCACACCGTGATGCCGGCCCAACACGTGCCCTCGGCCTGAATGGCCGCGATGACGCGCGCGGTACGCTCCGCGTCGCCGAAGGCGACCACGACCTGGTTCAGCACCACGTCGTTCAGGACCTCGATGCCCGCGGCAGACAGCCCCTCAGCGAAGCGTCGCGCCTGGCGGCAATTGCGTGACACCAGCTCGTCCACGCCATCCTTGCCGAGCGCCTTGAGGGCGGCCCACACATCCACTCCGCGGCCTCGGCGCGACAGCTCTGGCGTGTAGTCCGACGGATTGCGCTGCTCGGAATCGGTGGGGAGATACTCCGCCGTTATTGCCATGGCCGAGCACAGCGCGTCGCCGTCGCGCACGAAGGCGACGCCGCTGTCGTACGGCACGTTCAGCCACTTGTGCGCATCGGTGGCCCATGAGTCGGCGCGCTCGATGCCCGCGCCCAAATGTGCGAGCTCCGCGGATGCGCGCGCCCACAGGCCGAACGCGCCGTCCACGTGCACCCACGCGCCCGAGCCGCTCAAGCGATCGCAGATGTCACCAACCGGATCGAAGGCGCCGGAGTTCACGTTGCCGGACTGCACGCACACGATGGTGGGTCCGCTAACCGCTGGCATCGCGTCGGGGCGCATGCGTCCCTGTGCGTCCACGGGCACGCGCACCACGCGCGTGCGCCCGAGTCCCACGACGCCGAGCGCCTTGTAGAGGGTCGGGTGTGCTTCAGCGCCGGTGATGACGGTTATGGGCGGTGCGCCGAACAATCCGTCGGCTTCGACGTTCCAGCCGACCTTCGCGAGCACGGAGTGGCGCGCGGCTGCGAGCGCCGTGATGTGCGCGACGGTGGTTCCGGTGACGAAGCTGCCCGCGACGCCCGTGGGCAGGCCGAGCACGTCGACGAGCCAACGCAGCGCGATTGCTTCGAGCATCGCGGTGCCCGGCGTGGAGCGATACAGGCCGGTGTTCTGGTCCCACGCGGTGGCGAGCCAGTTGGCTGCGAGCGCGGCGGGCAGTGAGCCGCCGATGACGAAGCCGAAGAAGCGTGGACCGGCCATCGCCATCGTTGCGGGCGATCCGTATTCGTCGAGCAGGCGCAGCACTTCGTGCGCGTCGGTGCCGGTGCGTGAGAGCGGGACGTCGAGCTCTGCTAAACGCGTTACGGCGTCCGGCAATGGCGACACGCGTCGCTCGCCGAGTGAATCGAGGTAGTGGGCGGCACGTGTGGCGGCATCGACGAGCAGGTCAGACATTGCGGAGCTCCGGAGAATTGAAGTGCGCGAGACGCACCACAAGCTCGCGCATCGAGGCTCCGGATGGTACTCCGCGCAGTCACCGCGCATGCGCGACGTCCAATCACGGCGGTGCATTGGTTAGCCGATGCAACAAAAGCGTCTCGTCACATTTGTCTTGACAACGCCGTTCGTTCGGCGCATACCCGTTGCCGCGCGCCACTCTCGCACCGTGATCGTCCCCGCCGATTCCCAAAGTGACCGCGTGAACGATGAGGGTGTCCGTCGTAGTGGTCGCGTTCCGCTCAGAGGTTCCCACCGCCTACTGGAGTGACGCAATGTGTAAGACCGTGACATCGAGTATTCGCACGTCCCTCGGTCTCGTTCTCGTGTTCGCCTTTCCGGCCTTAGCGGCTGCGCAGGGCACCGGGACGATTACCGGTACGGTGATTGACGCAGGAAACAAGCGCCCGCTGCAGAGCGTCCGCGTCAACGTCGTGGCGACGGGCACTCCGGTTGGCGCGGTCACCAACGCGCAAGGTGTGTTTCGCATCCTGAATGTGGCCTCAGGTTCGCGTACGGTCCGAGCGCGCCTCCTGGGGTACGCTGCGATGCAGCGCACCGTGGATATCACGTCTGGCGGGACGGCTGACGTGTCGTTCTCTCTCTCGCCATCGGCGATCGAGCTGACCGCAGTGGTGACGACGGGAACGGGCGGCAGCCAGATGGAGGCGCGCAAACTCGGGAACACGGTGGGGAGCGTGGCGGCGCCGGAGAATGCGCCGATCACGAACTTCTCGGATATCCTGCAGGGGCGTGAGCCCGGTGTCGTGCTTCTGCCATCGTCTGGTACGACCGGTGAGGGATCACGCATCCGCATTCGCGGCAGCGCGTCGCTCTCCCAGTCGAACGAGCCGATCGTCTACGTGGATGGTGTTCGCGTGGACAACGGCGGTGGGTTCGGGGCGGGCATGGTCGGCACGGGCGGTGGCGGCCGGCCCTCCCGTCTCGATGACATCGATCCCACGTCCGTGGAGAAGATCGAGGTCCTCAAGGGCGCGGCCGCGGCAACGCTCTATGGCACCGAGGCGTCGAACGGCGTGCTGCTGATTACCACGAAGCGCGGCACGATCGGAACCACGAAGTGGTCGTTCGAGGTGGATCAGGCCATGAAGAACTACCCGACGGGCCGGATCGAGCCGCAATGGGGATTTGCGCGTTCCGATTCGCAGGCCACGCGGCTGAGCCAGCACTACGGCATGCCCATCACCAAGTTCACTCCCTTCAGCCGGGATATCGCGACGCAGTTGTTCGAAACCGGACTCGCGTCGACCTACAACGGACAGGTGTCCGGCGGAACCCCGCTGATCACCTACTTCGGGTCGGTGCGCGGCTATCTCGAGGATGGCCCGTTCACCGCGAAGAACTTCAACTGGCAGGACCGCGGCGTGAACATGCAGGACATCGCGAACCGGTATCAGGGCACCTTGAGCCTCGGCATCACTCCGTCGCAGACGTTCAGGCTACAGTCCAACGTGTTGTATGCGAACACGCACAACAACATTCCCGAGAACAACAACAGCATCTACGCGCCGTACACCGTCGCGCTCTTCTCCAAGCCGGAGAATGCGCAGTGCGACCTGTCGAAGGTGAGCGCCACGGATCCGACGAACGGCTCTACGGGAACGGGACTCTGCATTGGAGCAGGCAACCCCACCGGAGCCAGTTCATTCGGCACGATGCGCGAGCTGGTGCAGCCACAGATTCGGCAGGATGCGCGGCACTTCAATGGCCGAGTGCGCGCGAGCTATATCCCGACGGCGTCGTTCAATCTGGACGGCACCTTTGGTGTCGACTTCACGTCACAGCGCTCGACGTCGCTCATCCCGTTCGGCAATAACTACGATCAGCGCATCAATCGCGCGAACGAAGGGTTGGCGGCGATCGACGACCGGACGCATCAGGAGATCACGCTGAGCGTGAATGGCGGCTACACAAAGGACCTGCCACGACAGATGACGTCGAACTTCATCTTTGGGGCGCAGGGCTTTTTCTCGAAGGAGAACGACGAGAGCAGCCAGAACCTTGGATTCCCCGGTCCGGGAATCGAAGTCGTGGGCGGTGGCGGACCGACGCCAACGGTGTTCGAGGCCTTCAGCTCGATCGTGAACGCAGGGTACTTCGGACAGGAGCAGATTGGTATTCACGACTGGATCTTCGTGACCGGTGGCGCGCGCTACGATAAGAACAGCGCGTTCGGAAAGTCATCGGGCGGTGTGGTGTATCCGCAAGCATCCATCTCGGTCATTCCGAGTGATCGCGCGTCGTGGAAGAACGGCCGGTTTGCCAACTCGCTCTCCACGCTCCGTCTCCGTGCCGCCGTCGGCCGAGCGGGGCGGCAGCCAGGCGCATTTGACAAGCTCACGACCTACCGTGCGCTATCGGCATCGACAGGGAGCGGGCTCGTTCCAGCCAACCTCGGAAACCCGAATCTCAAGCCGGAAGTGTCGACGGAATTCGAAGTCGGCGCGGAGCTCGGGGTATTCCAGGACCGCGGCTCTCTCGAGTTCACCCGCTGGCAACGTCGCGTAAAGGATGCGCTGTATGCGCGTCAGTTCCCCGTGACGGGCGGCTTTGTTGCCGCGCAGCTCGACAACATCGGCCAGCTCGACGCGTTTGGCTGGGAGTTGAAGGGTAAGGCGTTCGTCCTGAACCGCCCGCAGCTGTCGGTCGACCTCTACGCGAGCACGGGCTTCCTGAGCCAGATGGTGACGAGCCTGGGCGGCGCGCCGCCCGTGAAGGTGGGTGGCAGCTATCCGCGCTATCGCAATTTCGTCAAGGAAGGGTACGCGCCGGGCTCGTTCTTTGGCGGCAAGCTTCCGAGCGCGTGCGCCACTGGTGCCACCAAGACGCCTGGAGGCGGAGTCTGCCTGCAGCCCGGCCAGGTTCCGTTCGACATCAACAAGGACGGCAGGCCCGATACCGAGGCGGAGTTGCTGGCGTTCGTCGCCGTGCCTCGTACCCTGGCGTCCGTGGATCCGCTCGCCGCGGACGACGACGCCAATGGCGACAAGCTCGATCACTATGACGGCAAGCCGTTCCCTGACTTCGAGGGATCGTTCGGCGGCTCGATGACGTTCCGCAGCAACTGGCGGATCGGGACCAATCTCGAGTATCGTGCCGGCAACTACACGATTTCTGATCTGACCGGAGCATTTCGGCGCGCCAATCCGAGCAATGGCGGCAATACGGAATTGCGGGCGCAGACCGAGGCGATGATGCTCAACCCCGCGAGCACGGCGCAGCAGCGGCTCGACGCGGCCAAGGCGTATGCGTACGAGCTCAAGGGTTTGTCTCCGTACGACGGACTGAATCAGCAGGTGCCGGGCGATTTCCTCAGGTGGCGAGAGCTGTCGCTGACGTACACCTCCAAGGGCCGTATGGCTGCGCTGGTCGGCGCGTCGGACATGTCCATCACCCTCGCGGGGCGCAACTTCGCACTCTGGACGAAGTATCCGGGCGTCGATCCTGAGGTGAACGTCTTCAGTCGCCGCGGCACCGGCAGCACGGATGCCAACTTCGGCGAGGGGATTGATGCCTTCGGGTTCCCCATTCCGCGCTCGATCAACGTCAACGTGCGAGTGGGGTTCTGACGATGACCACTCCCGCAAAGACGCGTCGCGCGCGTGGTGCCGCCCGCGCACTGATGCTCACGGCTACGCTCGCGACATTCGTCGGGTGTTCCGGTCTGCTCGACGTGAGCAACCCGAACAATGTCGATGAATCGGCGCTCTCGGATCCGTTGTCAACGGTGCCACTCCAGAACGGCGTACTCGCTTCGCTCAACGCCATGATCTCGGGCACCACGGTGCCGTACTCAGTGGCCACCGACGAACTGGATTGGATCGGATCCCGCGATGCATGGTTCGATCTGGAGACTGGTGGACTCGCGAACCACCTCAACGAGTTCACCGACGGCGCGTTCCCGAACGTGGGGCAAGCGCGCTACCTGGGCGACGTCGCCATCGGGCATCTCGAGAAATACAATACCGATGGAAAACTGACGAACAAGCTGGCGCTCGCCCGCACGTATCTCTATACGGCGATCATCTACGCGTCGATCGCCGACATGTACGACGATTTCGCCTTTTCCAACAAGACCGCGCCCGCAGCACCTGTGGGACGTGCGGCAATGGGCACGCTGTACGACAAGGCGGGTGACTATCTGAACAAGGCGCAGGCGCTGGCCGCGACGGGCACCGACAATCCGCTCAAGTACAACATTCTCGCGTACCGTGCTCGTGTGAAGCACGCCAAAGCCGTCTGGCAGAAGATCACGCCGAAGGGACAGGCGCCGGCGGCTCCGTTCGTGAATGATGCGGGAGCAAACGCCGATGCTGCGGCGGCACTCGCGCTTGGGTCAGGCGACCAGAAGTTCACGCTCGTCAGCAATCAAGAGTCGACGGCTGGTATCAACATCTGGTTCGAGGTGAATGGGCGAAACGAGCATCGCGTTGGCGCCGTGTACACCAACCTCGTCGACCCAATTACGGGCGCGAAAGACATTACGACGCAGGCGCTACTCACGCAGTTCAAGGCGTTCGGCACGACGGCTGGCGTCCTCACCATGACGAGCACGCGTGAGCTGCGGCTCATTCTCGCCGAGGCGGCGTTGGCCGCCGGGAATTCGGCAGAGTTCCGCTCTCAGATCAACGCGGTGCGCGCCTTTGACGCGAAGGGAGATTTCACCGGCCAAGTCGCCGAGGACGTCATCCTGAAGCACGAGCGGAAGGCGCAGCTGTGGCTGATGCGCCGCCGCCTGAGCGACATGTATCGCTTCAAGGAGAAGGACGCGAAGTGGGCGAACAATCCAAACTTCGAGTCGGCGTTCGCCGTGTCGGGCCTGCTGTTCCCGATTCCGAACGTCGAGCGACTGGGGAACCCCTGCATCGCCGATCCGTCCAAGTGTAGCAAGTAAGTTCGGGCGGTGCCGGGATCTCAGGTTGTGGGGCAGCTTCGTGCAGGTTTGCGGAGCTGCCCCGCGACGTATGTTCGAGTGGCTCGGGCTCCGGGCGAACGAACTCCACTTTGCCGGTGACATCCATGCTCATGCGATTTCGTCGCCTTCCGTTGACGCTCGGTGCCGCGGCACTGGCGCTCAACTCCGCGTGCTATGCCTATCAACCAGCAGCGCAGCCGTTCGTCACGACGAACCCGGGCGTTCGACTTCAACTGACGGCGGAAGGGACGACGGAGCTTGCACGCTACCTCGGCCCGCGTGTCGCCGCGGTTGAAGGCAGGCTCTCGTCCACCAATCCCGACGGCGCAATGGTGGTTGGCGTCGAGCGGGTTCAAACCGAGGATGGCGTCAAGCAGCCATGGTCGGGCGAGGGACTCGTGACCTTCCCCGCGGTTTACGTGAAAAGCGTGCATGAGCGTGTGCTGAATCGCCGCCAGAGCACGCTCGCGGGTGTCGTGCTCGTGGCCACCCTCATTGCAATTGCCGTTGCGGCTTTGAAAGTCGGTGGCGCTGGCGGAGGGCCGGACATCGGTCCACCTCCCCCGCCGACGTGATGTCGGCTCACGGCCGTGCGCTGACTTCCTTCCAACGGAGATGCGTTCGCACCGCTCCGCCCTCGATCCGCACGAGTCCACCGATCCGCGGAATGCGATCGCCTTCCTCGAAGTGTATCGGCCCGGTCGCACCTTGAACGGGCGCCACGGCGCGAGAGGCAATGGCATCACGAATGCGCGCCCGGTCGGGCCGACCCTCTCGATTGCAGCAATGATGACCAGCGCGGCATCGTAGCCCGTGGCCGCATACATGTCGGGATCATGGCCGTGCCGCGCGCGGAAACGCGCACGGAAGCCGTTGGCCATGGAATCGCGATGGTCGGTCAGGAAGGACGACGAGATGTAGACGCCTTCTGCAGCGACATTGCGGAGCTCCGGAGAATTGAAGTGCGCGAGACGCACCACAAACTCTCGCATCGGGGCTCCGGATGGTACTGCGGAAAACTGATCGCGCTGAAGTCGTTCAGGCTCCGGCAGTTGCGTGCTGTTGCTCCGGCAGCGACTGCATCAGCGCGGAGAAGTACCTGGCCTCACCTGTCCGGAAGTAGTCGTACCACGCTGCGAGTGCCTCGGGCGACATGACGTCGAGTCGCTCGAGAATGAGTCGGGCGAATGGGAGAGCCCCCGCGGAGCTCGCGGTGATGAGGTTGCCGTCGCCCACGGTGTTCTGCGTTTGGTAGAACCGCTCGCCCTTGTAGTTCGGCGCGACCATCCGCAGGTACTCGAGGGCATTGCTCGTGTGCGGCCGGTCGTCGGGCAGACCCGCCGCCGCGAGCGCGCCCGTGGAACCGCAGATTGACGCCACCGTGGAGCCGGCGCGCAACAGTTCCTTCACCTTGGCGATGATCGCGCTCTGGATGGCATCCTGCCAATTGTCGGCACCAGGCAGGATGAGCACGGCGGTGTTGTCGGGCGTCACCTCATCCACGGTCGCCTGGGGCGCGATGGTGACGCCGCCCAGGGTGACGATGGGCGCTCGCGTGGCGCCAACGGCGACGACCGGAATCCGCTCGCCATGATCCTTGAAGTATCGGCCGGAATTGAGCTCGGCAATGGCATAGCCCGTTTCCCAGTCGGCCATCGTGTGCGTGACGTACAGATAGGCAGTTCGTGTCATGCGTCTGCCTTGTGCTGATATCATGCCACGTCATCACTGTCGTCCCGAGCCCTTCGGCTTCGCTCAGGGCAGGTTCGTCGAGGGACCTGCTCTCCCGCCTCGTAGCGCTCGCCTGAACAGCACAAGCAGGTCCCTCGGTCGCGCTTACGCGCTCCTGTCGGGACGACAGGTCATTCCTTCCAGCGCAGATACGGTCGCACCGCGCCGCTCTCGATCCGCACGAGCCCACCGAACCGCGGAATGCGATCGCCCGCCTCGAAGTGAATCGGTCCGGTCGCTCCCTGAACGGGCGCAACAGCGCGTGAGGCGAGGGCCTCCCGAATGCGCGCTCGGTCCGTGCCGACCCTCCGAATCGCGGCGATAATGACGAGCGCGGCATCGTAACCAGTAGCCGCATACATGTCGGGATCGTGGCCGTGCCGCGCGCGGAAGCGCGCACGGAAGCCGTTGGCCACCGAATCGCGATGGTCGGTCAGGAAGGACGACGGGATGTAGACGCCTTCTGCGGCGGCATCGGACGCGAGACGCTCGGGCGACCAACCATCGCTGCCGATGATCGGAACGTTCAGGCGTGCCGCCGCCGCTTCGTGCAGGAACGTGAGGCCGAGGGCGGGCGCGGTGATGAGCACGATGACGTCCGGACGACGGCGCGCGTACGTTCGCAGAAAGGCGCCATAGCCGAGGTGGCCAATGGAACTGGTGCTGATGGCATCCGACGAGATCGTCTCGCCACCGGCTGCGTCGAGCCACTGCTCGAGGGCGCTCGACAGCGCGCGGCCGTACGCATCGTTCTGGTAGAGGATCGCGACACGTCGCCAGCCCTTGCTGACCGCGAACCGTGCGAGGTCCGCGCCGAGTACCGCATCGCTCGCCGCGATCCGGAAGAACCAGGGCGAGACGTTCGTGAGCGCCGGCGACGATGGCATGGTCGCGACAGTGGCAAGGTTGCCGTGGTAGAGCGGCGCCGTGATGAGCGCCGTCGCGGACGACAGATGGCCCACGACGGCGACGACCTTCGGATCCTTCACGAACGCTTCGGCGACGATCACCGCCAGCTCCGGATTACCCCGGTCTTCGCCGAGCGAGACCTCGAGCGGACGCCCATCGATACCGCCCCGGGCGTTCGCTTCCGCGATCGCCATCTCGGCGCCATGCAGATTGTCCACGATGACGGCGGAGAGAAACGGACCCGCTACCCCGATGCGAATGGGCTCCCGCTGGTTTCGTTCGCAGGCCGCGGCCGACAGCACGACGCAGGCGAGCATCGTGAGCGCAGCGGATGCGCGGCGCGTCGCCAGCCGGCTAATCAGCGACATGCGGTCGCGCCGCAGGACACGCCGAGCCTGGCATCGGCAGCCACACGGAGGAACTCCTTCATTTCGAGCGGTTTGGCCAGCACTGGGCAGGCCGTGCGGCTCACGAATGCCGCAACATCCGGCGACGTGAGGTCGCCCGACGCGATGGTCAGGACGTCGAGCATCGACGGGTATTGCTCGGCCAGCACATCGTGCAAGGCAATCCCGGACATCGTCGGCATTCGCAGATCGCAGAGGATGAAGGTGTAGGGCGCGCCCTCGCGCTCCGCTGTCGCGATGAGCGCGAGCGCGACTGCACCATCGGGTGCTTCGTCGACACGCCATCCAGTGCGTGTCAGGATCCGGCGAAGCACCAACCGCACGGTCGGCTCGTCGTCCACCAGGAGGGCGCGCGGCTTCGCGAGGAGAACTGCAGCCGCTTCGCAGACCACGTCGCCGACCACATCCGGGACGACACGGAGATCGGTGGCGGATGGGCTCGATGCCGTCAGCACCGCCGCTTCCTCCGGAAGCTGGCTCACCGAGTGAACCGGCAATGCCTGCGGGATCCTCACGATCACGCTGGCGCCGGATTTGTCGGTCCGATTCTCCGCCGTGATCTGGCCGTGATGGCTCTCGACGATCCCGAGCGCGATCGTCAGCCCGAGTCCCGACCCTTGCCCGACGGGCTTCGTGGTGAAGAACGGCTCGAACAACCGCGGCATGATCTCGTCGCCGAACCCGGGTCCATCATCGTCGACCAGGAAGCGACATGCGGCGTCCATCTCGTCCGCGCGGATGGTGACCGTTCCCTGTGCTCCTGCGGCATAGGCGGCATTCGACACCAGGACGCCGAGCAGCCGCGTGAGCTCATTGCGCTCGGCAGCGATGCATGGAAGCGAGTGCGATGGAAGATCGAGTACGAGCCGCGCGCCATGCATCTTCGCCAGCCGCGTGAGCTCCTCGTGGGCGCGCCGAACGATGGAATCAGCCGGCACGAGCTCACGCAGCCCGGATCGCGGTGTGGTCGCGGCTATCAGGTCTTGCACGATTTCCCGCGCGCGCGCAGCCTGCGCCTGGACCACATCGAGCTCGCGGCGCACCGCGGGATCGGCGACATCTTCCTGCAGCAGCCCAACGGTGAGCAGGATGGTGTGCAGCGGATTGTTCAGCTCATGCGCGACTCCTGAGGCGAGCTGCCCCACCAGCGCGAGGCGCTGGTTCTGATTGGCAACCGCTTCTGCCTTGGCCACGCGTGCCAACGACTCTGTCGCGGCGTTCATCGCGAATGCCAGCTCCGCGAACTCGCCCGGAACACTTGCCACAGGCGTGTGCGCGTTGCCTCGCTGCTCGGCAATGGCGCTCGCGTGTGCAACCAATCGCGTCAGAGGCCGCGCGACGGTCTGTGAGAGCCATCTCGCGATGAGCGCCATCATGAGCGCGACCGTCGCGAAGACGCCAATGAAGACGATGCCCTGATACCGCGAGGCATCGCGCATGGCGTCGGTGGCCGCGGCGAGATGCGCCGCTTCCGCGCCGCCAAGCTGTGCAACCGCGCGCAGCATCTCCGCCCGGAATGGTGTGGAGGCCTCGAGCGCAGCGCGCGCTGCATCGAACTCTCCCAGGTCGGTGTGGCGGTGCGCGCGCACCAGGTGACTCTCGAGCTGCCCGAGCTCGCCATTGAGTCGCGCCACAGCGCCCGCGACGCGGCTGGAGGCCGTTGCATCGCGGCTGAGCGCGAGTGCGATGTCATGGGCTTCGCGTCCCTTCCGGCGAAACTCTGCCTCGAGCCTGGCGGACGGAGCCATGACGTAGCTCTGCCCCGAGTGCGCGGCTTGCATGGCTGCTGCCACGAAGCGGGCAGACAACTGCTGCGCCGCGACGGCCTTCAGGACGGCATTGTCGGCACGCGTCGAGATCGCCGTCATCGACCACCATCCCCCCAGGGCGGGGATGAGCAACGCCAGCGCGAGCGTGGTGGCCGCGAGCTGGAATCTCCTGCGGATTGTGGTCGCTGAGGCCGTCAGCATGGATGGGAGCTCCGGAAAGGAGCTGCTGCTACCGCAGCTCTCCCATTCAGTATCGACCGACCCGGCGACCGGCTGAAGCAGCCGCTTCAGACGAGAGCGCCCCGGGTGCTACGAGGTCCCAGCGAGCAACAGCACCGCGCGGTGCGGTTCGCGATGCACCACCTGCGCGAGGTTGGGGGGCTCGCTAACCACTACCGCGAATCAACAGCAAGCGAACGGGTCTGAGCGGATGCGACGGACACAGCCGGTACCACGGTTTTGACGGTTTACCGGCATTTTCCGTGGCATCCGTCCAGACCCGCTACCCTTGCAGTTCAATGGTTCTTGATGCCCGACAAGTGAGCGTCGGTCGAGGGCTTGAGGCCAAGCTTGGCGCGAACGGCTGGGAGACGGACCGTTAGTATCTCGTTCACTTCCTTGGCTACCGAGATTGAGCCGGCGACGATGCTCTCCATGAGTCGGTGTTGCGATTCCGTCGGTGGGAGCGACGACGATTCCACGGCAGCCAGGAGATCGAACAAGCCACCTGGAAAGCTGCTCACGCCTGCGGCCGCGCGCGTGCGGATCTGCGTCAGGCGCGTGCGCAGGTCGCTGACGAGACTGTCTGCGCCGGCCTGCGGTCTCGACTTCGACGCCGTGTCCATGCGTGCGACTTCGATGGCGAGGCGCTCGAACGCCTTCGTCAACTCGTAGTAGACGCGAGAGACGTCGCGCGCTCGCGTGTTGATCGCAAACCGCTGGCGAAGCGACTCCGGCGTATTGGCGCCGCGCGGGTCCCACACGACGTCCACGGTTTCCGCGAGCTCGCGTCCACGCGCGACGAGCTTCACGGTGTAGCGGCCCGGTGGAACATAGGCTGCCCTGGGCGGACCGTAGTATCCGGAGTCCGCGGCAGGAGGCACGTACTTGAACCGGTAGCGTAGATCCCAGAGAGCGCGATGCACGCCTTTCGCATCGGGTCCCGTCATCTCGCTCACGATCGTGCCGTCCTGCGCCACCACCGAGATGCTGACGCGCGCCGAGCCGGCAGGCGGATCACTCTTCGCGACGTACGTGATGAACGTGCCGTCGGGCGCGTTGGGCGCGACGAAGTCGTTGCTTCCCGGCTGCGGGAACTCGCGATAGTGCTGGACCTCGGTGGCGGCGTGCACGCGCAGCAACCGAACATCGTCCTTCATCGACGCGACATCACCAACACCCAGCGCGGACGCATCGTCGAGGATGAACACTCCACGCCCGTGCGTCGCGACGATGAGGTCACCATCCCGCTCGTTGAACAGGATCCGCGTGATCATCACCGGCGGGATGTTGCCGGGCGCAGGCGTCCAATGCGCGCCGCCGTCGATGGTCCAATACAAGCCGAACTCGGTGCCCGCATACAGCACGCTCGAATTGCGCGGATCCTCCGCAAGCGTTTTCACCGGTTTCCAAGGCGGCAGGTCTCCAGCGACGGACCGCCACGTTCCACCGCCATCCGTCGTGCGGAAGAGATACGGCGTCATGTCGTCGTCCCAATGTCCGTCAAACGCAGCGTACGCCGTTCGTGCATCATGCCGAGACGCGAGCACCTTGCTCACGTAACTCGCTCGGCGGGTGGTGTCCGCAAAGGGGAAACGACGCGTGACGTCTGTCCAACTCACGCCGGCATCGGTCGTCACCTGCACGTTGCCATCGTCGGTACCGACGTAGATGGTGCCGCGCGCTCGTGGCGACTCGTTGATCGTCGTGATGTTGCCGTAGGTGCTGACGCCATCGTTCGCAGAGAGGGAGCCCTGCGCGAAGCCCGCGCCGACCACCATGGCGCGGCCAAGCTTCTTCGTGAGATCCGGACTGATCTCCTGCCAACTCTGGCCGCGGTTCGTCGTCGTCAGCAGCTTGTGCGCGCCGACGTAATACGTCGTGGAATCATTGGGCGAGAGGTGGTTGCCCATGTTCCAGTTGAACCGATACGGCTCCGCGCCCGCTGGTGGTGACGGTTGGATGTGATGCTCCTCGCGCGTCACCATATCGGCGAGAAAGATCCGACCGTTCTGCGAGTTCGCGTACACGAATCGCGGCTCGACTGGATCGACGGCAGCCTGAAAGCCGTCGCCGAACACGGTGTTCCTCAGCTCATTCTTCGCGATGCCACCTTTCGCGTACGTGGCGCTGGGAAACGCCCACGAGCCGTTGTCCTGCGTGCCGCCGTAGATCCAGTACGGCTCACGTGCGTCGATGGCGATGTCGTAGAACTGCGCGATGGGCAGGTTGTCGGCATAGATCCACGTTCGCGCGCCGTCATACGTGAAGTACACGCCGCCGTCGTTGCCGAGCAGCATGTGACGCGAGTCTGCGGGGTCGATCCAGATGGCGTGATGATCCGCGTGCGCATTCGGCGCGATGGAATCGCCCGTGAAGGTCTTGCCGCCGTCCGTCGACCTGGTGAGGTACACGCCGGCCAGCCACACGCGATCCGGATTGCGCGGGTCGATGCGGATCTTGCTGAAGTAGCTCGGTCGCGGATTGCCGGAGCTTTGGCGTGTCCATGTCGCGCCGCGATCCGCAGAGCGGAAGACGCCGCCGCCAGTGCCCGTTGCGGTTGCGCCAGCAACTGCCTGCGGCGTGCGCGCTTCAACGGTGGCGAACATGATGTCGGGGTTGCTGCGCGAGACGTCGAGTCCAATGCGGCCCAACTCTCCCGACGGAAGGCCGGCTGTAATGCGCTTCCATGTGTCGCCGCCGTCTACCGAGCGCCACATCCCGCTACCCGGCCCGCTCCCGGCAAACCCGAACGCACGACGTCGCCGCTGATACATCGCCGCCACGAGCGTGCGGCCATCAGGCGTCATCACGATGTCCGTCGCGCCGGTGTTCGCGTCCACCGCGAGCACCTTTGTCCACGTCGCGCCGCCGTCCCGCGTGCGATAGACGCCGCGTTCTTCGTTCGGGCCGAAGAGATGTCCAACGGCCGCGACGAACACGATGTTCGCATTGCGCGGATCGACGACGACGCGGCCGATTGTCTGCGTCTCGCGCAGGCCCATGTGCCGCCACGAGGTGCCACCGTCCACCGACTTGTAGATGCCGTCGCCCCACGTGGAGCTCTGCCGGTTGTTCGGCTCGCCCATTCCCGCCCACACGATGCGTGGATCACTCGGCGCAAGCGCGATGTCGCCCACGGACATCGTCGCGAAGTACGGATCCGAGACGGCGGTCCACGTGGTCCCGTGGTTCGTGCTGCGGAACACGCCACCGGACGCGCTGGCGACGAAGATGATGCGCGGATCGCCCGGAACGGCTTCGATGTCGTCGACGCGCCCGCCGAACGCCGCGGGTCCGATGGCACGCCAGCTCGTGCTATCCGGCCAACGCTGCGCGACGCGCATCGGTGGTTCGGTGGGCGGCCGCGATGCCTCGCCGCGACCACCTTGAGCGAGCGCACCGCCACTGGTTGCGATGAGCAGCAAAGCGGTGGCGGTGGTGCGCCACGCGACGCTCACACGCCACCCACGATCAATAGCGCCACGCTGCCGTGTTCTCACCGGCAGGCGCACCACGAACCATCGCTGCGCCCACACGCCGGACGAACTCCGCCCACGGATATGCATGCCACGAGTGTCCCTTGGTGGGCCGCCCGTAGATGAACTCCGCGTCCGACCTCGGCGACGTGGTGCCCTTGAGGAAGGTCTCCATCTGATAAACGGCGAGGTTCAGATAGAAGTCGTCCATGTCGCCGGCGAAGAAGTGAAGCTTGCCGGCGAGCTTTGGTCCGAGCGTCGCCCAGTTCTTTTCCGCGTATGCACGCAAGTCGTAGCCGTTGTCGCGCATGTAGTTCGCGACGGAGCGATCAATTGTCCCCGTGAGCTTGTTCCACAACGGCTTCGGATAGCCATCAGCTCCCACAGGTCCGTACACCGCCTCCCACGCGCCGAGTTGGTAACCAGAGCGGCCGCGTGTGCCGAGTACTTCCTCGAAGAGACTGAGCTCCCGCACGCTCCACAGTGGCTGTCCTTCCATCGAACGCCGGAACTGCCGCTCGGCCACGACGAACTGCCCCACCGGAACCGTGAACGCGCTGGTGTCTTCGTAGATGTTGGTGTGCAGGTAGCGACGGAAGTCGATGGGATCCGGTTGCAGCACCCACGCGCCGCCGAAGAGATCGGGATGCTGGAGCTGAAGCGCGAGCGTCTGCCATCCTCCCGTGGATGCACCTTCGACGTGGCGCGCGTACGGTTTCCGGATGATGCGGAACTGCTTCTCGAGGGCGGGAATGACGTCCTGCGTGATCGCGTCGCCGTAGGGGCCGTTGTTCGCCGAGTTGACGGAATACGAATCCGGGAAGTACGGCGTCTGTTGCTGCAGGCTGATTGCAATGACGCGCGGGAAGCTGTCGGCGATCCAGGACTGATAGAAGTCGTAGCCGTTCTCCGTTCCGGTAACGGGATTGATCTGCCCGCGACCTTGCCGCCCACGCGTGGAATCCGCGTTGAACGAGAACGGGACGTTGTGTCCGAGTGCGTAGATCGCCGGATAGCGCACGCCCGGATGCTCGGCGTAGCCCTTCGGCAGCAGTGCGGTGGCGTGCACGAAGACCGGACGGCCCCAGAACTTCGTGAGCTTGTCGCTCTGGATGGTGACGTGCTTTACCCACTCCGTGTCCACGGGCTTCGGCACCGGCGGGACGACCTTCGAGATGGTGAGACGCGTGGTTCCGGGCTCGCCGATCTTCACCTTCTGGACGTCACTGTAGACATTGCCGGCGGCGTTGTTGAAGAACTCCTGCCTGCCGTCGTTCATGCGAACCCAGATCGTGTGGCCGTCCGAGCGCTTCATCTGCTGGTAGACGTTCACGATCGCCTGCACGTAGTACTCGCCGGCCGGCAGCTCGGCGAGCTTCATGGGGAATCCCAAGGCGTTCGCGTCGATGATCATCGGTGTGTCCGGCGCGACGGCGCTCACGTCCACCGCGTAGATCGCGGGCCCGACGGGCGAGATGAGCAGGCGCGGTTCCGGCTCGGCGCGCTTCGAGATGGCGAGGATGAGTCGCCCGGTGAGCGGCCCGGCGTGCGCGGCGCTCGTGTAGCTGATCTCGAAGCGCGACGACTGAGCGAGGGACGCCGTAGCTGGAAGGCCGAGCGCGAGGAGCGCGGCGACAGCCCAGCGCATTCCGGATGCGGTTCGCGCGTGCATCTACTTCCGCGCGGAATCGGGAAGACTGTACGTCACCTTGCCCTTGTCGTCCAGGAAGTCCAGGCTCGCGCGGCCGAGGGAGTCGACGCGCATGCGGAGGCGCAGGCGTCCTTGCGGGTCGGAGAGGTTGACGACTGCATTCTTGTCGGTGTCGCGGCCGGCATAGAGCCGAGTGGCGGCGAGCGGGACGCCGTTGACGGGACCCATCAGTTTCTCGAGTGCGACGCGACGTGCGAGGGTGTCCGTCATGGTCATGATCGTGTCGCGCTGCATCACGAGGTCGTAGATGTTGCGGTGGGCGCGGTCCATGACGGTAATTCCGGTGCGCAGGCGGCCGTTGTTGTCCGCGTACGCCATCGTGAGAACCTGGTCCTGGTCCATCTGATCGAATGACCAGCTGCTGCTCGCGCGGTATCTCCCCTGGGCGTCGGTGCTCCCGGTGAAGGTCATGCCGCCGTTCTCGGTGCCTTCGTCGTTGAAGAAGATCATGCCGGGCCGAGTCCCGCCGGGGTAGCCGAACGGCTTGCCCTTGTAGATGGGCCCGATGGACCGCGGCTTGTTGGAGATGACCATGCGCAGCTTGCCGTCGGGCTCGACGATGTTGATGCGTTCGACGTCGATCTCCGTGAACTTCGTCTTCTGTTGCGGCTGGTCGTTGAAGGCGGAGAGGAACAGCACTCCCACGGCCGCCGTCATCAGCATGGCGTATCCGCGGAGGAAGCGGGTTTCGCGACGGATCTCGCGACGGATGTCCTCGTTCATGGTGGTGCTCCGACTGGGGGTTGCTGACGGGCGCCGCTCGCGCGTATGTCCGGACAAGTCCCGAATATGTACGGACCATTTGGATGGTCGTCAAGAGCGCGCGGCAGTAGATTGATCGCCCAACCCCGCAGCCCCCGAGATGATCGAGATCCGCAGCGTCAGCAAATGGTTCGGCGACTTCCGCGTCCTCGACGACTGTACGACGAGTGTCGAGGCGGGCACGGTGCTCGTGGTCTGCGGCCCATCGGGGTCGGGAAAGAGCACGCTGATCCGATGCGTCAACGGTCTCGAGTCGATCGACGCCGGATCGGTGACGGTGGCTGGCGTGTCCGTGCATGCGCGTGAGACCGATCTTGCGCGGCTCCGGACGCGCGTCGGGATGGTGTTCCAGAGTTTCGAGCTCTTTCCGCACCTCACGGTGCTGGAGAACGTCGATCTCGCGCAGGTGACTGCATTGAAGCGAGAGCGAGCCGCCGCGTCGGCGCGGTCCATGGGGCTACTGGAGCGGGTGGGGCTCGCCGATCAGGCGCACAAGCATCCGTCGGCACTGTCCGGGGGCCAGCAGCAGCGTGTGGCGATCGCGCGGGCTCTTGCGCTGGACCCGGTGGCGATGTTGTTCGACGAGCCGACGTCGGCGCTGGACCCCGAGATGATCGCGGAAGTACTGGACGTGATGGTGGAGCTGGCCGAGGAGGGGATGACGATGATGGTGGTGACACACGAGATGGGGTTCGCGCGGCAAGTCGCCGACCGCGTGGTCTTCATGGACCAGGGGCGCATCGTGGAGGATCGCGAGACCGATGCATTCTTCACCGAGCCGCACACGCCGCGTGCGCGCACGTTTCTCTCGCGGATCGTGAAGCATGCCGTCGCATAGCGGCGACGCGGGGGGGGCGTCGGCCAGGCCGCGCTACCAGCGCGTGGCCGACGAGCTGATCCAGCACATCGGGGCGGGCACGTATCCCGTGGGCGCCTTGCTACCCACGGAGATGGAGCTGTGCCAGCAGTACGGGATCAGCCGGCACACCGTGCGCGAAGCACTGCGCCGGCTGCGAGACGCCGGTCTCGTCTCCTCGCGGCGGCGCGTGGGCACGGAGGTGCTCGCGCGGACGCCGGCCGCGAACTATCGCCAGCCGACCAACTCCATCGGCGACCTGCTCCAGTACGCCGAGGAGACGCGCCTGACGGTGCTGCGGGTGAAGCGCGTGTCCATCGGCGCGTCGTTGGCGGAGCAGCTCGAGGGCGAGGTGGGCGACGAGTGGCTCAAGGTCACGACGCTGCGCGCCGCGCCGGGCGATGCACAACCGGTGTGCCTGACGACGACGTACGTGAACGCGCGCCTGCCCGACATCGAGACGCAGGTGACGCAGCTCGCCGGCCCGCTGTCGGCGATGCTCGAGCGCGTGTACGGGGTGAAGATCACGCGGATCGAGCAGAGCATCCAGGCGGTGGCGCTCCGCGCGCGCGAGGCAAAGCTCCTACGCACCGACGAGCGCGGCCCGGGACTGCGGGCAACTCGGCGCTACTACGAGGCCGACGGAACGCTGCTCGAGCTAGCGATCGCGATCCATCCGGGGGATCGCTTCAGCTATGTGACGAGTCTGGTGCGGGGCTGACGGTTCTCGGATTGGAGTCCGTAGCCGCGTCGAAATCGCTGCCGGTGGAAATGGCGGGGCGGTTTTGAACAACCAAGGGCGCGGATCTGGGCCGACAACAAGCCGATCTGCTCCGTGCGCATTGACCGTCCATGCGCGTCTACAATGGCATCTCCTTTGACGCTGCCGATCTGATCGCGATGCGCCCTTCGTAGTTTCGGCGTTCAGTCGGCTACTGATCGGCCTTCTGTCGTAGTTCCCAGAAACTCGACCCACCTTCCCTGGGGACGCTTCATCGGCCAGCTGTGAGGCACGTCCAGGCGACTGCCGTTGCAGGCGGCCCGCACGACAGCAAGCAGACGACAACCCAGACGACACCAAGCCCAGACGACGAACGCTGAAGGCGCAGACACTGCGCACGCAGTCGTCGCTGAAAATGCGTTCTGCGTTGCATGGGTGAAGAAGCGCTGACGACGTTCGTCGCTCGGCAGTTGCAGCGTTTTCAGCGTGCGCTGTGTCAGCGTTCTCAGCGTTCGTCGTCTGGGCTTAGCCGTGGCGAGACAAGCAACCGCCGCCGATCCCTCTCTTATGACGCTGCCGGTCTGATCGAGATGCGCCCCCGTAGTTTCGGCGGTTCAGATCGGCCTCTTGTCGCAGTTCCCACAAACTCGACCCACCTTCCCCCGCGAAAGCCTCGACGGCTGCGGACGGAGTCTTGACGTCCCGCGGAATGGTACGTACATATTGGCGTTGCTTGTCCGGACATATGCCCGGATTGGGATTTCCCCGAGGAGCCCCAGCCAATGAGATCGGTGCCATCCATCCCCCGAATCGCCCGCCCGCCGATGCCGGGATGCGCCGTGCTGGCCATCGCCTTGCTGGCCTGCGCATCGGAAACCGCGCGAGCGCAGCGTCAGGATTCAACGGTCATCGCCGGCCGCGTGACCAGCGAAGGCGGCGCGCCAATCGGGTCCGCCGTCATCACCGTGCCGCGCCTGCGGATCGCCACCACAGCGAACGACGCCGGCGTCTTCCGACTCATCGTCCGAGGAGCGGTCGGCACGACGGACACGCTCCGCGTCACTCGACTCGGCTATCGCGCCGTGAACAGGGTCGTGACGTTCCGCGCCGGCGACATGCCGCTCGACATCGCGATGGCCGCACAGGCCACCACCCTGGACCAGGTGGTCGTCACCGGCACGGCGGGCAACCAGGAGCGGAAGGCACAGCCAGCCGTCGTTGCCACCATCGACGCCTCCGACATCATCGCCAAGGCACCGGTGCTCTCCGCAACGGAGCTCATGACGGCGCGCTCCCCCGGCGTCTCCATCACACAGGGATCCGGCACCACGGGCTCCGACTCGAGAATCACCATCCGCGGGCACTCATCGATCAGCCTGAGCAACCGGCCGCTCGTGTTCATCGACGGCATGCGCATGGCCGCGGGATCACGGAGCTCGCCGTCCGGCGTGGGCGGACAGCTCATCGACGGACTGAGCGACCTGAATCCGGACGACATCGAGAGCATCGAGATCGTGAAGGGCCCCGCCGCGGCCACGCTCTACGGTGCAGACGCGACATCGGGCGTCATCCAGATCATCACCAAGCAGGGCAGGATGGGCGGCCGCTCCTTTACGCAGAAGCTCTCGACCGAGTACGACAACATCGACCCGAACTTCACGCCACCAACGAACTACTACCGCTGCACGGCCGCCGACGTCGCCACCACGAGCACGAGCTACCTCTGCAAGGGCCAGGCGACAGGTACGATCGTCTCCGACAATCCGCTCGTGCGCGAAAACGCATTCAGCGACGGATTCACCGGCGTCCTGAATTACAACGCACGAGGCAGCGGAGACTCCTTCGGCTACTTCGCCTCGGCCAGCGCCGAGAACGAGAAGGGCACCGTGGCGAACAACACGCTCATGCGCCGCACGGGCCGCGTGAACTTCAACTGGACCGCGAGCCCGAAGATCACGTTCGAGGCCGGCGTCGGGGTGAGTCGAGCGAATGTGAAACAGCCGCCCGGTGACCAGGCGAATCTCGGATACCTCATCGGCGCCGGCTTCGGCTCGCCGAGGACGGTCGTACGGAACGCCGACGGCACGATCAGCGGCGGGTGGTTGAGCGCCACAGAGAGCGTGAGCGCAATTTCATCCGTGTTGAACGAGAACACGTCGATGCGCCTGACGCCGTCGGCGACGCTGCGCTATTCGCCGGTTCCGTGGTTCACCAACGTGCTCTCGATGGGCGGTGACTTCCTCGGACAGAACGGCACCACGTTCTTCCCCAAGAATGACAAGGGGTGGTACAACGCCACCCAGAACACGGGACAGGTGGTGATCGCGTCGACCGACCAGACGCAGTACACCGTCCAGTACACCGGCAACTTCAACAGCCGCCTCGGCAGCCAGGACTGGATCTCGTCCGACTTTTCGTTCGGCAGCCAGTGGATCAACAACGCCACCAACTCGGTGAACGCGAGCGGCAACGGACTTATCACCAACGAAGCGAACTCCGTCTCACAGACGTCCGCCAACCGCCAGGGCGGTCAGGGCTACGCCCAGAGCAAGCAGCTCGGACTCTTCGCGCAGGAGATGATCGGCTTCAATAACCGGCTGTTCGTGAAGCTGGCGGGCCGAGTGGACCGGAGCTCCGCGTTCGCGGCGGACGCGCAGACGTTCTTCCTGCCGAGCTACGGCGTTTCCTACGTCGTCTCGGAAGAGCCGACGATCCGGCGTCGCCTGCCGTCGCTGATCTCGACGTTGAAGCTACGCGCCGCGTACGGAGAAACGGGGAAGGCACCGGGCTCCGGCGCCGCGCTCCAGACCTACCTCGCCGCACCATATCTCACGGAGGCAGGCGTCCTCGTGGTCGGAGGCGTCGCCCCGGGCAATCCCGGCAACCCGTCGCTGACGCCGGAGCGCGGCAAGGAGATCGAGGGCGGCCTCGATGCGGGGTTCTTCAACGATCGCCTGGGGTTCGAGGCCACCTACTTCGCGAAGACGACGAATGACCTGATCGTCTCCAACCCGCTCGCGCCGTCGACGGGATTCTCGGCGTCGCCGAACGTCAACATCGGCACGATCACGAACAAGGGACTGGAACTCTCGGCGCGCGCCACCCCGATCGACCGCCGCAACCTGACGTGGGACTTGGCGCTCAACATGAGCACCCTTGCCAACAAGCTCGTGACGGTGAAGAACGTCACCGCGTTCCAGGATCGCAAATGCTTCATCGCCGGCATGCCGCTGGCGGGATACTGCAACCGCCGCATTACGAAGGTCGACACCGTCACCGGCATCGTTACGGTCACGGACTCGAACACGAACCTGCTCGGCAGCCAGTTCCCGGGGCGAGAAGGAAGCCTCAACACCACCATCACGCTCTTCCGGAAGTTCCGCGTCTACGCGCAGGCGGACGGAAAGTTCGACTACCTCACGTATGACTTCGGCCGCGAGTTCCAGGATCGCATTGCGCCGAACTCGAAGCGCGGCCTGGCCACGAAGGAGGAGCTGGGCCTCTACGAGTACTACCGCCTGCACCCCGTGAGTACGGTGAGCCAGAGTGGGACGGTGCTCGCGCTCACGAACTCCGACGAGGACTTCTTTGAGGACGCCTCGTTCATCCGGTTTCGCGAGCTGTCCGTGACGTGGACGCTTCCGACCACTCTTTCGCGCCGACTTCGCGTCGCGGGTTCCTCGCTCACGGTGGGCGGCCGCAACCTGGGGCTGTGGGCACCGCACTATCTCGGCTACAACGACCCCGAGGTGCTCGCGCTCCAGGGCGCAGGTGTCGCGGGTGAGCTGCAACGCACCGACCTGTTCACGCTACCGCAGGTTCGCCGGCTGTTCGCTCGTCTGAGCTTCGATTTCTAGGAGGATGACACGCATGACGACGACATTCCGAAAACTGTGCGTGCTCTTCGCGAGCGTCTCGATGACCGCGGTGCTGCCTGGATGCAGCCTGGACGTCATCAATCCGGGCACGATCGACGCGTCGACCTTCAACCCCGCCGCCGACGCGGCCACCATATCCCTCTCGGCACAGACGCGGCTCTGGAACACCGTCGGCACCGTCGCGCTCTGGCAGGCGCACTTCAGCGGAGAGACGTGGGCCGGTGCGGCGCGACTCGAGACGAGCGACGTGGGTCGTCGCGCAGTGAGCTCCAGCGCGCTCGACATCGTGCCGATCTGGTCGTCCCTGCAATCGGCGATCGCTGCCAACTCGCTGGCGATCAACCTGCTGGCCGGCGGCGCGGGCGCGACCACGGACATCAACCTCGCTCGCGTCTACATGAACAAGGGATTCGCCGTCGAGCTGATGGGCGAGACGAGCTGCCAGGGCGTGATCCTCACCGGACCGCCGCTGACGGTGCAGCAGGTGCTGGATTCAGCGATCACCGCATTCAAGGCGGCTATCACCATCGCGACGGCGATCGGCGCGGGTAGCGCCGAAGCGGTGAAGATCGTGAACGCATCGAACGCGGGACTCGCGCGCGCCTATCTGCAGAAGAAGGACTACACGAACGCCGCCGCCGCGGCGGCGCTCGTGCCGGCCGCCTTCGTCTACAACGGCGTACGCATTGACGACGCGACGAACCGTGCGCTGGGAAACACGCTGTACGCCAGCGGGCAGCTCGGCACGGATCTCGTCGTCGCCGACCCGTACCGGCTGCTGAACGATCCGCGCGTGCCGTGGTCGGACGCGGGTCGGAACGCAACCGACGGAATACTCCGGCTCTACCGTGAGTCGAAGTACCTCGGCTACGCGAACCCATATCGCATCACGTCGGGTCTCGAGGCGAGCTACATCATTGCCGAGTCGAACCTGATGGGGAGCGTCGGAAGCCAGACGGCTGCGCTTGCACTCATCGCGGCGCGCCGCACCGCAGGCGGACAGCCGGCATTCGGTGGCGGAGCGAACGCGCAGGTGCTCGCGGAGCTGATGGATCAGCGCGCGCGCGACTTCTGGCTCGAGGCGAAGCATCTCGGCGACTGGCAGCGCAATCCGACAGCGACGCCATACGTCCCCGCTGCGGGCACGCCGTTCTACAAGCCGGCCCAGGGCACCTTCGGCAATGCGACGTGCTTTCCAATTCCCGACGTGGAAATCAACGCCAACCCGAACTTCCCGAAGCCGTAACGCCAGGCGCGCCGCAGCGCCGGAGGGCGAAGGGCGCAAGTGCAGATCCTTCGCTGCGCTCCCTTCGACTTCGCTCAGGGCAGGCAGGATGACAATTCTTCCCAGCACACATACCAGTGGAATCCTTGACCTCCACCGCCCCGCTATCCTCGCTGCCGCCGTTCGCGCGGCGTGCGGCACTGTTGTCCAATACCTTGCCAGCGTCTGCGCCGGCGGTGAACCTCGCGTTCGACTCGGGTCACGCATTTCCGGGCGTGCTGCCCGACCTCACGTTGGAAGCGACGGCGGCGCTCACGACCTTCCGCGCGGAAACGCTGCAGTACGCGCCCAAGGCGGGACTGCCTGCGCTCAAGGCGCACATCGCCGACTACATGACGGGCGAAGGCGCCGAGGTGACGGCCGCGCAGATCCTCGTCACCAACGGCGCCAAGCATGCGATCGAACTCGTGTGCCGGCTGCTGATCGATGAGGGCGATACGATCGTGGTGACGGCGCCCACGTACTTCACGGCGATTCCCATTTTTCGCAGTTTCGGCGTGCGGTTCATCGAAGTGGGCCAGGATGAAGACGGGCTCGACGTCGACGAGCTCGCCGACTCGCTGAGCCGACTGCGAAATGCCGGCGAGGCGATGCCCAAGTTCGTGTACAACGTTCCCGATTTTCACAATCCCACCGGGGTCACGATGTCGCTGGCGCGGCGCCATGCGCTGCTGGAGCTGGCGCAGCATTACGGCATCCTGATCATCGAGGACAGTCCATACAGGAAGGTGCGATTCACGGGCGAGTCGCTCCCATCACTCAAGGCGCTCGATCGCGCCGGCGTGGTGGTGCACGTGGGCACGTTCTCGAAGTTGATGGCGCCTGGCCTGCGGGTGGGCTGGGCAGCGGCGTCGCCGGCGCTGATCACGCGGATGATCCAGCTCAAGTCCGACGGCGGCTCGTGTCCCCTCACCCAGCGCATCATCGTGGAGTTCCTGAATGCCGGCCGCCTGACGGGGCACATCAACCGCATCCAGGCGACGTACCAGGCCAATCGGGACCAGATGGTGGCGGCCGTCCGTCGCGAACTGCCGGACGTCACGCTGACCATCCCTGAGGGAGGCTACTATCTGTGGCTCACCCTTCCCGACGGCGTGGATGGCGACGCTGTTGCACGCGCGGCCAGTGCGTCAGGCGTCACCGTGATTTCCGGCAGCAAGTTCTTCGCGATGTCCGATGTCCATCGCGCTCGACATCACCTGCGGGTGGCATACAGCCATGCATCGCACGAAGAAATCGTGCTTGGCATCCGCGCGCTGGCCACCGGATACCAGTCGGTGACCGAATCGAGCGTCGTCGTACCGGCGGGCTGACCATCACCGCCGGCTGATGCGAGCGCGGATTCAGATACGACACGTGGGCGCCCACGCGGGCGCACGGGCGCAGGGATTCCTCACGGTGGGCGAGACATCGTCTGGCCCGGTCCAGTTTCCGCTCGCTATCCTGAACGGGCACGAGGACGGACCGGTGCTCTGCCTCACCGCCGGCGTCCACGCGACGGAGTACGCGCCGATCGACGCCGTCATGCGGACCGTGCAGACGCTCGATCCCGTGACGCTTCGCGGTGCGGTGATCGCCGTGCCCGTGGCGAACATGCGGATGTTCGAGTGCCGAGCCGGCTTCGTCTCGCCACTCGATGGGCTGAACCTCAACAAGGTGGCGCCCGGCCGGCCCGACGGGTCCATTTCCGAGCGGCTGGCGCACACGCTTCTCGACGATGTGATCTCCCGCGCGCAGTATCACATCGACCTGCATGGTGGCGACCTGGGCGAAACGCTGCTTCCATTCGTCGGGTATTCACTCACCGGCAATCGGCAGCGGGACGACATGGGTGTTGCGCTCGCCCGCCTGTATTCGCCGGGACTCGTCTCCTTCTCGACGGGCTCCACCATTCCTCCATTCTCCGATGGTCTCGTCCATGCGGCCAACCACCGCGGAGTCATCTCCCTGTTCGCCGAGGCGGGTGGAAATGGGACGCTCGAAGAGGACGACGTGCAGGTTCACCTGCGGGGCATCGCGACCGTCATGCGGCATCTCGGGATGATCGAGGGGACCGCGGACATGCCCGGACCTCGTCTCGCGGCGCGCGATCGCGTGGTGGTGCGCGCGCGCAACGCGGGCCTGCTTCGCCTCAAGGTCAGGATCGGCGACCCGATTTCCCAGGGGCAGGAGCTTGCCGAGATCTGCAACGTGTTCGGCGAGACGGTGGAGCGCGTCTGTTCGCCTGGAGACGGAATCGCCGGTCTCGTGTGGACGCACAAGGTGGTGAACACCGGCGACCCCATCGTGCGGTACTGGCTCACCGATCCGGCGTGACGACGAGGACCAGCGTGCGTGACGCGCGGGGTGATGCGATCAGCGCCGAGCGTGCGGTGGTCGACCAGCTCGACGACGCCATCGATGCGTATCTCGGCGCGCGCGCCGATGCGCGTGCTCGCGTGGGAGCGGTGATCGCACTGGACGCCGGCTGCGTCATGGCGCATTGCCTGGACGGGTACCTCTCGATGCTGGCCAGCACGCGAGACATGATTGCCAACGCGCGAGCGGCATGGACGCGTGGCGCGGCCGCGGCGGACCGGAGTGGCGCGTCGCATCGCGAGCGACTGCACCTCGGCGCACTGCAACTGTGGTCGGCGGGTGACCTGCAGGGCGCGGCTGCGGCGTGGGAGCACCTGCTGGCGGAGTATCCTCGCGACGTGGTGGCGATCAAGGTGTCGCAGTTCGTGTTCTCGTACCTGGGCGACAGCGAGCGGATGCGCGATGCGGTCGAGCGTGTGCTGCCCGCGTGGAGCGCGGAGGTGCACGGGTACGGCTTTGTGCTCGGGTGTCACGCGTATGCGCTCGAGGAAACGGGCGACTATGCGCGTGCGGAGGACTACGGCCGACATGCGATCGAGTTGAATCGCGCCGACATCTGGGCGGCGCACGCGGTGGCGCACGTGAGCGAAATGCGGGGGCGTCCGCGTGAGGGCATCCGCTGGATCGCATCGCTGGGGACGGCGTGGCAGGGGTGCTCGAACTTCGCGCTGCACCTGCGGTGGCACGAGAGCCTGTACCATCTCGAGCTGGAGGAGTACGATCGCGCGCTCGACCTCTACGACCGTGAGGTTCGCGCCCAGCAATCACGCGAGTATCTCGACGTGGCCAACGCGGTGTCGTTGTTGTGGCGTCTCGAGCAGGCCGGCGTGCATGTCGGCGCGCGCTGGAGCGAGCTCTCCCTGCTGGCCGCCGAGCGTCGCGACGATCATGCGCTGGTCTTCGTGGACATGCACTACGTGATGGCGCTCGTCGCGTCGGGCGACGTGCCGGCTGTGAACGCCTTCATGGAGTCGTGCGAGCGCTTCGCGTCCACGAACGTCACGGAAGGGCGCGTGATGTCGCACGTGGGATTGCCGCTGGCCCGCGCCATGATCGCGCACCGGCGCGGCGATTACGCAGATGCCGTCGCCCACTTGCTGCCGGTGCGCGAGCGTGTGCGCGAGATTGGTGGAAGCCACGCGCAGCGAGACGTGTTCGAGCAATTGCTCATCGACGCGGCGTGGCGCTCGCACAACATCGACGTGGCCGATGCGTTACTTGCCCGTCGCATGGTGGACCGTCCAGGCAATCTCTGGGCGCTCAGGCATCGCGCGATCATGCTCGAGGAACGTGCCTCTTCGGGCACCGCGGCTGCGTGGCGCGAGGTGGAGCAGCAGCGGGAGCTGCAGGCGAGAGATGACGCAGCCTGACGATACGACGCATCTCGAGCGGGACACGCTGCTCGCGCACCTGGGCGGGTCGCCAACGGATCGCCACGGCGCGGTGAATCCGCCGGTGTATCGGGCGTCCACCATCCTGTTCCCCACCGTGGCCGAATGGGAGGCGTCGCGCAAACGGGAGCACTGGTACGACTCGGTGCACTATGGACAAATCGGCACGCCCACGACGTTCGCGCTGGAAGAGGCGATGGCGGTGCTCGAGGGTCCCCAGGCCCACCGCGGCATCCTGCTGCCCTCTGGACTCTCGGCGGTGACCGTCGTGCTCCAGGCGCTGCTGCGGCAGGGAGACCACCTGCTGATGGTGGATACGGTGTATGCCCCGACGCGCCATTTCTGCGCGCACGTCCTGCGGCGATCCGGCGTGGAGACCACGTTCTACGATCCGCTCGCCGGTGCGGACATCGCGATGCTGTTCCGCGAGAACACGCGCGTGGTGTTCCTGGAGTCGCCGGGCTCGTTGACGTTCGAGGTGCAGGACCTACCGGCCATCGCGCGCGCGGCGCACGAGCGCGGGATGGCCGTGGTGATCGACAACACGTGGGCGACGCCATGGTTCCTGCCCGCGATGTCACTCGGCGCTGACGTCTCGATCGTCGCGGCCACGAAGTACATCGGCGGGCATGCGGACGTGATGATGGGTACGGTCACGACCACGGAGCGGTATTACACGCCCGTCCGCTCAATGGTGGCGGAGCTGGGCTACTGCGTGAGTCCCGACGACGCCTATCTCGTGCTGCGCGGGATGCGCACCCTGGGACTTCGGCTCGAGCGTCACCAGCGCAATGCGTTGCGCGTGGCGCAATGGCTCACCACGCGCACCGAGGTGGCGAGGGTGTTGTATCCGGCGCTGCCGAGCGATCCCGGCCACGCCATCTGGAAGCGCGACTTCACGGGGGCGAGCGGGTTGCTCGGTGTGGTGCTGCGTGACGTCCCGAAGCATGCGGTCGACGCCATGCTCAATGCGCTGACGCTCTTCGGCATGGGCGCCAGCTTCGGTGGCTTCGAGAGCCTGGCCATTCCGTTCGACGCGACACGACACCGCACCGCCACGCGGTGGAGCGCGGAGGGACCGTGCATTCGCCTGCACATCGGGCTCGAGGATCCAGGCGACCTGATCGCCGATCTCGATCAGGCGTTTGCGCGCATGCGGCGTTCGGCGGCCGACGCCGCGACGCCGAGCCCGTGAGCGGCAGGCTGATTCGTACGAGCGTGTTGATGACCGCGTTGCTGGGCGCGGCGCTCGCGTCGTGTTCCTCGAGTGCCGACGACGCCGGCACGAGCGCAAAGACGAGCGTGGGGAACGCGGGAACGACGCTCACGGCAGTGCGCGCGCGCGGACGCTTGAAGTGCGGCGTCTCGCAGGCGGCGGGGTTTGCGACGCCGGACGACGCGGGAACCTGGCGAGGCTTCGACGCCGACTTCTGCCGAGCGATTGCCGTGGCTGTGCTCGGCGACGCGGCGAAGGTGGAGTTCCTCCCGTTCACGCAGCAGCAGCGCTTCTCGGGACTCGCATCAGGCGAAGCAGACGTGCTGGTGAACGGGACGTCGCAGACAATCAGCCGAGCCATGGGGCGCGGCTTTCACTTCGGTCCGGTCTATCTCTACGATGGCCAGGGTTTCCTGGCGCCGAAGAAGCTGGGCGTGACATCCGCCGCCACGCTGGACGGCGCCACGGTGTGCGTGCAGCAGGGAACCACGACCGAGTTGAATCTCGCGGACTTTGCGCGCCGCTCGGGGATCACGCTGCGCTCCGTGGTCATCGAGGATCTTCGCGGTGCGGTGGAAGCGCTCGCGTCCGGACGGTGTGACGTCATCAGCCAGGACGGTGCGGGTCTCGCGACGACGCGCACGATGCTTCGCGCCCCGAATGACTACATCGTGCTTCCCGAGCGGATCTCGAAGGAGCCGATTGCCGCCGTCGTGCGTTCTGGCGACGGCCAGTGGCTGGAGATCATCACCTGGGTCTTTCATGCGCTCGTCGAGGCGGAGGAGCTTGGCGTCACACAGGCGAACGCACAGCAGCAGGCGCAGGGCAGCAATCCCGCTATTCAACGGCTGCTCGGCTCCGACGCCGGCGTCACCGGCGGCTTCGGCCTCGACCCGCGCTGGCCGCTGCGCATGGTGGAGGCGGTGGGCAACTACGGCGAGATCTTCGAGCGCAGCCTTGGTCCGCGCACGCCGCTCGGCATGGAGCGAGGGATGAATCGTCTCTGGAGCGACGGCGGCTTGCAATACGCTCCACCGTTCCGTTGACGTGACCGCGCGCGGTCACATGCCGCGCCATCGTGCGCTCGTCGATGGGGTGGCGCTCGTCGTCATGGTCATGGTCGTGTGGTGGCTCGGGCACAACATTGCCGCGTCGCTCGCCGTTCGCGGCGTGACACTGGGCTTCGGTTTCCTTCAGCGGCCGGCGGGCTTCGCGATCGACGACGCGGTGATCGCATTCTCGTCGCAGGACAGCTTCGCGCGCGCGATTCTGGTGGGGCTGGTGAACACGGCGCGCGTCTCCGTGCTTGGCTGCGTGCTCGCGATTGCCCTGGGATTCGTGCTGGGGCTGATGCGCCTGTCGCTGAACCCAGTGATGCGCGCACTGGCGCGCAGCAGCGTTGAGGCGTTGCGCAACATTCCACTGCTGCTGCTGCTGTTCCTGCTGGCCGCATTGGTGCACGCGCTGCCGGGTCCGCGCGACGCCTTCTCGCCGCTGCCGGGTGTGTTTCTCTCCAACCGGGGCTTGCTGCTTCCTCTGCCGTGGGACGTGCCGCGCCTGTCGGGTTTCAACTTCACCGGCGGACTCGCGATATCACCGGAGCTTGCTGCGCTGCTCGGTGCGCTGGTGCTGCATCATGCGGCGCACGTGTCGGAGGTCGTTCGCGGTGCCGTGCTCGCTGTGCCGCGCGGCCAGCGTGATGCGGCGTACGCGCTGGGATTCTCGCGTGCGCAAACTGCTCGTCTCGTCGTGGTGCCGCAGGCCATGCGCGCGATGGTGCCGCTCCTCGCGTCGAACTGCGTGAGCCTCACCAAGAACTCGAGTCTCGCGGTGGCCATCGGCTTCGCCGACGTGGTCAGTGTTCTCAACACGACCTCGAACCAGACCGGCCACTCGATCGAGACGATGCTGATCATGATCGGGGTGTACCTCGTGCTGAGCCTGTCGGTCGCGCGGTCGCTGCACTGGTACAATGCGCGGTTGTTGCGCACCGGGAACTGATGGGCGCCGTCACCCGTCCGTTGCCACCGTCGCGGTTGAGGGGTGCGGTGGACGCGCTTCGCCGGGCGATGTCGTCGCCAGTGGACGCACTGCTTACGACGGGCGCGGTGATCCTCACGATGGCCGTCGCGGTTCCCGTTGCACGCTGGGCCATTGTCCAAGCGACCTGGCAGGGAACGTCCGCCACGTGTCGTGAGGCTCCGGGCGGCGCGTGCTGGGCCTTCGTCGCGCACAAGCTGCCGTTCATTCTGTTCGGATTGTTTCCCGCCGAGGAGCGATGGCGTCCGGCGTTGGCGATGGTGGTGCTCGTGGCGCTCATCGTCGCGTCGGCCATACCACGCCTGTGGCACCGGTGGCTCGTGGCCGCGTGGGGCGTGGGGCTTACGGGTGCCTGGTGGCTGAAGCATGGCGGGGGAGGACTGGAGGCTGTACCGGCGCGGTCGTGGGGCGGCTTGCCGATAACCATCATGCTCACCGCCATTGGCCTTGCCGGCGGATTCCCGTTGGGGATCGCGCTGGCACTCGGGCGCGGCTCGCGGCATCGCGTGCCTCGCCTCGTTTGCTCGGCGTTTGTAGAGGTGATTCGCGGCGTGCCGCTGGTCGCTGTTCTCTACATCGCGGCGTTGGTGGTTCCGCTGGCAATGCCGCGCGGCGTGGAGCTCGACAAGCTCGTTCTGGCGACGGTCGCGGTGATGGTGTTCGCGTCGGCGTATTTGGCCGAGGCGGTGCGGTCCGGCCTGCAGATGGTACCGCGCGGACAGCTCGAGGCGGCGCTCGGTCTGGGTCTCACGTGGTGGCAGGCGATGCGGCGGATCGTGTTGCCGCAGGCAGTGCGCGTGGTGGTGCCGTCACTCGTGTCGATTACGGTCGGCTTCTTTCAGGACACGAGCCTGGTGGTGATCATCGGGCTGTTCGACCTGCTTAACACGGCGCGGATAGCGGCGCAGGATCCGGCGTGGCTCGGCTTTCACACCGAGGCCTTCGTCTTCACGGGTGTGCTCTATGCCGCAGTGAGTGCGATGGTGTCGAGGTACGGGTTGTGGCTGGAGGGGGCTCTTGCGGCGAGCGACTAGTGGCGAGCACCGACCGGCGCGAACGCCTTTCGAGCACGTCCTTCGAGCACGAACTTCGAGCACGCCTTCCGAGCACGAACTTCGAGCACGAACTTCGAGCACGTCTTTCGAGCACGCCTTTCGAGCACGCCTTTCGAGCACGCCTTTCGAGCACGAACTTCGAGCACTAACGACGTGCACTAACGACGTGCACTAACGACGTGCACTAACGACGTGCACTAACGACGTGCACTAACGACGTGCACTAACGACGTGCACTAACGACGTGCACTAACGACGTGCACTAACGACGAGCACTAACGACGA
>JANOIJ010000141.1:0-15995 GCA_031407575.1 Gemmatimonadaceae bacterium | reverse complement strand
CTTCGGTCCTTCCGGATGTACGTCAGCTCATAAATGTCTTCGATGCCGCGCGACGCCTTGAACACCAGCGCCTCGAAACCCGGCGTGATCGGCGTCCCCAGCTCGACGCTCAGGGCCTTGGCGCGTGCGATCACCTCCTGCGGATCGGAGATGTCGGCCGGCGTGATCTTGTTCATCACCTCCGCGGCCGTGTAGCCCAGCATGCGCTCGGCGCCCACGTTGAAGATCTGGATCACGCCACTCGCATCGGTGGCGATGCTCGAGAAGTTGGCGCTGTTGAAGATCGCGCTCTGGAGCGCGCCGGTCTTGAGGAGGGCTTCTGTGTGGCGGACGTCCGTGCTGACGTCGGATGGTTCAGTGGTGCCGCGACCTAAAATCATCGTATCCCGTTTCCAAGTGATTCGGACGCTCGAACGCGCCGTCGACAGTCGATCAATTGGAGATGACAGGCTCGCCAGCGCTGCCAGGGGCAATGAGCTGAGGACGTTGGTGTACAGGCTGCCACTGCAAGGAGCCAGCCGCGGCGGGCGACGGACGTCAAGCCGCGTGCTCCGTTGGAACCCAGCATGGAAGGTACACCTCGAACGTCGTTCCATGATCCACGTCGCTGTACACGTGGATGTAGCCCTTGCTCTGCTTGACGATGCCGTAGGTCGTCGCCAGGCCGAGGCCCGTGCCATTGTCCTTGTCCTTCGTGGTGAAGAACGGCTCGAACGCGCGCCGCTGAGTCTCCTTGGACATCCCGCCGCCAGTGTCGGTGATCGCCAGCAGGACGTACCGTCCCGGCGTGATCGGCTCGTCCTGGATGGGCGTACCCTCCAGGTCGACCTCCGTGGTGGCGAAGGTCAGCCTGCCTCCACTCGGCATGGCGTCCCGCGCGTTCACCACGAGGTTCATCACGACCTGCTCGACCTGCCCATGATCCGCGAAGGCGAAACCAAGTGTTGGGGCCAGGGCAAGCGTGACGGCAATCTGCTCGCCGATCAGTCGGCGAAGCATCCCGGTCATGTCGGTGATCAGCTTGTTCACGTCGAGCGGTGCAGCCCGCAGAACCTGCTCACGGCTGAAGGCGAGAAGCTGCCGCGTGAGGCTGGTCGCCCTCCGGCCTGCCTGGATGATCTCCTGCAACTCATTGGTGTGCTTGTGCGACGCCCCGGCGTCCATGCGGACGAGCTCAGCGAAGCCGATGATGACCGTGAGCAGGTTGTTGAAGTCGTGCGCGACGCCAGACGCCAGGCGTCCAACCGCGTCCATCTTGTTCGATTGTCGCAGCTGCGCCTCGAGCGAGCGCCGCTCCGTGATATCCTCGATGACCCAGATGAAGTGCTGCCACCGTCCCGCCGGATTGCGGTGGAGCGAGATGTTCACGCGCGCCCACATCACGCTGCAATCTCGGCGGTAATACGGCGTCTCATCGATGACGTAGTATTCCCGTGTTCCCGCCATCAGCGCGGAGAGCGATTCCTCCTCGGTCGGCGCGGTCTCGGTCCGCAATCGCTCGGTCACGTCGGCCCGCAGCAACTCGGCCCGTGTGTATCCCAGGAGATCGCAGATGCGCTGGTTCACGCGAAGCCACCGCCCGTCCAGCCCGACGTGCGCGATTCCAACCGGAGCCGCGTCGAACGTCGACTGATAGAGGTCCTCACTCGCGGCGAGTTCCGCGCTTCGCGAGCTCACTTCCGCCTGGAGCGCCTGGCTGTTCCGGTCGTGAGAGTCGCCGTATTCCTTGAGGCGCAGCAGGTTCCGCACGCGCATGCACAACTCGGCGCGGTTCACGGGCTTTTGGAGAAAGTCCTCCGCGCCCGTGCTCAGTCCGCGAAGGATGGCGGGCTGATCGGAGAGACTCGTGAGCATGATGACCGGGATGTTGCTCGTCGCGCCGTCGCTTTTCAGCCTGGTCGCCACCTCGTATCCGTCGATGCCCGGCATCAGGATGTCGAGGAGGATGAGATCGGGCGCCTGTGTCGCGACCATCGCCAATGCCTCGCCGCCGCTCTCTGCGGTCATGAGGTCATAGCCTTCGTATGCGAGAATCGCCGTCAGCAGGGCCCTGTGGTGGCGTTCGTCGTCAACGATGAGGATGCGCGTCCGCTGTTTGCGCACGCCGAGACTCCCGGACCTGCCGTCGCCGGCCGAGGCGTCGTGACTGTTGATCGGGGGTGTTGGCATCGCACGCACACTGAGTTGGCGCCGCGACACGGCCGCAGAACGCTGCCGTACGCGATCGCGCGCGAGTGCCTTCCTGCAAATTTCGGCCCCTTCGTGATACTCGCACGACCGAGTGTCTTACCGGGAATTCTCGCTCGCAACCTAAAAAGTGGCTCGTGTTCTGCCGATACTCACTCGTCTCAGGGAGAGTGCGCATGACGAACACCCATTGGCAGCCGCCAATCACGGAAACTATGGCGACCATGCGAGCTGTGATACGGCCGCTCGTGGTGGACATGTTTCCGGCGTTGAACTCAGCGGACCTTGATCAATTCATCGAGACGCTTACGCTGGTCAAGTTCGCTGACCAGCAGCTCGTGCATCGCTTGGCGGAGGGTTGAGCAGCGGCCGTCGCGCGACGATGTCCGTACCCATGCTCGAGCGTCATGCCTTCCACGCTCGTCGCGAGATCGTGGATGATCGTCGCCACCGCGGCCAGCGCTGTCAGGGGCAATGAGCTGAAGACATTGGTGCTGAACTCGGAGCTCTACTGCAAGGAGCAGCCGTAAGTTCGGGCGGGCTCACCCAGCCGACTGCTCCGCGGAGACCAAGGATGGCAGGTACACCTTGACCGTCGTTCCGTGGCCGACGTCGGGATCCACGTGAATGTATCCTCTGCTCTGCTTCACGATGCCGTACGTCGTCGACAGGCCGAGGCCGGTGCCCTTTCCGCTTTCCTGTGTGGTGAAGAACGGCTCAAACGCCCGCCGCTGTGTCTCTTCGCTCATCCCGCCACCTGTGCCGGTGATCGCGAGCACCACGTACCTCCCGGGAGTCATCGCCTCCTCGTGGACCGGCGTGCCGTCCAGGTCCACCTCCGCCGTGGTGAACGTCAGTGTGCCCCCGAGAGGCATGGCGTCTCGCGCGTTCACCACGAGGGTCATCACCACCTGCTCGAGCTGGCCCTGATCCGCGAATACGAGTGGGAGCCGTGGCGCCAGGGCAAGCGTGACGGCGATGTGCTCACCAATCAGCCGGCGGAACATGGCGGTCATGTCCGTGATCAACCTGTTCATGTCGAGTGGTGCCGCCATCGGTTCCTGCTCGCGGCCGAAGGCGAGCAGTTGTCGCGTGAGGCCTGCCGCGCTCCGGCCCGCATTGACGATCTCCTGCAACTCGCCGCCATGCCGAGTCGATGTCACCGCATCCATCCGCACCAGCTCGGCGAATCCGATGATGACCGTGAGCAGGTTGTTGCAGTCGTGGGCGACGCCGGACGCCAGGCGTCCCACCGCGTTCATCTTGCTGGTCTGCCGGAGCTGCGCCTCGAGGGACCGCCGTTCAGTGATATCCTCGATGACCCAGATGAAGTACTGCCCTCCGTCCGGTTCGCCGTGGAGGGAGATGTTGACGCGTCCCCACATCACGCTGCCGTCACGCCGATGATAGGACGTCTCGTCGATGACGTAGTGGTCGATGGTTCCCGCGGTCAGTGCAGCAACAGACGCTGTTTCGTTCGGCACGGACTCGGACTGCAATGGCCCGTGCACGGCGGCACTCAGCAGCTCGGCGCGCGAGTATCCCAGCAAGTCGCAGAGGCGTTGGTTGACGCGAAGCCACCTGCCATCCAGACCGACGTGCACGATGCCGATCGGCGCGGCGTCGAACGTCTCCTGGTAGAGCTCCTCACTCGCGATGAGGTCCGCGCTTCGCGAGCTCACCTCCGCCTCGAGCACATGGCTGTGCCGGTCGTGTGAGTCGCCGTATTCCTTCAGGCGCAGCAAGTTGCGCACGCGCATGCACAGCTCGGCGCGCTCGACGGGCTTGCTCAGAAACTCCTCCGCACCGGTGCTGAGCCCGTGCAGCATCGCAGGGTGATCACGGAGGCTCGTGAGCATGATGACCGGGATGTTGCTGGTCGCCACCTCGCCCTTCAGCCGGGTCGCCACCTCGTACCCGTCGATGCCGGACATCAGGATGTCGAGCAGGATGAGGTCAGGTGGTTGCTCGGCGACCATGGCCAGCGCCTCTTCGCCACTCTCTGCGGTCAGGAGGTCAAAGTCCTCGGACGCAAGCATCGTTGATAGGAGACGCCTGTTGTCGCGCTCATCGTCCACGATGAGAATGCGCGTCCGCGGCTCGGTAATGCCGAGGTTCAGGAACGTGCCCGCACCGACCGAGGCGTCATGAACGGCGATCATTGCTCCTGCCATCGCACATATACCAGTTGGCGCCCCGACATGGCCGCTTGGACCTGTGCCGTGAACCGCTCGTGATCCAGATCGCCCTTCTCCGTGATGGTCGTGACATACCCGCCCAGCCTCGAGCGATCCTCCGCCGTGATCCGCTTGGCGGTGACGACGAGAATCGGAATGCGGGCGGTGTCCAGATCCTCGTGCAGCGCATCCACCACGTCGAACCCGTTGACCTCCGGCATCATCAGGTCGAGCACGATCAAGTCGGGATGCTCCTGCTGCGCCAGCACGATGGCCTGCTTGCCGCCGTATGCGCGAAGCACGCTGCTGGCCAGCCCCTGAATGCGAACGGCGATGAGCTCGACGGCCTTCGGATCGTCATCGACGACGAGCACCTTGAGTGCGCGTCCCCGCGCCCGTGAAAACAGGCCGAGCTGCACGAGCGAGTCGTAGAGCTCGAGCCTGGCGATCGGTTTCTGGACGATCGCAGCCGCGCCGAGTGAGAGGCCCTTGTCGGCATCCGCCAGGCTCGAGATGATCACCACCGGAATGCCGCGCAGCTCCGGATCCTGCTTGAGGCGACTGAGGAACTCCCAGCCGTCCATCTCTGGAAGCATGATGTCCAGCGTGATCAGCGTCGGCCGTTCCTGTGCGGCAAGCAGCAGCGCCGCCTCGGCGCACGCGGCATGGACGACCCTGAAGCCCTCCGCCTCCAACTGAACGCGAATCAGCGCGGCGGACTTGCAGTCATCCTCGACGACCAGCGCAATGGGCGATGCCGATGGCGCGGCGAAGCGCGCCGCGGGTAGCGCGGAGGCGGTCGGAGGCTCCTCGCGCACCCCGCGGAGCGGAACCCACACCGTGAAGCAGGAGCCCTCGTTCAATGTGCTCTCCACCGCCACCGTGCCGCCATGCAGTTCGGCAAGCAGCTTCACCATGGAGAGCCCGAGTCCCGTACCCTCGAACTTCCGGGCGAGGCCGCTGTCGATCTGCGTGAAGGGAAGGAACAGCCGCGCCATGTCGTGCGCCGCGATCCCAACGCCCGTGTCGGTGACGCGGATCTGGAGGAAGTCCGTGAACGCGGAGTCCTCCAGCGGAAAGGTCCGCCCAGTCCGCGACTCGGACAGCCGGCCCACATCGCCGCGCGGAACGCGGCTGGTCGTGAGCGTGACTTGCCCGCCGTCGTCGGCGAACTTCACCGCATTCGACAACAGGTTGTACACGATCTGCTTGGTCTTGCGCGCGTCGACTTGGATCGTGCCCAGCTCCACCGAGGCCACCATGCGCAGGTCGATGTGCCGTGCTCCCGCCTTCTCCCTGACGATGGACAGGCTGTTGGCAAGCAGGGACGGCAGGTGCACGGGCTCCAGGTCGAGCGTCATCTTGCCAGCTTCGACCTTGGAGAGGTCCAGGATGTCGTTGATCAACGAGAGCAGGTGCTTGCCGCTGCCGAAGATGTGGCCGATGAACCCGCGCTGCTGATCGCTCATGTCACCGACGATGCCGTCGCGCAGGATCTCGGCGAATCCCAGAATTGAATTCAGCGGCGTCCTGAGCTCGTGCGACATGTTGGCCACGAACTCCGACTTCATGCGGCTGGCGCCCTGCAGCTCGACGTTCTTCTGCTGAAGTGTCTCCTCGAATCGCTTCCGTTCGGTCACGTCACGCGCCGCGACGAAGACCCCCTGCAGCTTGCGCTCGCGATCATGGAACGTCGTCGCGTTGTACGACACGATGGTCAGCGTACCATCCCGGGCACGCGCGGTGAGCTCATAGTTGGTGACCGTGCCCTCGCTCAGCACGCGCTTGATCCCCGCCTCGGCCCGGGCGGCATCCGTGAAGCAGTTCTTGAACGGCGCGCCGATCAACTCGTCTCGCGTGCACCCCGTCAGCGCCTCCGTCTGCCTGTTGACGTCGGTGATGAAGCCGCGGGGATCGATCGTCATGATCGCGTCGATGTTCGACTCGATGAGCGAGCGCGAGTAGAAATGCTGGTCGCGCAAGCGCTGCTCCAGTTTCGTGCGCTCCTCTTCGGCCAGGTGGCGGGCCGTGTTGTCCGTGGCGATCAGCAGGTACCCGATGATCGCGTCTTGCGGATCACGCAGCGCGGTGACGGACATCAGCGCGGAGAACGCGGTGCCATCCTTCCTGAGCTTTGGCAACTCGTAAATGTCCTCGATGCGGCGCCTCGCCTTGAACACCAGCGCCTCGAATCCCGGCGCGATCGGCGTGGAGAACTCCAGGCTCAGTGCGTGTGCCCGCGCAATCAGGAGTTCGGGATCGTGCAGGTCGGCTGCCGTGATCACGTTGATCACCTCCGCGGCCGTGTAGCCCAGCATGCGTTCGGCGCCGGCACTGAAGATCCGGATGACGCCGTCGGCATCGGTCGCGATGCACGAGAACGTCGCACTGTTGAAGATCGCCGTCTGGAGCGCGACCGCCGAGATCAGCGAGTCATAGGGTCCGGCGTTCACGTTGGTGACGTCGGAGCCACTCGCGCGCTTCTCTGTGTTGCTCATTGTCCCGGGTTCGCCGGCGCTTGGCGTGACGCGTCGCTGCGACGCGGACTGGAGCGGCCACAGAGTGCCTGGCCTGCCAGCAGTCCCCACGGCTTGTAGTGTCGGCACGCCTCCGGAGAAACTGAAGCGCTCGCCTGGCAGGCAACGAGCATGTCTGCGACGTGAATCTGCGTTGCCGCGACATCGGTTGCGGTGCCTTCGATCACCCAGCGCGCGATGCAACGTCGGTCGTTGTGGCCGACGCGACGGCAGCGCGCGGCTATCCTCGGCGGAGCGCGACTACCGGTCCGTCGGCGTCTCCGGCGCGAGGTCGCTAGAATCGAGCGCACGCGCAGCGATCGCGCTCAATCGCTTATCCTGGTTCACGCGCAGTGCGCGGATGTTGCGCCGCGCGCGTCGCATTGCCGCGGGAATGAACACGCGCGCGCAGTCGAGCTCAGCGGCCGCGCCGTCCACGCTCCCGGCGCGCTCGATCTCCCACGTCGTGCGCGAGAGCACGGCAACCGACGTGTAGATGTCGATGGCCGCGTTCGCCAACCGCAGCTGGAGGAACTGCCGCTCGATGACGTCCTTGCCATGCTTCAGCAGCATGCCCTCCACGCTCGTGGCGAGATCGTGGATGATCGTCGCCACGGCATCCGCCTCATCGGCCAGCGCCTCGTGTACCATGGAGAACGACGGCTTGGTGATCTGCCGCTTCGCCCTGCCGGCCACGTACGAGCCGATGACGCCAAGCGACTTCAGCGGATCCTTGAATGCCTTGCCGAGGGCCTTGAGTCGCTCGCCGGGCTGCTGGAGCGCCATGAGTGCGATGAGCGCGCGCAGGATCTCGTTCGTCCCCTCGAAGATGAGGTTGATGCGCGAGTCGCGCACCGACTGTTCGTAGGGAAACTCTTTCGAGTAGCCAATGCCGCCGGCGATCTGGAGCGCGTCGTTCGACGCGCGGAACGCCAGCTCGCTCGCGAAGATCTTGCACGCCGCCGTCTCGAGCGAATAGTCCACGCCGCCGCGGTCCACCATGCCCGCCGTCAACATCCACGCCGAGTCCGCCGCGTACGTCTCGGCGGCGTTGATGGCGAACTTCTGCTGGATCATCTCGAACGACCCGATGGAGCGCCCGAACTGCTCGCGCTGCTTCGCGTACACGAGCGCGTGATGCATGATCCTGCGCGCGCCGCGCGCCGAGCCCGCGGCGAGGCCGAGTCGTCCGGAGTTGAGGATCTCCAGTGCGAACCGGAACCCCTGGCCCACGTCGCCCAGCCGGTCCTCGACGGGCACGCGCACATTCTCGAACGTCACCGTGCGCGTGTCGCTCGCCTTGATGCCCATTTTCTGCTCGGGCTTGCCCATCGAGATGCCGTCTGCGTGCGCGCTCACGATGAACGCCGTGACGCGCTGCTTCACCGTGCCATCGGCCTGCGTCACCGGCACCTTCGCGAACACGGTGAACACACCTGCGTAGCCTGCATTGGAGATCCAGATCTTCGTGCCCGTGAGCGCGTAGTGCGTGCCGTCTGCGCTGGGGATCGCCATCGTCGTCATCGCCTGCGCGTCCGATCCCGATCCAGGTTCGGTGAGGCAGAAGCCGGCGACTGTCTCGCCGCTCGCGCAACCCGGCAGCCACCGCTGCTTCTGGTCCGCAGTGCCGAACAGCGTGATGCCCTTGCATCCAATGGATTGATGCGCGCCGAAATACACGGCGAGCGCAGGATCCGTCTCGCCCACTTCACCGAAGACGCGACTGAACACGCGCGCCGACGCGCCGAAGCCGCCGTACGCCTCGGGGATGTTGACGCCCATCATGCCGAGCTCGCCGAATCCCTTGCGCACCGCGTCGGGAAACTTTCCGTCGTAATCGTGCTTCGCCGAATCGACATGTTCGGCGGCCCAGCCGCGGAAGGAGTCGAGGATCATCGCGAGCGATTCGCGCTCGTCCGCGTCGAGGGCAGGGAAGGGAAAGATCAGGTCCTCGCGAATCTCGCCGAGGAACACACCCTTGGTGAACGACGGGTAGAGGTCCGGGTTGGCGAGGTGCGGCGCATCAGCGGCCGCGGGTGCAGCGGAGGATTTGGGGGCAGTGGCAGTCACTCGGCGGTCCGGAGAGGAGTCACCATGTAATTAATGCGGCGGCTCGCATGACGGGGAGTCGGGAGAACCGGTGGTCACGACGGCGAAGGACCTGCACCGGCTGTCATTCGACAAGTCAGTGCAGGTCCCTCGCCAGAACTCACGACATCAGGCGTCGTGGGCCGTCGTGCACTACGGCATCGCGGACGCGACCATGGCGGCTTCCGCGGCGCCGGTTTCAATCACGAACACCACGCGACGGTTGGCTTCGGCGCCGCGATCGGCGCGGACGGCGCCCGGGGTGATGAGACGCGTCTCGCCGTAGCCGACCGTGCGGAGCTGCGTACCGTCGACGCCGAGCGATGTCAGCTGCGACTTGACGTTGTCGGCGCGCTTGCGCGAGAGTGCGAGGTTGTAGCGTGCCGAGCCGGCGGGATCAGCGAAGCCCTCGACGGTGATCTGCGACGTGGGATAGTACTTTTTCGCGACTGCGGCGAAGCGCTCGAGGAGCGCGGTGTTCTGCGCGCTCACGGTGGCGTCGTCAAAGGCGAAGGTGACGGGGAGCGCGAAGCGAATGCCGTCTTCCACGACGGCGATGCGGGCGCTGAACTGCGTACGCATGCTATCGAGGTCCGTGCGCAGCGTGGCGATGCGGGACGCGTTCTCGCTGTCTCCGGCCACTCGTGCGTCGCGCTCGGTCGCGAGTCCACTGGCGAGCGCGGCAGAGTACGCAGAGTCCGACTGGAACCGCGAGGTTGCGATGTGTTCCTTGACGTAGCCCTTCGTGGCGCACGCCTGCAGGAGGAGTGGTGCGGCGACGAGGAGGGCTGCGCGCAGTGTGTTCTTGGTCATCGTGTGCTCCGTGTAAGGGTTCTGGCGTCGCTGACCACCTCTGCAGAAACCGTTCCTCACATTTGTGATTTCAGGCACATACAGCCAGTGACACACGTCGCCCCGTCAACGACGGGAAGTCACCGTTCGTGGCGGACCAACTAGTGAATGATGGCGTGCGTCTTATGCGGTGCCGCGCGATGCTTGCAGCAAGATGTCTGTTGCTGTGACGTCGGCAGAGTCGAGCCACGGCGATCTAAGACAGCCCGCGTATGCGCTCTAGTCAGCGCGGCGACTGGGAGATTACGCCTTTGCAGTACGTTCGAGATGGAATCAGAGACTGGAACAACTGACACCGGCCGTGTTAACTCAGGCGATGACGGCTGGTGTGCGCGCCGGCGACGCGCGCGTGCGTGCGGTCGGACGACGGCGGCACGCTGCGCATGGATTGCGGCGCGGCACGGACGGATGGGCGTGCTCATGTGTCGATTGCGCGCGGAGAACCGATCTCAACGTTGTCGTCCTCCAACTCCGCGTTGTCATCCTGAGCGCGGCGATGGACCTGCAGCTGTAGTGGCTACGCCGTCCAACACTACATCTCTGCTACCCATGCCCGGAGTGCCGCGACGCGCTCTGGTGCTCCAACAATCTCGAGCGCCGTCCGCGCATGCGGTTCGTCGAACAACAATCGGTAGCTCAGCGTCGAGCAGCAGCGACGCTCGAAGAGCACGAAGGCGAGGAGGCTCCGCGCTGTCTCGTCGTCGTCGGCGTAGTCGAGATGCATCCCGCCCGGAATCTCGCGGCGGGCGACTGACGCGCGAAACACCCTCGCGGCCTCGGCGCGCCGCAGCGCGACGTCAGGCGCGGGCAGGGAGCATGAAAGCGTCGCGAAGCTGGCGGAGTCGCCCATGTCGGTGGTATTCGATTCAGTCATGCGTGGCGTCCTGGTGTTCGTGGTGCCCGCACTCGCGGAGAAGGAAGGTCATGTTGATTGCACGTTCAGCGGCGTTGTTCGCCGTGGCCGGCCTCGCCGAAATCGGGCGCGGGTATCTCGTGTGGTTGTGGCTGCGCGAAGGGAAAAGTGTCGGCGTGGGCGTCGCCGGATTGCTAATACTCGGATTCTACGGACGGACTACTCCCTCCACTTCAACCGGCGGGGTTCGGGCGCACGTATGCCGCGTACGGCGGTGTGTTCGTTGTGTTATCGCTCGTGTGGGGCTGGCTCTTCGAGAAGCAGCGGCCGGATGCGCCGGACCTCGTGGGCGCCGTCGTGTGTCTGGTTGGCGCATCGATCATCATGTACTGGCCGCGACGGTGATCCAACGTGTGTGGAGTCTCATGCCGAAACGACGTGGAGCATTCGCGGCGCTCGCACTCCTGTGGTTCGGTGTGGCGACGCCCCTCGCCTGCGCGCGCACGGATGCGCCGCCCATGGCGATACCTTCGAGCAACAAACCCGGGCCACTTTGTGCCGAGCGACGTGGCGCTGGCGGGGAAGACGGGGCGACCGCAGGTTGTCGAGTTCTTTCACTATGGCTGACTGGGCTGCCAAGCCATGGCTCCCGTCGTGCACGGGGCTTCGAGCGAGTACGCCGGCAGGATCGACTTCATCTACCTGGACGTCGCGGACAAGCGGAATGCGGCAGCCAAGCAGCAGTTTGGCTCTACGTCGACGCCGCACTTTTTCTTCGTCCGGGCGGACGGCGTGGTGCGGACGCAGTTTCAGGGAGTGGTCCCTCGAGACAGCCTGATTCGGACGCTGGATGCGCTGCTCAGACAATTAGGATCGAGTTGTCGTCGTTTGGTGGCAGCCCAGGGTTCGAGCAGGCGAGTTGAATAGCGTCTGCCGGCCGATTATACTGCGGGACTGACCGCCGGACTGATGTTTGGTCCGCGGACGGGACGTAGCGCAGCCCGGTAGCGCACCTGAATGGGGTTCAGGGGGTCGCGGGTTCAAATCCCGCCGTCCCGATTTTGCAAGGACCTGTCAGACAACAACTTAGAATCGAGCCCAGCCCCATTCATACCCCAGTGTGAATGGGGCTGGGGTATGATTTGAGGCAGAACGCTCAGAATCGAGGCGGGAATGGCTTCGCGAAATCCCGCCAGATCAGACGTCTTTGGCCTGCTCGGACCGCACTCGCCGAAGTGCTCAGACAATCAGGACGGGTCAGTGCCCGCTTCGCGCGGAGACCCGCCGCCGGAGGTGTACAGGGGAGCCCTTCCGGTCGGCGCAACGCGTGGGGCTCGTTGTTCCGGAATTTGACCGGCGGTGCGCGGAAACGGTGTGCAAATCGCTTGAGGCTTGCTGGATCCGCCAGCAGGCTCGGCGCGTGCTGATCTGAAGCGCGTCGAGGAGGAAGGAGTGAAGGACGACCTTGATCACGCAGGCGCGTGCGGGGCTTGCTTCCGGTACGAGAAACTCGTCGAGTGGGTAAGAGAGCGCGGCGAAGCCGCGTCTGTCCCCAAGTGCGCCTCTCGAGACGTTCACGTGATTGATCTCGACGAACTTCGCGCTATTTAGAGAAGTCGCGAAGATCTAGTGTTAGTGCGTCCAACGATTCTTTACATTTGGCGATCTTCGCCAGAATGCTTCGGCCGACCTTGCCGTGGGAGGGAGCCGAGCTCGGGCTCCGGGCTTCGGCTATGGCAGCGCTGATCCCTTCTTCATCCCAGCGCCGTAGCAGCGAGGGTTCCTGACTCCGAACTCTGGCCGCCCTGCGACAACGGAATGGGCGAGTTGCGGCGCGGCACATTTGAGACGATACTCAACACGTTTTTGCAGACGGCCCTCGCCTGATGGCCCTCGTGTGGGACTTCTACTTATCGGAGGTCGGATCATGCTGGATCATTCGACGATACGCCGCGTAACCCGAACAGCGGCAGCAGTGGTCGTCCTGTTCGCCGTGCGCGAAGCCGACGCGCAGACGGTCCTCGTCAGCAATCTCTCGCAACCGACGCGCGCCACGACGACAATCGATCCGAGCTTCTGGGCAAGTCAGTCGTTCGCGACCGACGCGTCGAGCTGGCTACTCTCCTCGATCCGGACGATAGTCGGCGACCGCTCCGGCGCGCCGTCGATCTTCGCCGAGCTGCGCGCGGATGCAGGCGGTGAGCCCACCGGCGCATTGCTGACGTCGTTCGCGTTCGGACCGATCACCACGGCGTCGCCCACACTCACGGTGCTCACACCGAGCTCCTTCGTGTGGCTTGCACCGAGCACCGTCTACTGGCTCGTGTTCGGCGCGACGGGCACGGGCTCGTTCGGCTGGTCATACGCGCAGGGCAACGCGAGCACCGGACCGGGATCGTTCGGCGCGTACGCGTACTCGTCGGACCAGGGCGCGACGTGGGGTTCGCAGGCCACGGCCGACCCGTACCTGGTCGAGGTGAACGTCGTCTCGACGACGGCCACGCCCGAGCCGGGGACCCTGTCGCTGCTCGCGTTAGGCATGGCGGGCATGGTCGCGGCCGCCGGACGCCGGCGCAGGACCCGGATCTGAACACGGACGAGCACACGGGGAGGCCGCGTCAGTACGCACGATCTCCTCGGATGCCGGTCTGAACGTTCCTGATGCGGCAGGATCGCGTTTTCGAGGCTCGGCGATGCGCGCCGTGATCTCGGCGCCGTAGCCCCACGAGATGCTGCCATCGTCGGCGACGATCGCGCGCGTTTTCTTCACGCTCGCGTTCACCGTCTCGTCGCAACATAGGCTGAGTAGCGGCACTTGCAGGAGAAGGCCAACAGCTACTCGTGCGCGCTTGCCCGCAGGTCGCCGAGCGTGGCGATGCCCGTATCGAGGTTCACGTCCGACCACTTCAGCGTCAGCGCCTCCTGTTCGCGCCAACCCGTGAAGATGAGGAACCGAAGCGCGCTCACGGCTACCGGGTTCGCCGGAACCAGTGCCGAGGTGAACATCCCTGCATTCTTTGCTCTCTTCGCCCCCTGGCTTCTTCTTGTGCTTCGGGGCAGGGGGAGGTCCAACCGTCTCGGCAACGCGAAGTGCCCGACCAAGGCGCGACAGCTCCTCAACGGTGAGAAAGCGATCGCGCACTTCCTCGGGGAACCAGTCAAGGTTCTTCGCGGGATTCTCTCCCTTCACGTTTCCACGCGTGTTCAGCCAATAGAAGAACGAACGGACCAGCCGACCTACTCGGTTGGCGGTGAACGATTTCTCGCGCAGGCTGCTGTGGAGCTGCGCCGCGTCGCGGTGCGTGACCTTCGCCACGGGGATCTTCCCTAGTGTAGTGCGTCCAACGCTTCCTGGGGTTCAGGGGGTCGCGGGTTCAAATCCCGCCATCCCGATTACTTACGAAGTGGCGGTGCTACTTTCCGCGCACGGGGTGCTACTTTCGCTCCCGTGCCTCGCCCGCCGCGGAAGGCGGCCGTGAGACCGCGCCGCGGCGTACATCGATTCCGGTTTCTCTTCGCCGGGCATCTCTTGTACGATCGCCCAGCCGGAGGCGACCAGGGCTCCCGCGTCGCGAGCTGCGACGGCTGCAAGTCCGCCGACAACATTTTCCGTGGCTCGTTGACGATGGCGCGCATAGTCTCGCGATCGGCCTGCGCATAGCACTCGAGAAGACTCCGAAAGCTTTTCCAGCCGCCGACTGCAGCGACATCGCGCACGGGCCAGTCCTTTCGTTCCATCGCCACTTGCGACGATACGGATGCCAGACACCGCCGACGAGCTTCTGTAGCCCCGCATCGCGTTCGGCTTGGAGCAAGCATTTCACCATCGCCCACCGATCCGTCGGTTGATCCGGAAAGCGAGCGGCAGGGAACACCCAACCGCCGACAGTACCAAGACGCGCCTGGAAGCGTCGCAACTCGGCGACCAACGGGGGCGACAGATCGATCGTCCAGAGGACGCCCATCTTGTCCGCGTCGGCTCGCCATGTGATGGCCGGTGCGGCGTAGTCGATATCCTCCCACCGTAATTGCCGAATCGCGCCGATCCGTCGCCCAGTGGCCTCGGCCAACACCAGCGCGAGTTCAAGGCGAATCCACTTGTGTCGCTCGGCCGAGCCATCCGGAGCTTGAGCACTCCGTCGCTGTATCGCACGACGCGTCGCATCGAAGCGTTCCTGGCACGTCACTGGCCGCCGCGGATTCTTCTCCGGCCGACGTCCGATGCCCTTGAGCGGATTGACGCCGAGCGAGCGTGTACCGCTTGCCGCGCTCGGGTCCCGAACCGTCGTCGCCCAGTTGAGCATCGCGTGCAGGAGCACGAGATCTGCCTCGGCGGATCGAGCGCGCGTGGGCTGCGATACGTGCACGACGGTGTCAACGTGCACGCGCCCGAATCGCACGACCCTCCGCTCATGCCGGTGGCGCAGACCGCCTGCCGCGCGGGCACGCTCGTACCGGCGCTGTGAGTCCGTGCTCAGGCGCTCGACGTCGTAGTCCGCGCCGAAGTACGCAATCAGGATCGCCGCACGCGTCGCCGTGTCGGACCGGTGGGTTTGGTCGGTATCTCGGAATGTCTCGCATTCACAGTGATATCGTTCCCACAGTCGGCCGAGGGTCACGCGACACCGCTCGTCACCACTGAACCCCGCGAACCCGCTCGCGGTGCGCATTTCCTCCATGACCATGCGCAACGCCTCGGTGTGGTCCTCGGTGCCCAGACTCCGAACGTGCCGCCGCCCGTCGGTCAGATAGATGCTGCAGTAGAACGGGCCGCCTGCACGCTTCTGAAAGAGTCGCTGGCGCTCGCCCCACGGTCCCAGGGAGCGCGAGAGGATGCCCGTCACCGGGCTTCGGGTCCATCCGTCCAGCCCGTTCGGTTGGTCGAGTCGCATCGGAGACGCCTTTGCCAGAGGTTGATAACGAATGATGTCCGAAGAGTGTATACAGTTTTCGGACGAGATCGCTGATGGGCTGGCGCTGCGTCCGAAATATGAGTACATTCTTCGGACAATGGCACAGAGCAAGCTCAAGGACGTAATAATCACCCGAATTGCCAAAAAGGCCCCTTTCGGTGTCTGGACGCCGACGGATTTCCTCGATCTGGGAAGCCGCGACGCCGTCGACAAAGTGCTGCAGCGGATCGCGCGCGCCGGAGAGCTTCGGCGCATCGCACGCGGGTTGTATGACAAACCACAACAGAACTCACTGACCGGCGCCCCGACGACACCGGACTATCGGCAGATCGTCGATGCGATCGCGCGGCGGGACCAGGCTCGAATGCTGGTGAGCGGAATGACGGCCGCAAACGACCTCCAACTGACG
>JANOIJ010000118.1:0-50684 GCA_031407575.1 Gemmatimonadaceae bacterium | reverse complement strand
GTGAGGTTCTGCACAAGCGAACCCCATCGAACGCCCACGTAGTTGAACGTCGCCGTGAGCGCGATCGCGGCCGCGGCCACGTAGTGCACCCAGTCCGAGTACGGTTCCAGCGAGGGATCGTAGCCGAGCACGCGCAGGAAGTATTCGGCGAACGTGGTGCTGATGGCACCGAGCGACGCGGCGCGAATGAGCACGAGCTCCGCCCACCCGAAGAGGAACGCCGCGAGGCGTCCCCACCCTTCACGAATGAAGACGTACGCGCCGCCGGTCTGGGGAAACGCACCGGTGAGCTCGGCCAGCGTGAGCGCGCCGCAGAGGGCGAACAACCCGCCGGCGACCCACACCATCATGAGCGGCAAGGGGCCCGGCAACTTGTCGGTCACTCCCGCCGGTGAGCGGAAGATGCCGGAGCCGATCGTCGATCCGATGAGCACCGCGACGGCGCTCCAGAGCCCGATCTGTCGCTGAAGCGTGCGTGGTGGTGCGGATGCAGAGGTCGCCATCACCAATGGTATCGCGAAGAAACCACTATCGGGAGATCAACGGCGAGCTTTGAGCTGTCTGTAACCACGAGCTCTGAGCTGGAGCTGGAGCTCGAGCTCGAGCTGGAGCTCAGGCTCCAGCCCCCCGCTCGTGGTTACTGACAGGTCAAAGCTCGTGGTTGGTAAGGGTTTGCCCGGTTGATTCCTGCTGCCCGGAGGGTGACCTTTCGAGGATGCGCCTCATCCTCACCGACGGGCTGTTCTGGCTGTCCGTCGTGTGCTGCACGATCGCCCAGTTCTTCATCATTCGTTCGGTCCGCGGAACGCGACACGTGCCCGAGCCCTCGGCTGGCGTGCCGCGCTCGCGCGACAGCGTGGAGTTCGTCTGGGCCGTGCTTCCCGCGATCGGACTCGTCGTGTTGCTCCTCTTCACCTGGCGCGCCATGCATCCCGCGGCCGGCGCGGCGACACCGTCGTCGCTCGTCGGGCCGGCGGCGTCTTAGATGACCGCGCTGCGCCGGCTGTCCTTCGCCGCGTTCGTGGTGGCGTGCGCCCACCTGGTGTTCGGTGCGATCGTCCGCATCACCGGCTCCGGCATGGGCTGCGGCGACCACTGGCCCAAGTGCTACGGTCAGTGGTTTCCGCCCCTGAACCGCCCCGATCTCGTCATCGAAATCTCGCATCGGTGGCTCGCAGCATTCCTCATCGTCTCCATGCTCGCCGTGCTCGGCGTCGCCTTCAGCCGGCGCGCGTTGCCTGGCGTGGGCGGACGCGGTGGCGTGCTGCGCAGTGCGGCGCTCGCCGTGGTGCTCGTGGTGAGCGCCGCGTTGCTCGGCGCCGTCACGGTGAAGCTCGGCAATCCACCCGTTGCGACGCTCGGCCACTGGACCATCGCGATGGGCCTCGTGGCTGCGGCGGCCGCGTCGGTGATGCGCGCCGGCGGCTTCGGGGCGCAGCGCGCGCGCGCGTCGACTGTGTCGCCGAAGACGCGACGCGCCGCATTCGCCGCCGCTGGGGTGGCTCTCGTCACCGTGGTCATGGGCGGCTTGACGGCGAAATTTCCGGGCGCGGCCGTCGCCTGCCAGTCGTTCCCGCTCTGCGGCACGAACCCCGACGTCCAGGCGTCGGCGGTGCATGTGCAGGTGACACATCGCGTGCTCGCACTGCTGTTGGTCCTGCACCTGATCGGCGTGGTGTTCGCGCTGCGCAAGCGCGGCGAGGCCCCGATCTTCCGCCGCGCCGCGGCCATCGCGCTGTCGCTCGGCGTACTGCAGCTGCTCGTCGCTGGTGCGATGGTCGGCATGCGGTTGCCGCCTGCGCTGCGGTCGCTGCACGAGGCCACCGGAGTGAGCATCTGGGTCGCGACGTTCGTGTTCGCGTACCTCGCACGTCTTGGCGGCTTGCACCCCCCTGTCATCCTGAGCGCAGCGAAGGATCTGCACCTCCCTTCGCGTTCAGGTGCGGGCGCAACTGCGGATGTACGTGCAGATCCTTCGGTCGCTGCGCTTCCTCAGGATGACAGGGCCGCCGTTGTCATCCTGAGCCCTTCGACTTCGCTCAGGGTAGACTTCGCGAAGGATCTGCACCTCGCGGTTGAACCCACACGCGTGACTCGCTCGACCAGCGGCCATAGCGTCGCCGTGATCATCGCGCGCGGAGCCGACGCATGAGCCAGCTCGTCGCCGAAACCCCCGTGCGGAACAGCTTCGCGCGCGACCTCGTGTCGCTCACGAAGCCACGCATCATCTCGCTGCTGCTCGTCACCACCATCGCGCCGATGTACGTCGTCGGCTCGCCGAGCTGGCAACTCGTACTCGCCGTGTTCGTCGGCGGATACCTCATGGCCGGCGGCGCAAACGCGGTGAACATGTTCATCGATCGCGACATCGACGACCGGATGGCGCGCACGCGCTTGCGTCCCATCCCGAGCGGACGCATGAATGCCGAAGTCGTGTTGGCCTTCGGAATTCTCTGCGCGACGACAGCCACCTTCCTCCTCGCGCACGTCGCCAATGTCCTCACCGCTGCGCTCGCACTCGGCGGGTTCTACACGTACGTCTTCGTCTACACGCGCTGGCTCAAGCGCAGCTCGCCGCAGAACATCGTCATCGGCGGCGCGGCAGGCGCCTTTCCGCCGCTGGTCGGCTGCGCCGCCGCTACCGGGCGCATCGATCTCCTCGCCGTCTACCTGTTCCTCATCATCTTCTACTGGACGCCGCCGCATTTCTGGGCGCTCGCACTGAACAAGCAGCGCGATTACAGCCGCGCCGGCGTGCCCATGGCGCCGCTCGTCTGGGGCGAGCGCGAGACGATGCGCAACATGCTCTGGTACACGCTCATCCTCGTGCCGCTCACGCTGCTGCCGGTCTCGTTTGGCGCGCTCGGCCTGCCGTATTTCGTGATGGCTGCGCTACTCGGCGGATGGCTGCTGGTGGGCGTGATTCGCGTGATGCGCGCCGCCGACTTCGTCAAACCCGCGTGGTCACTCTACAAGTTCTCGCTGCTGTACCTCGCGCTGCTGTTCGTCGCGATGGTCATCGACCGCGCCATCGCATGAGCACCGACTCGTCTGCGCGCGAGCTTCCGCTGCTTCTCGGTCCCTCCGCCAACGCGGCCGAGTCGCTGGTGCTCATAGGAGTGCCGGACGCGGGCGGCGTGGTGCACGTCCGCACCTGGTCAGCGGACGACTGGAGCGCGCCACCGCGGGCGCGCGCCGAGCGGGCGAGTGTGCTGCTCGAGTGGCTCGAGCGCGAGACGTCGGGCGGACGCACGATGAACCAGTCCCTTTACGCGGTGCGCCTCTGGCTGCGCGGCGAAGGTGGCGGGGGCGGTTCGCGCTAGCGTGACGTCACCACGCGTCGCACCGGCCGCCGACCCGCGCGGCGGACGCCCGAAGTCGCCGAAGCCACTCGCTGCACTGCTGCCACGCCTTCGTCCATATCGGGGACGGCTGGCCATCTGCGCCGTGTGCCTGCTCATCGCGGCGTCAGTGGGGCTCGCGTTTCCACAGGTGGTGCGCACACTGCTGGACGCGGCGTTCCAGGAGCACGACCGCGCGCTGCTGGACCGGATCGCGCTCGGGCTGGTGCTGGCGTTCGCGCTCCAGGGCGTGATGAATTTCATCCAGGTGTACCTGCTCACGGGCACGGCGGAGCGCATCATCGCCAAGCTGCGCGAGGACGTGTTTGCGCACTTGATCCGGCTGTCGCCCGGCTTTTACACCGAGCGCCGCACCGGCGAGCTCACTAGCCGTCTCTCGGCGGATCTGGCCGTGCTCCAGACGCTGATGGGATCGTGGGTCAGCGAGCTGTCGCGGCAGTCGCTGTTCCTCATCGGCGGCATCGTGCTGCTCACGTTGACGCACCCGCGTCTCACGACGACGACGCTTGCCGTCGTACCCGTGGTAGTGGGCGCCGCGTTCTTCTTCGGACGTCGCCTCCGCCGCGCGAGCACGGGCGTACAGGATCGCGTCGCCGAGGCAATGGGCATGGCCGACGAGTCATTCTCGCAGATCCGCACGGTGCAGAGCTTCGTGCGCGAAGCCGAGGAGACTCGGCGATATCAGGCGTTGTTGTCAGGTGTCGTGAAGGCCGCGATCCATCGCGCACTCACACGTGCAATGCTGTTCGGCATCGTGGGCTTCGTCGCGTTCGCGGGGGTCGTGGCGGTGCTGTGGCAGGGCGGACGTTTAGTGCTCGAGGGCGCACTCACGCCGGGCGCGCTCGTCTCGTTCCTGCTGTATGCGATCACGGTGGCGGCGGCCGTCGGGTCGTTGGCGTCGCTGTTCGGGAGTTACCAGGAGGCCATCGGCGCTGCGCAGCGCGTGTTCGAGCTGCTCGACATTCGGCCCACCGGTGCCGAGCCGTCGCAGGCGGTCGCGTTGGCGCGTCCGGTGCGCGGCGCAGTGTCGCTGGAGGGCGTGCATTTCCAATATGACGCGGAGCTGCCCGAGGTGTTGAGCGACGTCTCCTTCACCATCGCACCGGGTGAGGTCGTCGCGCTCGTCGGACCGAGCGGCGCCGGCAAGACGACGATCGCATCGCTCATTCCGCGATTCTGGGACGTGACGTCCGGCCGTATCACGCTTGACGGGCGCGACATTCGCGAGCTCTCGTTCGCGGACCTGCGCGGCGCGGTGGGGCTCGTGCCGCAGGAACCTGCGCTGTTCAGCGGCAGCGTGCGTGAGAACATCGCATACGCGCGTCCCACCGCGAGCGACGCCGACGTCCTCGCCGCGGCGCGCGCGGCACATGCGATTGAGTTCATCGATCGGTTGCCCTCCGGCCTCGATACGCTGGTGGGCGAGCGCGGCGTGAAGTTGTCGGGCGGCCAGCGCCAGCGCATCGCACTCGCTCGCGTGTTCCTCAAGGATCCGATGGTCGTGGTGCTGGACGAGGCGACGTCGAGCCTGGACAACGAGAGCGAGCGGCTGGTGGAGGAGGCGATGGAGGAACTGCTGCGCGGGCGCACGACGTTGATCATTGCGCATCGGCTGCGCACGGTGCGGCGCGCAGATCGCGTGCTGGTGCTGGACCACGGTCGCGTGGTGGAGGAGGGCACGCACGCTGCGTTGGTGAACGCGGCGGGGATCTACAGCAAGCTGTATCGCGCGGAGCTGCGGGACTGAGCTGTCGCGTCATGTGATCGGCTGTGTGGCAAACTGAATCCGCGCACCACGCAGCGAGTTGCCCACATGGATGGAGTCCCGAATGCGAACCACCTGCCCAGCCTCCCACCAGAACCGGATAGCAGGGTGCGCATTCCAGTCGCCAGCTGACCGGCGCCAGTGCACGATGACCGGTTCACCATCCACCACAGCAGACGCGAGGCTCCACTCCCACGGCAGGTTGGTGTAGTTGCCCGAATACGTGGCCCCCAAACCCGCCATGCGGCCCTCGGCCTCACCGACGATCTCGAGCCGCGCATCAGCACGCACGAGATCACGCAAGGCGCTCCAGTCGCGACGGTTGAAGCAATCCGCATGGGCATCGAACAACTGTCGCTGCGAGACATCGAGCTCCGCTCTCGGCGCAGGAAGTCGATGCACTTGTGGTAGACGATGCGAAACATCCACGGTTCGAGCCGTGTCGCATCCCTCAGCGTCGAGAGACTATAGAATGCGTCGGCCAGTGTCTTCTGAACGAGGTCCTCACCGTCGAGCGACGATCCGCACATGCGCGCGCAGAAGCGATGGAGCCGAGGACGTACTTCCCCCACCGATGTGTTGAACAGCGTCCGCGACTGAGCAATTGCCTCCCGAATGGCGGGCGTCAGCTCGGGAGAAATGTCGTGCGTCGATGTCATGGCCGTCGCTCGGGGATCGGAAGCGCTGCTACCCTGCATGACTGACGAACATCGACCCACGAAAGGATACGCGCCACTAACTGCGCGGGCGCCGTATCCTTTTGCCCGGCGCAAAACGACAGTGTGAGTAGGACAGTCGCACGCCTACCACTGAGATCAGGAGCGTCTTGTGAAGCAAGTCATGGTGCGGTACACGGTGCACGCGGAGCACGCGGACGAGAACGCCCGGTTGATCGAAGCGGTCTTCGAGCGCCTGCGTCGCACCGCGCCAACGGGGTGATGTACGCGTCGTACCGCCTCGACGACGGCGTGAGCTTCGTGCACATCGCGTCGGTCCAGGACCCGACATACAACCCATTGCAGGCCCTTGCCGAGTTCAAGCACTTTACCTCCGGCCTTGGCGCTCGCTGCGCGATGCCGCCGGTCACGTTGGCGCTGCACGAGGTTGGTAGCTACTCCGACAGGACGGACAACTCATGATCGACTTGACTCGCACGAAAGATGATCCCTGGCACCTCACGACCGCGCCGGGGACCGCGACATACACGATGCATGCGGATGAAAAGGACGGAAGACGGATTCTTGTCTGTACAGTCGGCAAGACAGTCCTGCACTACGACGCGCGGTGCATCGACGACCTGCATGCCATGCTGACGGCGCGTGGCGACTGGATGGACCTCGGCGGCACGGACGAGCAGAAACCCGCCAAGGCGGACACCGTCGAAGCATGGGGCCGCTCGCCGGACAATCCGATCGGTGGCTGGTATGGCTTGAAGAAGGGGCTGCGTGGCCGATTCGGCGTGTACATCCCGCCGCTCATGGAAGCCCTGGGTCTCTGCGAGCTCGAACACAGCGCCAAGAACAATCGCATGCGGCGAGCATGACGCGACTCACTTCCCTCACCCGACGTGACGTCACTAGCTCGCGGCCACCGCCAGCATCTGCGGCGTGATGTCCGTTGATGCGATCTTCAACGCGATGATCGACAACCGATCTGCATTCGCCTTGGCAGTGGTGAGTGCGGATTCGAGATCATCCATCGTCTCCACGGTCACCCCCCAACCACCACCGAACACCTCCGGCAGCTTCGCGTAGTCCCACCCGTGCAGCAGGTCGAACGCTTCAGGCGGCTCCCCGTCCGTGAAATACCTTGCGTTCACGAACGCCTGCTCGATGCCGTACAGCTGGTTGTCAAAGATGAACACCACCGCTGCATGCTTTGCGCGGACGACGTCGGACAACGTCTGACAGATCATCTGGAATCCACCGTCGCCGGTAAACACCACGGCGCGACGCTCTCCCGCAAAGCCGACACCGAGACACGCGCCCGTCGCGTAGCCAATGGAATTCCACGCCGCCTGGGCGATGAAGCCGTCGCGCACATTGACGGGAAGCTCGGCGGCGGAGTACAGCGCAATCGTCGTGTCGGCCATGAGCACCATCGAATCGTCCACCCAGCGTTCGATTCGCTCGAAGAAGCGCGTGTACGTCACCGGCGTGCGTCCCCCAGCGTTCGCCCGGAGCATCAGCGCCTGTGAGAGCGCACGTTCGTGCGTGCCCGCCTGGGCAAGCATCGTGAACGCCGTCGCCGGCGCATCATATCGCCTGGCCCGCAGCCGCAGGAGCAGCCGTTCCATGAACGTGCGCAGCGGAGCGCAGTCCCACACGTTCGTGCCCACGCGCACCGAGTTGTTCCACGCCAGCGACATCGTGCCGTAGCTGTCCTTGACCAGACCGAGGAAGTCGTCCGTCACCATGTTGCCGAGTCCGAGCAGCCAGTCGGCGGTTTCGACGAGCCGGCGCGTCTTGTCGTTGGCCGACGCACCGTCGTAGCAGCCGACGAAGCCGGGCCCATCCTCTGGCAGGACACCCTTGGCGAGCAGGTCGGTCGCCCACGGCATCTTCGTCTCTTCCACGATGTCCATGAGAAGATTCTGAAGGCCAAAACGCTGCACCTCCTGCCCCACCCAGATGCAGGGATTCTTCGCCGCCCACAGGTGCGTGAGCGTCGCTTCGAGCGCCGCATCGATCGACGCATCGAGCGCCGGAAGGTGCCCCGCCTCGATGCGCCCCTGCGGCGCCGCGCAGGGAAGCTTCCAGACGTTGGCCGTGACCTCGATGTACACCGGACGACGCCACGTCAACGCCGCCCGTAGGGCCTTGTCGATCTGTTCCGGTGCGTTGAGCGGATCGCGCACGACTTCGCGCGCGACGGTCACGTTGCGCACCGACTCCTCGTCGGCGCTGAGCGTACCGGTCGAATGGTGAAAGAGCACGCCCTCTCGACGCTCCACATTTCGCGCCGACGAGCCAGGACTGCCGACGATGAGGATGACCGGCAACTGCTCGACGTACGAGCCCGCGAGCGCGTTGAGCAGGCTGAAGGTTCCCACGCCGAAGGTCACGCACACCGCGCCCGCACCACGCAGGCGCGCATAGGCGTCGGCCGAGTAGCCGGCTTCGAGCTCGTTGCAGGTGCCGACGCGAATGATGCCGAGCGATTGGCCTTCGACGTCGATCGTCGTGAGAAAATGTCCGGCGTAGTCACCAGGCACGGCGAACAGGTGGCCGACGCCCAACTCCGCCAGTCGTATGGCGAGATAGCGAGAGACGGTGCAACCGGGCGGCGGCGTCATGGCCCCATCTCGTTGTCGTAGTACTCGGCGGGAATGAACGGGGGACGCGAAAGCCCGAAATGCTCCTTCAGCATCAGCTCCGCGGTTTGGAGCGCACCCTCGACCCAACCCTGTCCGATGGAGTACGCCTCACCGCAGATGTGCACGTTCTCATCCGGGATGCCGCGCATGTACGGCATGATCTCCCAGAACTTCTTCCCCGCCTTCCATGCGTGCCAACCCGCGCCATAGGGGTCCTCGCCCCAGTCGTGATAGACCGCCGTATACGGTTTGGGCACGAACTTGAGACCGTGAACCTCTCGTACCTGCTCCTGGGCGGAGTCCACCATCTCCTGCGTGATGGGAAACTCGTGGGGGCGCACCGCCGATTCGGCGCCGAGGAAGCGATTCGCCGGGTTCTCCGCGTCACCATGGAATGGGTCTCCGGCCTCGAGCGCTTTCCAGTACGGAACGCTCCCGAGATCGTTGTAACTCACCATCAACAGCGAGTTGTGGTTGTCCGCATCGCCGCCGACTTCGCTCTCGGTCTGGAAGTAGTACGTCTGGCGGATGGGCATGTCCGTGATGGTCCGGCCCGACTCGACACCGAGTGCGCGCCACCACGGATATGGGTATCCGAGGAAGAGCTTGAAGGCGGACTGACTGATGACACTCTCGAGCTGGTCGCGCAGTGTGCCCTCGGCGGCACCTCCGCTGGGTCTGTCCACGCGATCCCATCGAATGAGCTCGATCGAGCGGCGTGGAAGTGCGAGCACGACGCGGTCCGCATCGACATGGACGTCAGCGTGATCGTCCACGTCGGTAGTCTTGCCCCCTTGGTCCGTGCTCGTCCGCGGAAAGCAGAGCGCATAGTCGCCGTCCGCGCCGCGGCGACCGAACGAATCGAGCCGGTGATTGAGGTGGATCTCTCCTCCCAGTGCCTGAAAGCGCGCCGCGATGGTCCTCGGGAGCTCCTCGTACCCGTTCCTGAGTGTGTAATACTTGTTCGTCGGGTCATACTCGCTAATCGGGAGCGACAGCGGCGCCGTCGAGTTGGCGACGTTCGTGTAGTAGCCGCTGGCGTCGTACATGTACTGATACGCTTCGCTGCTCAGCACGCGGTAGAGCAAGTTCCAGAAGCCGATCTTGTAGAGTGGCGTGCCATCGAGCACCGGCACCGTAAACCAGTCCGTTGCGCTCAATTGTTTGTAGAATGGCAGCAGGCTGTTCATGACGTACGCCTGGAGCGTGTCGGGACTCATGCCCTGCTCGTCCGGATTCATCTGGTACGGCACGATCGACGCGTCGCTCAAGTCGCGCACGCGAAACTGCCGCCGTCGCAGGTACATGAGGTTGTTCGCGCCACCGTCCCTCCCCATCGGGAACTCGACGACGGGCAGCTCGAGCTGATCGATCAGCCCCACCACGACCTTGTGCGAGAGGAGCCAGCGCATCCCGCCCAACTCCGCATGGATGTGCGGCATTCCCGGCATTGCATAGCTGTACAGCCGCCCGCCGATGCGGTTGCTGTACTCGAAGACCGCTACCTTCATGTCCTGATTGGCTTGCTTCAGGCGCCACGCCGTGTAAACGCCGGACACGCCGCCCCCGATGACGGCGACGTCGTACTTGCTCTCGCCCTTCGTGAATGGCTGAAACGGCTCGTAGTGCAGGCCAGGCTTGCTCATGCGTGCCTTTGTGGATTGTGACACTGCCGTCGCTGCCAGAATGCCGACGTCGGCCATCGATGCTCGACGCCGTAGTACTTTCGACGCGCAGTCATGTATTGCGTGAACTCGGCGCGCACGAACCACGCATGGCGCTCGAGCGCATCGGCTCGGCCACGAAGCAACAGGTCTGCAATCGCATACGACCCGAAGATGCCGGAGCGCATCGCCCGGCAGATGCCCTGCGATGACAGCGGATCCACCGACGACGCGGCGTCTCCCACGGCAAGCCAGTTGGAGCCCGCTGCGGTATCGAGCAGCCGCGAACGCGCCGTGCGCACGATGACCTGCTGCTGCGGCAGCGCGTCTCGCACGGCGGCAGCGACGTGGCTCGTGTGCGCGAGGGTGTTCGTCCACTGCGTGCAGTCCGCTAGGGCGAGTCGTCGCGCGATGTCCGCATCCGTCATGCACGCCACGTCCCGGCGGTGCCCCGGAAGCGCCGCCGTGTACCACCAACCGTCCTCGAACGCTTCGACCAGCGTTCGTTGCTCGCTCGCACTGCCTCCGTCGTAGAAGCACGAAAATCCGGCCAGGCGGTCGGCGACGATGTGCCGAGCGCCAAGTCGGCGCGCGATGGTCGCGGCGGAGCCGGTCGCGTCCACCACGACACGCGCACGGAGTGAGGTGTCGTTGCCCAGCGTGATTCGCCAATTCGCGGCCGTTGCGTCGACGTCGCGCACCCGTGCCCCGCACACGACCGACGCGCCGCATCGCGTCGCTTCGCGCAACAGCATGGTGTCGAACGACGCACGGTCCAGATGCCATCCGCATCCGCGAGCCCCGTAGATGAAGTCGTTGTCCGCGAGTGACGCGTCGCCCCACGCCGCTGCCGTGCCATGCGTCGCACGGTGGTGCTGCTCCGTGAACGCCGGCATCACGCCAAGGTGTTCCAGCAGCTCCGTGGCCACGGGCGGCAGCGTCTCGCCGATCCGTGCCGTTCCGTGAGACCCACCCTCCACGATCGCGACGGAGAGCTCCGGCGCGTGCGCGCGGAGCGAAAGCGCGGTCGCGCTCCCTGCTGGGCCGCCGCCGACGATCACGACGTCGAATGACGCGGCGGCCGTTCCCGGCTCCACGTCAGCCCTGCTTCACGCAGTAGATCGACGCGACGACGCCGGCCGGGTGCACGGGCGTGTTGGGGCCGCTGGAATGCGGAATGGTGCGCACCACTGATCCCACCAGCGCCGTGGTCTGGAGGAGATCGGTGCTGTTCGGCCACACCGGAACGAGCCACGCGATGTAGTCGTAGATCCACAGCTCGCCGCCATCCAGTCCCTTGCCCTGAAACCGCACCTGACGCGGATTGCCGGGTGTCATCGACCCGTGCAACTGCAGCGGACCCCACTCCTCGGCCATCCCGATCGTGCCACCGAGGGTATCCGGGCCGGTCTCGGTGATGACGAGTGTGCCGAGCCCGAACTGGAGGTCGTTGAAGGCCGTTGCCGGGTTCGGGTCGTTGAGCAGGCTGCGGTACGTCCAGCTGCCGACGAATGGATTGTCGCTCATGGGCTGTCCTCCCTTGGCTGTTCGGTGCGCTCGACGCTGACGTATGCCGGATCGCTGGGGCCCATTTCTGTTGGCTGGCTGTCCGGCAACGGCGCATACGGATTGTTGACGATGAAGCCGAGCCGCCACCACTCGGTGACCATCTTGAGATCGCCCGCGTTCGTTTGCGGGATGCCGAGCGCCCAGTCGCGAATGGGCGAGTACTGCGGCTTCCCGCCAACGATCGTGAGCTCGGGTGCCTGCATCGGACGGTGCGCGGGCCACCACAGTGTCTCCCAGACCCGCTGCTCCCGCGTCATCTGTGAATCACCGGTGCTGTCGGGGTAAAGTGCGTTCCAGTCCGTGTAGGTGACGTCGATGGACTGCGTGGAGCATTCGTTGAAGTCCGCCTGCCATGGCAAGGCCATGTGCTTCGTCAGGTCACCCGGCTGGAGGCCGACATCGAAGTCATCATCCAGGCTGAGATCATCCTCGATGTTGGCGAGATAGTCGTTGTCCTGCAGGCCGTCGCGGTTGTTCTGCGCCGCCGTCTGGCGAAACTGCGAAAACTCCGGATCCGCCTTGATGCGATAGGGCTCGCGATAGATCGCCGGGTTGCGCATGATCCAGCCGACTTCGCCGCCAGGGCAGAAGGCGCCACCGAGCACGTTGCTCAGGACGCCGCGATCGAGGTCGCGGCCGGTGGCGTTGGTCCAATCGCGCCACGGATACCATGGGTCGGGCGCCGGCCAGCCTTCGTCCTTCTCGTTGTAGAAGCGGCCGGCGGCCCACTGTCGCAACAGGTAGTACTGGTACTCCGTGAGCGCCAGGAACTTGGACGACAGCGTATTCGAAATCGGATTGTCGCCCGCGAGCAGCGGCATGAGCGGCAGATTGTGCACGCGACTCGTGGCCGTGCCGCGCACCGCGAACTGGTTGCTGTCGCCAGGCATGCGAAGCAACTCGAACAGGAAGGTGCGGTCCGGCTTGTACTGGTCATTCGTGCACGACTCGACGCACTTGGCGCGACACTCGTCCACGAGGCGGCCACTGTGATACTTGCCGAGGTGCTGGATGACTGCATCCCGCAGCCCATTCGCGAGGTCACCGCCCGCGGCGGGCGCGTGCGTGCGCAGCAGCTCCTCGATCCGTGCATCGAGGACGTCCTTCTCGTGCGTGTACGACGCGCTCGTCTGGGACGCCAGGCGCCAACTGTTCTGGTACTGCGTGATGCTGAGACCCGTGCCGTCGTGATGCGCCGTCTGGGCAAAGTCATGCACCGCGACGCGCAGGTCTCTCGCGAGCTCATTGGTGAGAAGTCCGGTCGTCCGCGACGGCGGCCCACTCGAGTGCTGCCGCTCCTCCGCCGCGGCGGCCTTCTCGAGCGAGAGCAGGACGGGCGACAACGTCTCGACGAAGAGATCACCTCGGTGGTGCCGCCGCACGCAGCGTGCTTCGCACTCTGCGAGCTTCGCACGGTCGATGGACGGCGCCTGTGACAGCTTCTTGATGTTGAAGTTGCCGCGTGTGGATTGGTTGTGCGGAAAGTTCGATTGCGCGAGGATGTTGGCGAGATTCGTGAACTGGTCCGGACGGAACAGGATCGGCCAGATGTCGCGGTAGAACCACGGTTTGTGTGCAGGATTCCACTGCAGGCGGCCCGCGCGCCAGATGGAGAGCGCGTCGAGGTCGGTGACGTCCACCACTTGCGGCGCGTCGAAGGTCCCGACAATGCCGTACAGGTCGGTCCGCGCCGCGAACTTCCGGATTTCGAGGTCTTCGACCACCTCGTTCATTGTGACCATGTCGAGGATCTGCGGCACGTAGGCGGGATATCCCACGATGACCCACGCCGGCGACTCCACGTCGACGAAGCGCTGGGCCTGGACGTTCTCGCTGAACATCACCAGGCGCGCCATCACCGGCCCATCGGACGTATCGTCGAACCAGCCGTCGTTGTTGGCGTACTCCGTGATGCGCGGCTGGCCGAACTCGTCGGCCCGGTACGATCCCGAGTTGCCGAATCCGCCGAGGACGAGCAGCCGGCCGCTGTCGTCGGTCTTCAGCTCGCCGAGCGTGTCGATGGAAAGCGGCTTCAGCGGAGGGGGAAAGGTAGGGGCATACGTGTCTCCGCCCTTGCGATCGAATTCCGCGGCGCGACGATTGGTGCCATTCACCATGCGCGGGCCCGGATCGATGACCAGGTGCTGCCGTTCGTCGGGATCGGTGATGCCGGCGTTGCGGCGTGGATGCGTCGGGGCGTAGCCGTGCTCGCCCTCGAGCTGCTGAAAGCGATACCACTCCGACTTCTTGTTGGCGACGTACACCTGCCACTGGATGTCGACGAGTGTGCCTTGATTCCCGCCACCGGATATCGGGTCGCCGATCTTGAGTGGACGCCCCGCGGGACTTTCGTCGTCGTAGACGTAGATCTGGAAGCGTGCGGCCTGGCGCTTGATGCGGCCCTCCGCATCCTTGAATGTCGTGACCGTCTTCTCGGTGAGCCCGTCGGGGCTCACGAGCGGATTGCCCTGCGCGTCGCAGTCGAGGGGCAGCGCCGCGGGCTTTTCCGGCGTGATGCAAAACGCGTGAGGGCTGTTCCCCAGGCGCGCGATGCCGATTCCCGGATGGATCCTGTATTGTGTGATCATCGCGGCTCAATCCAGGAAGTTGAGCGACACGCCGTCGAGTCGCAGGAGGTCGTTGTCCTCGCAGTAGTCGGCGCCAACGACCACGAGTGTGATCTCGAGGGATGAGGCCCCACCGTCGAGCAGTCGTTTCGTGGTGGTCGTCACGTTGACGCGATGGTTGCGCGGGGTGTTGTGGCTGCGCGGCCGCAGGTCGTACATGCGAGAGCGCCGCTGCGGGACCTCGCAGTGCCCGGGCCCGCCATAGCACTCGCCGTGTCCGAACACGGCCAGGTAGCCCGCGTAGTGCGGATCCTCGATGGAGGTGTCGGCGTTTGCGTCCGCGAGATTCAGGAAGACGCGGATGAAACACGAGCGCGGCAGCTGCGGCACGCGGTGCAACCGCACTTCGGCGACACGGAATCCAGCGCGTACCGGCTCGGGAATGGAAACCGGCTTCGACACGAAGCGACCAACTGGCGTCTGCAGCCCGACGGGGATGAGGTGGGTGCTCTTCACGTACTCATAGCCGAACTTGGCGATGTCGAGCGTGTCCGCCGCCGTGTAGCTCCACGGTGTGAGCACCGCGTCGAGATCGGCGGGGTTTGAATTGGGGTGCAGCTCCTGCCATTCGGCCCACAGGCGATCGACGTTGGCGTGAATGGGCCAGAAGACCGGATCGTAGGACGCGGTGAGGTTGCTCAGCATGTCGCCGTTGTCGGCGTTGACGTACATGTCCGATCGCGCGTGAAAGCGCCGGCCAGCCACGCGTGCCGCGCGGTTTCGCTCTCCGCCACGCACCTGCGCCTGCAGGGTCGGCGGGGCCACGTAGTCGGGGTTATAGCCGCCGGTCCAGATGTGCATCGTGTTGTGCGGATTCTGGTCGATGAAACCGAATGAATCGTTGTAGAGGCTTCCGCCGCCGAAATCGCGGAAGGTCCGCAGGCTCATGATCTCCGCGATGTCGTTCGCCGTCGGGTAGTGATAGTGGAACTTCTGCTGGATGGTCTTGCCCTTGAACTCCGCCGGATAGCGGAGCGGGTACCAGAGCGCATTCGCGTCGAGCAGCGCGTCGATGAAACGGTCCCGATGTTCCCCTTTCGTGTACTGCTCGCCGATGAGTGACTTCACCTTCGCGAAGAAGAGGGTCGGTGAGCTGTAGAGCACGTCCAACATCCCGTTCCGCAGCGCGTCGGCGTCCGCTTCCGGCAGTGCGGGAACCGCCTTCACGAGGAAGGCAAGCGAGTCCTCGGTGATGAATGCCTTGAACGAAGCCGGAATGATCGAGCCCGTCGTCGGGTTCTCCGGGCAGTATTCCGGCATCGTCCAGTCCCAGTACGGCATGGTGACGTCTGGAGAGTGATCCTGCAGCGCTTGCTCGAACTCGTAGAGATAGATGCGGTGCCACGGGAGAAAGCGCTCCCACCCGTGCTGGCAGTGGTTCTGGTGGATGAGCGCCATGTTGTTGTAGCTACGGCGGTCTTCCGGCCACTTGTTCAGCGCGTACAGCTCACGGAACGCATCGCGCAGGCGGCCGATCTGCGGCGGCGACATGCAGTCGATGTTCATCCGCTGCTTCGTTTCGCCGTGCTGATAGTTGTATTCGTTCGGCGTCTCGGTGATCTCGCGAACGGCCTCCTCGAGGTTCGTGACGTCGAGGATCTGCAGCATGCGCGACTGCCGCGTGAGCGGCACGGCGATCTCGGCAAGCACGACGTCATCCTCCCTGCACCCGTCGTCGATCCACTCGGCAATGAAGTCGACGTCGGCGGCGGCGACTGTCGTTCCGCCCCAGGGTAGCGCGGGATAGCGCGAGCCATCGAACGGCGTGTCGCCACGCAGTCCGCGGATCAGACCGGAAGCCTTGCTGTTCCCTGACTCGACCATGCGCACGCCGCCGACCGTGGAGGTCAGGAATTCGGCGAGGGAATTCTGCCAGAACGTTCCGGCGCCTTCGTAGTTTGCCGTGCTGCTGGCTGCCGCCTTGTCGAGGATCTCTTTTACCTGCTCGTATCGAGTTGTCATGAGAGCGGACACGGTGACTGCAACGGAAGCGTTCCGCTGACGGGCGGAACGGGGAAATACTGAATGGAGAGCTGCACCGCTTTCGCGACGTCTTCGCCGCAAATCATCTTCACGAGTTGCAAGGCTTCGTCGAGGCCGGACGAGACGCCTGCGCCCGTGACTCGTATTCCCCTCTTGAGCTTCTTCCTCTTGTCGTCGACGACGAAGCGTGGGTACCCCTCGGCAGGCCCGACCACGGTGACCTTTCGATACGCTCGCAGGCACTCGATGAACGCCCAGTGTGTGGTGGCGGTGAAGCCATCGAGCAGGCCGGCACTCGCGAGTAACAACGCGCCTTCGCAGACGGACGTGACGTACGTCGCGCGCTCGCTCAGCCGCCGGAGGTGTGCGAGGAACGGCTCGTCCTTCATGTGCTGCTGCAGCGTCGTGAGATCTCCTCCGGGCACCCAGAGGAGATCCACGCTCGGCAGCTGTTCGAACGTCCTGTGCGGCGTGATCTGGAGACCATCACGCGTGATGATCACGCCGTTCATTTCGGCGACGACATACACCCTGACCGGGCGTCCGCCCTTCCAGGCATCGCCCATCCACTTGAACACTTCGCACGGTGCCGCGACGTCGAGCAGGTCGACGCCCTGATAGGCAGGAATACCGATGATGAATGGATCGGTCACGGAACGCACGAGTGAAGAGGCTCGCGATCGGTTGGCGGCGGTTCTCCTGGTCAGTGATGCCCGTACGGCGTCTTCCCGGGCACGACCTCGATCAGCTGCATCATCCCACGATCCTCATGAATGAGAATGTGGCAGTGCAGCACGTACTGTCCGGTAAAGTCCACGAAGCGCGTGCGCATCTTGAACCAGCCCGGGATGTACTCCGTGCACGAATCCGAGGAGCCAGGCGACGTGGCCTTCACGCACTTCGTGTACTTCTGCAGCTGCACCGGACAGTTGGCGAGCGTCGGCAACGTGTCGCTGGGCGACGTCGGATTGGGTGGCTTGCACCGCGAGGTGAGGTTGATCTGCTGGCCCGACGGAATTGCAAATACGTCCCACCACACAAAGGGCGCCTGGGGTTGCGCCTTGTCGCAGGGCTTGAAGGTCGCGGGATCGTCCGGATTCACGTAGCACGGACCGCCCTTGGCCGCCAAGGCGGAGTTGGGCTCGAAGATCTCCGTGATCTGGAACGGATTGATGTGGATGTGGAACGGGTGTGACTTGTCGTTCGCCTCGTTCTTGATGGTCCACTCTTCCGCGGTGTTCAACGTCATCGTCTGATCGACGGTGTGGTCCTGGAACGCCCGGCCGTTGATCAGCGTGTTTCCCTTTTCGAACACGAGCTCGCGCCGCGTCTTGATCGCACTGTCCGGTATGTCGGCGAGGAAGGTCGGCTGCACGGGGAAGCGCGCATCCGGAATGAATTGCTGCGGCGTGATCGATGGTCCGCCGACGGAGACCGAGAGCAGGACGCTCGGCGCCTCGGGGCCAGCGGGCGCCCCGGCCTGGACGAGCACGCCGTTGTTCTTGCTGACGCAGAGCTTGTACTGGCCGGCCACGGTCGGCGCCTTGACGAGCAGGTCTGCGCGGTTGGCCGGCGCGAGGTTGAAGCTGCCGTTTATCGTACCGACGGTCGCGTACGTCTTGACGTTGAACTGCACGCCGTCCTGCGCGATCTGTCGCCACTGTAACGCCTGCGTTGGTGGCGCCGTCGTGCCGCACGAGGCCGTCGCCTGCGGGATGAACCAGCTCACGTTCACCGCGTCGCGAAACGCGGCGTTGATGATGCGCCACATCTGTACTTCGCCGGGCTTCATGCCGACGACCGGATTGATGCGGCCATTCACCGAGAGTGGCGGCCGGCCGAGCGAGCCCGGACCCTGGAAGTTGTTCGTGTTGGTAATTGGGTTCGTGAGCGGAAATGGCGCCGACCCGATCTGCTGGATGACGAGCACCTGTTCGCGGAAGTTCGGCCCGTAGTAGGCGTGGAGCGTGTCGTCGTACTCGCCAGCGATGATGAACGCGCCGGTGAGCCCGTTGGCGACGTTCAACGCCGTGGAACCGTGCTTGTGCGCGTGATACCACATCGTACCTGGCGACTGCCCCATTTTCATGGTGGCCGGATTGTACTTGGGCAGCGGGAAGCAGTACGGATTCGCGCCGATCTGGTACTGCGGCCACAGCCCCTGGCGGATCTGGTGATCGTCGTACGGCCACAGCTTCGAGCTGTCCGGCATAGCGCCGATCGTCCCCTGATAGGCCGCAGTCCTGTCGTATTCCATCAGCAGACGTTTCTGCCCCGCCTGCCATGCCAACGGCAAGTCGGTCCACAACCTGGGCGGGCCCTTCGATTCGCAGTTCTTGAAGATCGTGGCGAATGACTTGTTCGCGAGCGCCTCATCGAAGGGACGCAGCTTGCCCAAGGTGCGCATGGCGGGCCGGATGAACAGCAGCACGTTGTCACCCGTCGTGCTCGGCGTCGTGTGCGTGCCGTGGAAATGGACGTTGGTCGTGCTCGAGCCGTGGAGGCAGTTCGGCATGACGTCCCCGCCGACGGGTCCGTGCGTCGTCACGTTGCCGGGCTGCATCGTGTACTGATCGCACGACGACGTCGTGCCGACGCTCCCTCGGTCGAGCGTGTTGGCGAAGTTGTTCGTGTTGATCTGGTTGAAGAACGCGATCTGGACCAGATCGCCAAGCCGAGCGCGGAAGGTTGGCCCGGGAATGGGCTCTGGCGTGGCGGGCCATGGCGTCTTGTCGCCAGGCGCACTGCCACTCAAATAGCGGATGCGCTGCTTCGCACAGCGCGGATCGCCGGTGGAACCCCACAACGTGCGTACCGTGTCGGTCAGCCGGAGCGTCGCGCGCAATTTTCCCGAGTCGCTCCTGATCACCGGCACGACGATGAGGCTGTCCTGGGTGGGGCACGCGACGACCTGTGCGCGCACCGGGGACGCGGACAGCGCCGCGAGCGCGGCGACGAACGCCGCTCGCGTGGGGGAGACTCTGAACGACATCATGGCGATGCCTCCTTGGATGCGATCGTCGCGGTGGGTGCCGCGGTGGGGTCCGTGATGACGATGGTGCCGCTGGGCGGCGCGGCACCTGTGTCGAGCGAGTTGGCGTAGGTCAGCGTGTGGTTGGCCGCCGCGACCCACGTCGTGCCCGACGTATGTGGGGCGATCTGGAACTCCATGAAGTAGTCGTGCTGGACGTTCGATACACCATCCATCGCGATGAGACCCGGGAACTGCGCACTGTCCGTGTTGTTGATGAAGAACACTTCATCGTTGATCGCAACGTCCGTCAGGATGCTGGGCTCGAACACGTAACCCGAACTGCTCGTGCTCGTGTTGATGTTGATCGGCCACGTAAACGCCATGATGCCCTCCTGGGGAGTGGCGGGTGGAGTGCACGTCGCACAGGTGCAGGAATGAGGCTCGCGCCGAGGCGCGGTCCGGTTGCACGGCGACTCGTGATGCGGCTGATTCGCGTTCCCGTTGTGCGGGGATGCGGGGGCGGACTTCGCCACGTGAGGGCGTACGGTGGCCGAGAAACCACTCGGCGTGCAGCGTCGTCGGCGTCGACGGCACATGACCGTATCGGTGAGCTGCCAAGTATGACGGATACGGAACGAAGCGCAACCATCGCGAGCGCTTAAGATTTTCTAAGCGGCAAACGTTCTCGATTGCTTCGTTCCCATTGCTTGCACTTCGCTGTACTCTTGCCGCGCATCGATCACGCGCGCTGCAGCGCATGGCATGCATGAGAGAGATTTCTGGAGACGCGACGCATGCGGTGCATTCCTCGTCTTGCGACTAGCTGTGTGGTCGGGCTCCTGCTGCTGGCATCCCGGGCGGAGGCGCAGGCTCGAGACAGCTCGGCGCGTGACACCGCGGTCTTTCGCCTCAGCACCGTCGTCATCCAGGCGACGAGGCCCGTCGCTCGGAGCGGTGGTGCAAGCGCCATCGAAGTGCGTCTCGACGCGCTGCGGCTCGAGCCGGCGCCAACGCTGCAGCACGTCCTGCGCGAGATGCCCTTCGTGCAGGTGCGCACCAATCCGCGCGGCGAGAGCTACTTCGCCAATCGCGGCTCCGGCTTCGATGCGCGCGAAGTCGCCGTCATCGTCGACGGTGTGCCGGCCAGCCTCAACTTCGACGATCGCGCGGATCTGTCGGTGCTCCCCATCGCTGGCGCGCAGACGCTGACGCTGGTCCGCGGTCTTCCGTCGCTGCTCTACGGACCGAACGTGCTTGGCGGCGTCGTGGAGTTGGGTGTCGCGAGCGGCGCTTCGAACGACACGGCGGCCCGCGGCGCTGAATTGAGCACGAGCGTCGATCAGACTGGCGCGCGTGCAGCGTCTGGCACGATCGTGATGCCGGTGCGCTTCGAGCGCGGGTCGTTGGCGACGCGTGCAGGAATCGGCTATCGGCGGAGCGACGGATTTCCGCTACCCAACGGGGTCCGCGAGCCCGCGCCCTTTGCCGCCGACACTCGTCGGCTCAACTCCGATCGCGAGCAAGCTGATGCATTCGTCGCGGGACGACTCGAGGGTAACGGGCGCATGTGGTCCTCATTCTCCTCGTTCGCGTATTCGGGACGACGGGCGACGCCCGCCGAGCTCGACGTCGCGTCGCCACAACTGCTGCGCTTCCCGCTCCTGCAGCGGTCGTTTTCGGTTGCCTCCGTCGGCACCGGTGAGCGCCGTTCGCCCTTCGGCGGTCGGGGTGCGTTGCAACTGGGTGTCGGATACGATTTCGGGCGCACGAAGCTCGAGGGCTACACCACGCGCGCGTACTCCGCGCTGAGGAATCAGGAGGACAACGTCGATCGGAACGTCAACGGCCGGCTCATCGCCAATCAGTCGATTGCCGGCGGAGGACATCTCAGCGGCGCGTTTACGTATGCGAGCGTCAAGCGCCACGAGTCGCTCACCCCTGGCGTGATTTCCGACTACCGGCAGCGGTTGTGGAGCGCCGCGTCTGAGCTGGGCTGGCGACTTCCCTCCATCGCTGGCCTTTCGGCGGTCCGCGTCACCGCGGGAGCGGCGTACGACGGATCGGACACGCCGGAAACCGGTGGAAAGCCCGCGGTGACAGCGTTGAAGACATGGGGTGGCCGAACAGGCATCACGGCAATGTCGCGCGGCGGCAACGTGTTGCTGCACGCGGGCGCCAGCCGGCGCGTGCGCTTTCCCGCGCTGCGCGAGATGTACTCGGGAACGCTCACCAACGTGGAGCCGAATCCCGGCTTGCGCCCCGAAGTGCTCGTCGCCATGGAAGGCGGTGCAACGGCACAACTGGGTCGAGCGCAGGTTCAGGCGGTCGCATTTCTCAATGACATCACCGATGCCATCGTGCGGACGACCGTGAACCGGAAGGTCAAGCGCGTCAACCGCGATCAGACACTCGCGTCCGGACTCGAGCTGCTCGCGTCCGTACCGATCGCAGGGGCGAGCCTGTCCGCTGACGTGACGGCGCAGACGACAATGTCCAGGGATGCAGCGGCGGACCGGGAATATCAACCGGAGTATCAGCCAAAGTTTGCCGGGGGCGTTCGGTTGTCCGCACCCCTGCCCTTCGCGACGACGCTCGATCTGGGCGCGCGCACGGTCGGCTCGCAGTACTGTGTCAGCGCGACGAACGGATACGATCGGCTCGCGCCGAGTACGCGGGTGAACGCCAGTGTGAGCCGTTGGTGGCGGTCGGCGATCGAAGCGACGATCGGGTTCGATAACGCGCTGGATCGTACCGTGTTCGATCAGTGTGGCCTGCCACAGCCGGGGCGTGTGGTGCGTGTCCAGTTTCGGGTGCGATAGGCACGCAGCCCGTGGCGTCAGAGTCGGGGTTCGAGTCCGGAATTTCGCCGCCCCACGACCCCAGTTCGCATCGACCGGCGCGCCCGCCGACGAATCCACAAGAGTTGATAAAACTGCGTTTGTGACGCTATTTGCTGCCCATGAACCCCCTGCGCAACACCTGCGCGCTACTGGCAGCGACCGCCGTCCTCGCGTCCTGTGAAGGTACGCCCAAGGAAACTTCACAGGCGCCACAAACGCAGGCCGCCGCCACTCCAGAGCGCTACAAGTCCGAAACCGACGAGGGACTCGGCGTCTCCGTCGCCATCGTGCTCGACAACTCGGGCTCCATGCGCGAAAAAGCGAAAGGCGACGGACGCCCCAAGGCCGACGTCGCGAAAGTCGCCATCGAGCGCGCGCTCGACGCCACCGAGGCGGCCATCGCCAAGCGACCCGACTATCCCGTCAAGATCAGCCTTCTCGTCTTCTCGGACGAGACGAAGACGATCCTCCCGATGCAGCCCTACAACCGCGACTCCGTACGCGCCGCCATCGCGCGCGTGCCGCGGGCGTCAGGCGGCACCGCGATTGGCGACGCCATGGATGCAGCACGCGTCGCCCTCTACAAGGCCGGAACGTTCCGGAAGGTGATCCTGGTAGTCACCGACGGCCAGAATACCGACGGTCGCGACCCCGCCGTCGTCGCCCAGGAGATCTTCACTCGCAGCGACGGCGGCGTCGGGATGTACTTTGTCGCGTTCGACACGGATGCGGAGAAATTCGCGTTTCTGCGTACAGTCAAGGGCGATGTCGTCACGGCACAGAACGGCGCGGCGCTCTCGGCGTCCCTCGCGGAGCTCTACGAGGGCAAGGTCCTCGCGGAAGCAGCGGTCGAACCGAGTGCACCAGCAGCGAAGTCCACCCCCAGGAGCTCTCCATGATCATCGACAAGTTCGTCACCGGCATCCGGGCCATCTTCAACAGCCTCGCGAACGCGCTGTGGGCGCGCAATCCGGTTGCCGTACTCCAGCTCAAGATCGATGAAGCCACCGCCGAGATCCACGGCGCACGCTCGGGCGTCGAGCAGTATGCCGGGCTCGTCGAGGGCATCAAGCGCCAGGTGGCTGCGCTCACCGGACAGGACGTCCAGCTCGACGCGCAAGTGAAGGCACACCTCAAGGCCGGCAACCGCGAGCGCGCGTCGCAACTCGTGCTGCAGTTGCAGGGCGTGCGCACCCAACTCGAGTCGAAGAAGAAAGAGCTCGGCGTGCACGAAGACGCGCTCAACAACAACATGCTCAAGCTGCGCGCCGCCAACGAGCACATCGCCGAGTTGCGGCAGCGCGGCCAGCAGTACGCGGCGGAGTTGCAGATGAGCCGCGCAGAAGCCGAAATGGCCAAGGTGAGCGAAGCGCTCCAGGGGAACATCGTCGGCAACTACACCACGGGCATCGGCCAGGCCGAAGAGCTCATCAAGAGCGAGATCGACAAGAACCGCGGCCGCGCGCACGTCGCCGCATCGATGTCGTCGCAAGGCGTCGCCGAGATCAAGGCCGACCAGGCCGCCAAGCAGGCGATGGCGGACGACCTGCTCAAGGGCTACGAGGTGGAGCTCGGACTCGCGTCGCCTGAGACGTCGGCCGTTGCCGAACCGACCACGAAGGACCTGGGACCCGCCAACAAGTCCACCGCCTAACCTCGCGAGACAAATACTATGAGTGAAAGCAACGGCCCGAAGCCGCTCTTCTGGGTCATCATGGCGGTGCTGGTGGTGGGACTCGGCTATCTGGGCCTGACGCGAATGCAGGGCAAGACAGCCGGTCCTGGCGCCACGCTCACCGCGGACGAGATGGCGGCCGCGCAGAACGCCGTCGAAGCGCCTGACGCCGCCAACGCCACGACGAAGAAGGAGTACAGCTTCACCCCTGCTGCGAAACTTCCGGAAGTAAAGGGCACGTCCGCCTACACGCCGATGGCCGAGGGACGCGTCGTGCGCCAGGCGATCAACGTGTGGGCGGGATGGAGCTCGCTCATCCTCGCCAACAACGGCATGAAGCCGGGCAAGGTGTGGACGGACGGCGCGGGCAAGCCGTTCAAGCTCGACCTCGTGCTCATCGACGATCCTATCGCGATGCGCGACGCCTTTGCCGGCGGCAAGATCCACATCGGCTGGGGCACGCTCGACATGGTGCGGCTGTTCGCGCAGGGGCTCAAGAAGGATTCGCGCACGATGCCGCGCGTCTTCACGCAGACGGACTTCTCCAACGGCGGCGACGGCATCGTCGTGCGCGCGAGCGTGAAGACCGTCGCCGACTTGCGCGGCAAGACGTGCGTGCTCGCGCAGAATTCGCCGTCGCACTTCTTCCTGCTCAACGCGCTCATCAACGGCGGCGTGCAGCCGAGCGAAGTCGCGATGAAGTTCACGGGCGACGCCTTCCAGGCCGCCGCCGCCTTCAACGCGGACAAGAAGATCGATTGCGTGGTCACCTGGGCGCCGGACATCTATAACCTGGAGAAGATTCCGGGCAACAAGATGCTCGTCAGCACGGCCACGGCGAACAAGCTCATCGCCGACGTGTGGATGGTGCGGGCAGACTTTGCCAAGGACAACCTGCCCATCGTCGAGGGACTCGTGCGCGGGACGTTCGACGCAATTGAAGAACTCAAGACGGAGCCCGCCAAGGCGAAGGTCGCGAAGCTCATGGCGGACGCGTTCTCCATTCCGGAGACCGACGCGCGCAGCATGCTCGCCGACGCACACCTCACCAACTACGCGGAGACGCGCGCGTTCATGATGGACGCGAACAACCCGGCGAACTTCGAGCGCCTCTGGAACAACGCGGACTTCCTGTATCGCCGCATCCGCGTGCTGGACGAGGACAAGGTCCCGTTCGACCAGGTGCTCGACTTCTCGATCATCGCGAAATTGGGATCGGAGCCGAAGTACGCGAACTCGAAGGACGAATACCAGGTGCAGTTCGTGCCGACCACCGCCACCGCAGTGCAAGCCGAGTCCAGTGAGATCCTCACGAAGACGGTGGTCGTACAGTTCTTCCCCAACTCGGACGACATCGCGAAGGTGATCACGACGGCGGACGGCAAGCAGACGGCGTACGATCCGAATGTCGGCTCCGTGGTCGAGGAGATCGGGAAGCTCGCCGCGCAGTACGGCAACGCCCGCATCATCATCGAGGGCCACACCGACGCCTCGATGCGCGGCCAGGTGGATCCGAGCGCCGTGAAGGAGCTGTCACTGCGCCGCGCCAACGCCGTGAAGCAGGCACTGCTCCGCAAGTTCCCACAGCTGCAGGCGAATCAGTTCGTCGCGGCAGGCATGGGGTGGGACCGTCCGTCGGACAGCACGGATCAGGACAACCACGCGAAGAACCGTCGCGTGGAAATCAAGGTGTACCCCCTCGAGGCCGTGAAGTAGACGCGCATGGCCAGCAGCCGATCCATGTTTGCCCTGCGCGCCGCACCGTCGGCCGTTGCCGGCCGGCTCATCGGGCTCGCATCGGTCGCGCTGCTGGTGCTCCTCTGGTTTCTCGTCACGCTGGGAGCAGCCGAGGAGCGCGTCATTTCGCCGACAATCCTTCCGACGCCCGGCGAGGTGCTGGATCGCCTCATCGGGCTCGTCACCGGCGAAGGTGGTGAAGCCGGAACGCTTGGCCTCAACATCGCCGCCAGCCTTCGACGCGTGCTCTCCGGGTTCGGACTCGCCGTCCTCGTCGGCATTCCACTCGGCATCATTGCCGGCGTGTCGGGCCCGGTGCGCGCGGCGCTCGCCCCGCACGCACTGTTCCTCCGCAACATTCCGCTCGCTGCGCTCATCCCGCTCACGATGGTGGCCTTCGGGATTGACGAGCAGCAGAAGACGATGTTCATCTTCATCGCGGTGGTGCCGTTCCTCATGGGCGACGCGATGTTCGCGGTGCTGCGCGTCCCCGAGCGATACGTCGAGACAGCGCACACGCGCGGCGCCACGACGTTGCAGGTCGTCTTCAAGGTCCTCATCCCGCTCGCCATGCCCGCGATCTATGGCAGCATGCGGACACTGTTCGGACTCGCCGTCGGGTACATCATGCTGGCCGAGCTCGTGAACGCGGACCTCGGCCTCGGTCACATGCTCAATATCGGACAGCGACGCGCGGACCTCCCGACGATCTTCGCCACGCTCGTCGTCATCGCCACGCTCGCGTACGTCATCGACCGGCTGCTCCAGCTGCTCGAGCGGAAGATCTTCCCGTATCGCGTCGCGGAGGAATAGGAGTGACTGCGCCGAGCGCCATCTCGCCGTCCACTGTCCACGAGGTGCCAGCGCAGCCGGCGGTCGCTCCCGCCGTGATTCCGCCCATCGTGGAGTTCAGGAACGTCACGAAGATCTACGACGGCGGGAACAAGGCGATCGAGGATGTCTCCTTCCGCATCGACGACCTTACGGGCAAGGGCGAATTCGTCACCATCCTCGGTCCGTCGGGATGCGGGAAGTCCACGGTGCTGCGGCTCATTGCGGGTCTTACGCCGCAGCACCCGCCCACGTCGGGCGAGGTGCTGGTCCTCGGGCAGCCGGTGGTTGGCCCCGGGCAGGACCGTGGCATGGTGTTCCAGGATTACACGGCGTTCGACAACCGCACAGTCCTCGACAATGTCGCCTTCGGCCTCGAGTGCGACGGGGTGCCCCAGCCGGAGCGTTACGAGCGTGCCCGCGAGACGATCGAGAAGGTCGGGCTCTCGGCCACGCGCGATGCGCACAAGTATCCGCATCAGCTCTCGGGCGGCATGCGCCAGCGCGTCGCCATCGCCGGCACGCTCATCATGCGCCCGAAGATCATCCTCATGGATGAGCCGTTCGGCGCGCTGGATCCAGGCACGCGCTACCGCATGCAGGACTTGCTGGTGAGTCTCTGGAACGAGCTTCAGGCGACCATCTTCTTCATTACCCATTCGATCGAGGAAGCGGTCTACCTCGGCGACCGTACGATCATCATGTCGCCGGGGCCGGGTCGCATCCTCCACCAGTTGCAGATCCCGGGGCCAAACCTCCCGGCCAAGCAAATGCAGCGGACGCCCGAGTTCCTCGAGGTCGTGTTCAATATCCGCGACATCGTGGAGAAGCTGGAGTCGTCGACGAAGGCGGGGGACTGATGCACAGCTGTCATCCTGCTTGCCCTGAGCGAAGTCGAAGGGAGCGAAGCGAAGGATCTGCACCTGCTGTCCCGGTGGCACGCACATGATGCGCGCCGGACTCGCCGCCTACCTGAAGAAGGCGTTCACGTATCACTGGAATCTTGGCCTGTTCTCCGTCGGACTCGTCGGCGCGGTGCTCAGCCCATGGCCGGACGCCGTGCTGCCGTTGGTCGGCATGATGGAGATTCTGTACCTCGGCAGCATGGTTGGCATTCCGAAATTCCGCGAAGCCATCGATGCGGAGGCACACGCGGGCCGTCCGCAGGCACAACCGGCCGCCGACAGTCTTGCCGACCTCGTGGCCGGGCTCGGCATCGATGCGCAGAAGCGCTTCCAGGCGCTTCGCCGCCGCTGCGCGGACATGCAGGCCATCGCGAGCGACCTTCGCGGCACGGACGCCGTGGGCGACGTCGCCGGCTCGATGCGCACGTCGGGACTCAACCAGCTGCTGTGGGGCTTCCTCCGCCTGCTGCATCATCAGGCGGCGCTGCGAAAGTTGCTCACGTCGATGGACTCTGCCGACATCGCGTTGAAGCACAAGCAGGTGTCGGAGGGACTCGTCCGCGCGAAGGCGTCGGCAGACGAGCGACTGATTCGCTCGCATGAGGAACGGCTCGCGACTGTTGGCGAACGGCTCGCACACTATGACCGCAGCCGGAAGGATCTCGAGTTCGTCACCGCGGAGCTCGACCGCATCGAGGACAAGATCCAGGCGCTCAGCGAGATGGCGGTGAACCAGGCGGACCCCAACGGCTTGAGTGCGCAGATTGACGCGACCGCCGCGAGCATGCAGGCCACCGAAAGTCGCCTCTCCGAGTTCCAGGCGGGCAGCACGGTGCTCCCCGAGCTCAACGACGCGCCACCGATCCTTACCGACAACCCGCAGGACGACCGGCGGCTACGCGCATGACGCACCACGTCTCCTCAGGCCTCGCGAGCTGGGCGCCGGCATGGGCGCATCGCTTCGGCACAGCCGCGCGCAGCGGCACGGCGTCCGTGTTCGTCCTCCACGGCAACACGACCGACCTCTTTGCGCTCGACGCGGCGCACGAGGCGTACGGCCCGCTCAATCACTTTCTCGCCGAGCAGGCCTTTGGGCGCTACGACCTCGTGCTGCACTACGATCTTGGGCGCGGACTGCGCGTCTTTGCCGGCGGTGATGGACCACGCCTGGCAGCGATGCGCGAGAAGGCGGCCACGATGCCCGCGCTCGACGCGCTGCTCCAGAAGGCCGAGCGCGCCGACGCCGCCGCGCTCATTCAGGGGCTGGACGCGATCTTCCGCGGCAACCTCATGGCCGCGCCAGAGCGCCGCCTGAAGATGGCGCTGCTCGTCGACCATGCGTCCTTCCTGTTCCCGGGCGGCGAGCCCGGACGCCAGAGCTTTCCCGCCGCGGGAATGCTCGTCACGGCGCTCAACTGGGCGACGAGCCCGCACTTGAAGGCGGTCGACATGAGCGTCGTGCTCATCGACGAGCGCAAGGCGGACCTCAACGAGCGGATCGCGGGCAGCCCACACGTCGTGGCCGTCGAGCTGCCGTTGCCGGATGAGGCGCAACGCTCGGCATTCCTCGCGTCGCCGGTGTGCGCGGGCATCGAGCCGGCGTCCGACTTCAGCGTCGCGCAACTGGGGACGCTGACCGCGGGGCTCAGCCTCACCAGCCTGCGCGGGCTCGTGCTGCCTGCCATCCGTGGCGGCGATCGCCTGTCGGCCAAGGTGTTCAGCGAGTTGAAGAAGCGCCTCATCGAACAGCAGTGCCTCGGGCTGCTCGAGTTTGTGGAGCCAAAGTGGGGGCTCGAGAGCGTCATCGGCTTCGACGCGGCCAAGGCGCAGTTGCTGGAAGACGCCAAGCTCCTCGCGCGCGGTGAGCTCGACACGCTGCCCATGGGCTACCTCATCTGCGGGCCTGTCGGCACGGGCAAGAGCTTCCTCGCGTACTGCACCGCGAAGGAGATCGGCATTCCGGTCGTCACGCTGAAGAACTTCCGGTCGAAGTACGTTGGCGAAACGGAGGGGAACCTCGAGCGTGTGTTCGCCGTGCTGCGCGCGATGGGTCCCATCATGATCATCGTCGACGAGGCGGACACGCTGCTCGGCGATCGCAGCTCCGATGGCGACAGCGGCACGGGCAGCCGCGTCTTCGGCATGTTCGCGACGCAGATGGGCGACACGCGCTATCGCGGACGACTGGTCTGGATGCTCCTCACCGCGCGACCCGACCTGCTTCCCATCGACATCAAGCGACAGGGACGAGCGGAGGTCCACATTCCGCTCTTCTACACATACGAGTCAGCCGAATTGAAGCAGATGTTCGTCGTGCTGGCGAGGAAGATCGGCGCGGTGTTGGCGCCGGAGGACGTGCCCGACATCGCGGCGACCGGGAGCCTGTCGGGATCGGACGTGGAGGGTATGGTGGTGCGCGCGTGGCGAGCATCGCGACTGGCCGGGGCGAATCATCTTACCAGGGACGCACTGACCGAAGTCATTCGCGACTTCGTGCCCTCGGCGCAGACGCTCGAGCGCGAGATGCAGGAGCTGGCCGCGGTGATCGAGTGCACGGACCGCAAGTTCCTGCCGCCGGCCATTCGCGAGAAGTACGACTCGACGGACGGACGACGTGCCGCGCAGGAACGCTTCGCCGAAGTGCGCGCCATGTTGTCATCCTGAGCGCAGCGAAGGATCTGCACGTGCAGGTCCTTCGCTGCGCTCAGGATGACAATAGCTACGGCTTCTCGCGCTCCAGCACGAGCGCCACTTTCGTCGCAACGTTGACCACCACTTCCACGCCCTGCCTGGTCACGCCCGTCCGTTCGTGCCACGCATGCAGCGTGTACTTCCCGGGCGGCACGCTGTCGATCGTGAACGCCCCGTTCGTCGACGTCACGGCGAAATAGGGATGGTCGAACACCGCGAGGTACGCGCGCGACCAGACATGCGCCGAGTCGCGCACGTCGACCAGACCAGGCGTCTTGAATGGCAGTTCGGTCGGGATCACCTGCTCGCCACCACCCAGCTGAATCGTCGCGCGCGGAGCGGCCTCGCCGGACACCTGGAACGTGAGGTGCTGCAGGTGGCTGTCGTGGCCCAGCACGTTCACCGCGCTGCCCACCACCGCCGCCTGCACGCGCGGCGTGAGGATACACCGGTCGCTCTCCAGCTCGACGCGGCGCTCGAGACCCGGTGGCTTGCCCGAACGCACGCCCTCGAGCCACACGATCGCGCGCATCTGACTCGACGCATCGGCGATGCTCGGCCCGCAGAGTGCGCTGTCGCGTCCGACAGGCGTCGGCGGTAGCGGCTCCAGCGCCGACGCGTGCGACACGGTGCCGGTCACGGATCCCGTCTCGGACACCACGGCAACCGTGTACGGCGTGCGCTCGGCACGGATCACGACATCGCCCGACGATTCATTCGCGACCGCTGCCAGTCCAGATGTCTTGTCCGTGTCGCGAGAAGCGGGAGCGGCTGAATCGCCCGTACATGCAGCGGCGACGAGTACGAGTGCGGCAAATATGCGAGCAGCAATCACGAGTGCGTTCAGGCGTGGAATGTGAGACCCTCGTCCGCGTGCAGGGGCAAACCCCGAGCCACATCACAGCGAGCATTGAGCTGTCAGTAACAGCGAGCTCGGGCTGGAGCCAGCGATGGAGCCTGAGCTGGAGCCCGCTGTTACTGACAGCTCAATGCTCGTGGTTGCTTCTACACCACCATGAGCTCGCGCTGATACGCCCGCGGGGTGACCACCGCGCGTCCCGGCTCGATGTAGACGTTCACCTCGCTTCGCATCCCGATCTCCCCAGCGATGTAGATGCCTGGCTCAATCGAGAAGCCGACGCCTGGCACCAGCAGCCGCTCCTCGCGCGTCTCGAGATTGTCGAGGTGCGGTCCCGAGCCGTGCAGCGAGCGCGGATCGATGGAGTGGCCGGTGCGATGCGTGAAGTATTCGCCGAAGCCGCGGTCGACGATCACCTTGCGCGCCGCGTCGTCGACGTCGCCACCGCGGAGCGAACGACCCGCCGCCACCTCGTCGCGCACGAGCGCGATCGCGGCGTCCCGCGCGTCGCGCACCGCGCTCCAGATTTCCTGCGCGCGCGCGGACGGCGCGCCGAGTGTCGCCATCCACGTCTGGTCGGCCCACACGCCCTCCGGTTCCCGGGCCCAGAGGTCGATCAACAGCACGTCTCCGTCGAGAATCGGACGAGAGGCGTCGGACGACGGCTCGTAGTGCGGGTTGGCCGCATTGGCGCCCGCGCTGACGTTCGGTCCGTGGTCGGTGGTGAGGCCCGCGCGTGTAAAGCGGTCGCGCATCCACATCATCAAGTCGAACTCCGTGATGGGCTTCGGCGTGCGCGACTTTTCGCCGGCGATCTGCAACGCTGCCGCAGCGATCGTGGAGATCACCTCGGCCGCGCGGACATGCGACGCGATGTGCGCGGCATTCCACGTCGCATAGAACTGCGTGACCAGCTCGCCGCTCGAGACGATCGACGTCGCACCGGCGGCGCGCACCATTTCCACCACGCCCGCCGGAACGCGGTCGAGGTACGGCACCGCATCACCCGCGGAGTACTCCATCGCGATCCGCTTGCCCTTCACCATCTCGGCCACGGAGTGTTCGAGGCTCCGCCACGAGCTGTACACGGACTTGGTCCACGCCTGTGGCCACGTGAGCCACGGCCCCGGCTCGATCGCGTGCCCGAGCGCATGCGGCACGCCAGACCGCGGAATCCATACGAAGATGCGGCGCGTCATCATCCCCTCGACGCCCAGCAACCCGATGGCGATTGGATTGGTGCGTTGGAAATCGAAGAGCAGCCAGCCGTCGAGTCCAGCGTCTCCGAGTGCCTGCTGCAGCGCGGGGAGCGTATCGGGGGTCAGCATGGGGTACCTGAATTGGATGGTCGTCCCGGGCGTCGTCGAGGGACCTGCTTCCCTTGTCGTCCCGAGCGCAGTCGAGGGACCTGCTTGTTACAAACGAGAGCCAATCAACTCGTGCGCGAGCGGTCGATGCCGCGCCAGTCCGCACGCCATTCGCACGACCCCTCGCCGCGGCCCTCGCAGCGCGTGTGCTCCACCGAGCCCGTCGCGCCAACGAGCAGGCGCAGGAGCTCGCGCAGCGTCGACTCGTAAAACGCGCACCCCGTGCTGCCAGGTGCAACGCCGAGCGTCACCGAACGTGGAACTTCCAGGAGGATGAACTGCCCCACGCGCCGCAGCGTGCCGTTGAGGCAACGCTGCGAGATGCGTCGCGTCTTGCGAAAGGCCAATGGGCGCGAGATCATCGACGGGGTGAGCTTCAACACGCCGCGCGTGACGGGAGACACCGTCATGTACGCCTCCCGCGCCAGGAACCGGCCCGCGGCGCGCAGCACGGCTTCCGCATCGGGACGCCGGCCGATGAGCTTCGCCAGCGCGATCGCCTCGTCCTGCGACGTGCGTTGATTGCGCCGCACCGCTTCGGTGTACCGCTTGATCTGCGTGTACACCGTGTCGCTCAGTCCAAAGCGCTTATTGCGCAGCTCGTCCACGAACTCAGCTTCGAGGACTCCCTCGGGAGTGTCGACGTCGCGAACGGCTTCCAGAAAACTCAGGGGGAGTAGGGCGTCGACCGTGGCGAGCATGTAGCGACTGGGACGGCAGGGCGGCAGGACGTGCGGGCAGCCGTAGAAGCTAACCGCGGCGGCGGGGCCCCTCAATGGCGTCACGTTCGCGGCGCCACTAGCTTCGCGCGCATGCTTCTGCGCGCCGCGGTGGGATTGCTCGCCGCTACTGTCATCGCGCTGGCCGCGCACCGCGCGGGGTCGCTCTCGCGATCGGGTGCGGTCGCTGCCCTGCTCGTGGGCGCAGCGGCCACCGCCGCCGGGTACGCGTGGGGCGCGTTGCTCGTCATCTACTTCGTGGCATCTGTTGGACTCTCGCGGCTCGGCGGCGCACGCAAGGACGCGCGGACGGCGAGTGTCGTCGCAAAGCGCGGCGCGCGCGACGCCCTGCAAGTCGTTGCCAATGGCGGCATCTTCGCGGCGTGCGCGCTGCTTGTCGCACCACTGGGCGACACGATGTCCGCGGCGGCGCTCGGCGCCCTCGCCGCAGCGACCGCGGACACGTGGGCCACGGAGATCGGCACGCTGTACGGCGGCGCACCGCGGTCGGTGCGAACCGGTAAGGCGGTCTCGGCAGGAACGTCGGGTGGCATCACGGCCACTGGCTCCATCGCGATGATAGCCGGCGCCGCGTTCATCGCCGTCGTTGCCGCTGCGTTGTCGCTGCCTGCCTCGATGCACGTCGTGACGATCGCGGGAATTGTGGGCGCCATGGCCGACTCCCTCCTCGGCGCCACCCTCCAGGAACGCCGGTGGTGTCCTGCGTGCAGCACGTCGTCCGAACGCCGCGTGCATGACTGCGGCGCACCGACGACATTCGCCGGCGGCCTCGCTTGGATGGACAACGACATGGTCAACCTGTGCGCCACCGTTGTTGGCGCCGCCGTAGCCGTGCTGCTGGCCAACCTCTAGGCTTCCAGTCATGAGCATCGGATACGACGTCATCGTCGTAGGCGGTGGACCCGCCGGCGCATCCTCGGCATTCTGGCTTTCGCGCGGCGGGGCACGAGTGCTCCTCGTCGACCGTGCTACCTTCCCGCGCCCGAAACCCTGCGCCGAGTACTTGAGTCCGCAGGCGTCGCGACTGTTGAGCGAGATGGGAGCGTTGGACAGCGTCGAGCGCGCGGGCGCCGCGCACCTGTCAGGCATGACCGTGCGCGCGCCCAACGGTGCAACGCTCCGCGGGGATTTCGTCGCGTCGCACGGCTACAGCGCGTTCCGCGACCGCGGGCTCGCACTGCGACGCACCGTGCTCGATTCCATCCTGCTCGACCGGGCGCGCGATGCCGGCGTGCACGTTCTCGAGGCCACGCGCGTTGCCGACGTCGTTCGCGCGCATGGCGGCCGCGTCACGGGCGTGCAGGTGCTCCGCGAGGGCGGCGGGACAGACACCATCTCCGCGCCGCTCATCGTCGGTGCAGATGGCTTGCGCTCCGTCATCGCCCGGCGGTTGGCGCTTGCGCGCACGAGCCGCCTCTGGCCGCGGCGCATCGCGCTCGTGGCGCACTACGAACACTTCGGCGACGTGGGCGACATCGGCGAGATGCACGTCGAGCGCGGTGTGGGATACGTCGGACTCGCGGCGGTGGACAGCGGGCTGACGAACGTGGCCATGGTGGTGCCGCCAGCGGCGGCGCGAGCGGTGAGTTCAGATCGCACCGCGTTCTTCGAGCGGTGGCTGCGCGAGCGCCCGCAACTTGCGGGACGTGTCGCGCACGCGCGGCGCGTGACGCCCGTGCTCGCAACGGGCCCGTTCGCATCGCATGCGCGGCGCGCGTGGGCACCGGGAGTCGCGCTCGTCGGTGACGCAGCGGACTTCTTCGATCCCTTTACCGGCGAGGGCATCTACTCCGCGCTGCGCGGGGGCGAGTTGCTCGCGCCGCACGTGCTCGCGGCACTCGGCGCCGAGTCCACCCGTGTCGCGGATGCCGCACTGCGAGCATACGACGCCGAGCGTCGACGCGAGTTTCGCGGCAAGTGGATCGTGGAGCGCCTCATCAGTGCAGCGGTCGCGTATGCGCCGGCCATGAACTACTTCGGCAGTACGCTGGCAGCGCGCAAGGACATGGCGGACCTGCTGGTCGGCGTCACCGGCGACTTCGTTCCGGCGAGCGCGGTGTTGCGTCCCAGCTACGTGCTGAATCTCTTTCGCCTGCCGTCCATCTCCGCCAGTCGCCCCCTTCCCGACGCATGACGATCGATCCCGATGCATTCCGCAGCGTGCTGGGCCGCTTCGCGTCCGGTATCACCGTCGTCACCGCGATCGACGGGCAGCAGCGCGACGTCGGCATGACGGTGAGCGCGTTCTGCTCGGTGAGCCTGAATCCGCCGCTCGTGCAGGCGTGCGTGGACCGCGCGGCGTCGATGTTCGAGGCACTGCAGGGCGCGTCGCACTTCGCTGTCAACATCCTCGCCGACGAGCAGGAATCGCTGTCGCGCCGCTTTGCCGCCGTGGAATCCACGCACCGGTTCGACGGGCTCGGGTACAGCCGCGCGGAGAGTGGCATCGTGCTGCTCGAGGATGCGCTGGCGCACCTCGAGTGCAGGATGGTCGAGCGATATCCCGCCGGCGATCACATGTTGTTCGTCGGCGAGGTGGAGCGTGCCGTGGCGCGCGACGCGCGTCCCCTGCTCTACTATCGTGGCGGATACGCGCAGCTCGAGCGGTAGCGCGCGGATGCTCACTCCCCGCCGGCGTCGCGGCTTCGAGCACCTCGACGATCCCGCCACGGACCCGGCGCTGCGCGAGCGGTCGCTGCGCGACGTGCGGCTCGCCAACACGCTGTTCGGCGGACGACGCGCCGTCGTCAATGAGCTCGGTCGCCTGCTGAACGTGCTCGGTAGCGACGTGACGTTGCTGGACGTCGGCACGGGGCTCGCGGACATCCCGCTGAGCGCGCGCCTGGTCGCGCGCCAGCGCGGCGTGACGCTCACGGCGCTTGGTGTGGACGCCGCCGAATCGCTCGCGCGGACGTCCGCTGCGGTGCTGGATGGCAGCGTCTGCGCCGATGCGCGGTTCCTTCCCTTCGCTGACGCGAGCATCGACGTCGTGACGTGCTCGCAGGTCCTCCACCACTTCGAGGACGCCGAGATCGACGGGGTGCTGCGCGAGTTGCATCGTGTCGCGCGTCACGCGGTGATCGTGAGTGACTTGCGGCGCAGCTGGATTGCCGCAGGCAGTTTCTGGAGCGTGACGTGGTTGCTGGGGTTTCATCCCATCAGCCGCCACGACGGCGCGGTGTCTGTGCTCCGCGGTTTCACGTCGCGCGAGCTCTCCGCACACGTGTGGGGCGCCACGGGTACCGCTCCCGAGGTCCGTGCCCATCTCGGCTATCGATTGACCGCCACCTGGACGCCATCGACATGAGCGATACGACTCCCCTGGATCTTGGCCCGATGCCCGCGTCGAAACAGATGACGACGGTGGACGAGCAACTCGTGCGCGCGCCGCTGCCGCGCGTGTTCGCGCTTGCGGCCGAGGTGGAACGCTGGCCGTCGCTGCTCAAGCACTACATGTTCGTGCGCTACGTGGAGCGGCGCAGCGATGGCGGTGGCATCGTGGACATGAGCGCCAACCGGCCGTTCGGCATCGTGCAGTGGCCCACGTGGTGGCGCTCGAAGATGCAGGTGCGTGTGCCGCATGCGGGGTCGCCAGGCAGCATTCGCTTCACGCACATCGACGGTGTGACGCGCGGGATGGAGGTGGAGTGGTCGTTCGCTGAAACCCCGCAAGGCACGCACGTACGAATCCTGCACATGTGGGACGGGCCGTCCGTCCCGATGGTGGGCGCGTCCGCGGCGACGCTCGTGATCGGACCAGTGTTTGTGAAGGGCATCGCGAGCCGCACGCTGGCGGGGTTGGCGCAGCATGCGGAACGTGAGGCGCTCGGCGCGGGGAACTAACTGTCGTCCCGAGCGAAGTCGAGGGACCTGCTTGCTGTAGTTGCGCAACAGCAGGTGCAGATCCTTCGCTGCGCTCAGGATGACAACCTACCAGAGGTGATGGCAGTGGGAGATCGTAGACGGCGGGTTGCAGTAACGGGCATCGGAGCAGTGACGCCGATTGGCATCGGGCGCGAAGGGCTGTGGAACGGCCTGCGCGGCGAGCAGTCAGCCGTCGCCACGCTCAATCGCTTCGATCCCTCGCAGTGGCGCAGCCACAACGCGGCCCAGGTGAACGATTTCAACGCCACCGACTTCATCGAGGCGAAGAAAGCCAAGCGGATGGACCGGTTCGGCACATTCGCCGTGGCGTGCGGCCGTCAGGCGCTGGAGGATGCGGGTCTCGACCTCGCCAACGAGGATCGCGAGCGCGTCGGCGCAATGATGGGCAGTGCACTCGGCGGTATTCGATTCGCGGAGGACCAGTTGCGCGTGTTCATCAGCGAGGGCGTAAAGTCGCTGGATCCATCGCTGGCGCTCGCCGTATTTGCCGGCGCGGCGAGCTGCAACATCGCCATCGAGTTGGGAGCGCAGGGGCCGAACAGCACCAACGCGATGAGCTGCGCGTCGGGCACCATCGCCGTTGGCGATGCGTTCCGCTCCATCCGCGATGGATACGCGGACATCATGTTCGCGGGTGGGTCGGAAGCGCCGCTCGCGCCGCTCTGCTTCGGCGCGTTCTCCATCATCCGCGCGATGTCCACGCGCAACGACGATCCCGCCGGTTCATCGCGGCCGTTCGAGAAGGATCGCGACGGATTCGTGATGGGAGAGGGCGCGGCTGTGCTGATCCTCGAGGAGCTGGACCGCGCGATAGCACGTGGCGCGCACATCTACTGCGAGGTCACCGGCTTCGGCAGCTCGAACGACGCGCATCACATGACCGCGCCACGTCCCGATGGGACCCAGGCCGCGCGGTCGATGCGCCTGGCGCTCAAGGATGCGGGGATGTTGCCGGAAGACGTGGGCTACGTGAATGCACACGGCAGTTCGACGCCGCTCAATGATCCCACGGAGACGCTGGCGATCCATAGCACCTTCGGCGCGCACGCCACGAAGCTCCAGGTGAGCAGCACCAAGGGCTACTACGGCCACGCCCTTGGCGCCTCTGGCGCAATGGAGCTGGCCATCACCGCGCTCGCGCTGGACCAGCGCTGGCTTCCCCCCACACTCAATCACGCCGTGCCAGCCGGCGGGTGCGACCTGGACTACATCCCCAATCACGGTCGCGACGCGGATGTCGAGTACGCGTTGAGCAACAGCTTCGGGTTCGGCGGGATCAATGCGGCCGTGGTGCTGAAACGACACGACGGGGTCTGACGCGCGATTGGCCCGGTAGGTATTGTCGTCCCGACCGAAGTGAAGGGACCTGCTTGATTGTCGTCCCGACCGAAGTGGAGGGACCTGCTTCTTCACGCTATAGAAAAGGCTCATCATGCGCGACAGCTGGCGTCACTTCATTGCAGAGTTCATCGGCGTCTTCGCGCTCGTCTTCGTTGGCGGCGGCTCGATCATGTCGGCCACCGTGTCCAACATCAACCCGTTGCTCATCGCGGCGCTCGCACACGGACTGATCCTCGGCATCATGATCACGGCGACGATGCGCATCTCGGGCCACCTGAACCCTGCGGTGACGATCGGTTTCCTCGTGACGCGGCGGATAGAGCCGCTCATGGCCATCATCTACATCATCGCGCAGTTTCTCGGCGCCATCGCCGCTGCGTACGTGCTGCGCGAGCTGTTTCTAGTGGGCGTGGTGACGTCCACTCGGCTTGGGGGGCAGGCGGTGAGCGGGGACATCGGGACGGGCCTGGCGATCCTCTGCGAGGGGATCGCGACGTTCTTCCTGGTGTTCGTGGTGTTCGGCACGGCGGTGGACAAGGCGGCGCCCAAGGTGGGCGGTTTCGCGATCGGCCTCACCGTGGCGGCGAATATCCTCGCGATCGGCTCGCGCACCGGCGGGTCGATGAACCCTGCGCGCTCGTTCGGGCCGGCGTTCGTGATCGGGAATTTCGAGGGGCAAATCGTGTACTGGGCCGGCCCGATCCTCGGCGGCATCGCGGCGGCGCTGCTGTACGACGGACTCTTTCTCCGCAGGGGCAAGGATCACGTCGAGCACGGAGCGGTGAGTCCGACACCATAGAGCGGCGAGCGGGCCTACTTGGCAAGACCCTCGAACAGCTCGACGACCGCGCACGAGAAACCTGGGATGACGTCGCCTGCATCAAGCAGGTCGCCCTCTCGGAGCCAGCGGACGGGCGCATCACTCGCAACGACCATCACTGTGCGACGCATCGGATCCACCACCCAGATCAGCGGTGTGCCACAGGCGCGGAAATCGTCCAGTTTTTCTTCCAGCTCGGAAGCGGACTCGCTGGGTGACAACACTTCCACCGCGAGGTCTGGCGCGAGCTTCAACAGCCCGGGGCCGATACCCGCCGCCGGCAGTCGGTCGGCTCGCACGAAGGACGCGTCGGGCGCTCGGACGGTCCGTGGCAGTTGCATCAACTCATAGCCCCCATCTCCGAACGCGCGGCCGAGTCCGTGCCTTTTGACATACGCGGAGAGGAGCGCGTGGACGTTGCTCGCCACGCACAAGTGCGGACCACCAGCCGGGGGCGTCACGCGCAACTCACCGCGAACGAGCTCCGCCTTTCCGTCCGGCAGCGGATGCACGAGAAACTCGTCGGGCGTCATCAACACGACGTCCTCTCGCGTGGCGTGTACCATTGAGGACTCCTGGTATCGACCATAGTGAGTGAAGCGTACGCTCGGCGCGCGCTGCGGTGCAAGCCGACATTGACGGATGATATCCAGCCTCCCGGCGGTGCTGTCACCAGTCTGTTGCAGGGGGCATTATTTCCGTTCTGACTCATCCTCGGCTCGCGCGTCGATGTTTGACCGAGACGGCTGAGCTCTTCAGGATCACGTCGAGCACGGCGCCGTGAGCCCGACACCTTACGCGATGTCATCCGATCCGTACCGGCTCCTGACGAACCCAGAAGGCGAACGCTGAATACGCTGACACGACGCACGCAGAGCGGCGCTGGAACGGCGTTTAGCACCGTTTAGCACTCCCGTGATCCTCAATGCGCCAGATCCCGTGGGACATCGAGATCTTCGTCACCTTCCAACCCGTGGAACACGGCGGAAAAGCGCATTCCATTGTCACAGGCTATCGGCCTCAGTTCTTACTACGCCGGTCACGACTGGGACGGAGAGTATCAGTTTGCGGATCACGAGGCGATCCCGCTGGAGTTGCCATCCGCGCCACATCGCTTTCATGACCGTCGCTCATTTTCGCGGCCACCAGTATCGAGAAGCCTCGGAGCACAAACGCGGTTGCAGCGTTTTCTGCGTGCGTCGTACCAGCGTATTCAGCGTTCGTAGTTTCCGTCGTCTCGCAGTTCCGTCGTCGCGCAGTGAAGTAGCGTCGCCGCTCGCCGATCAGAGTAGATACTTCACCGCTGAGAAGAGATAGTCCACCCACGCGAACCCGATGGGCAGCAGCGATAGGCCGACGCTGAAGACCAGGCCGTGTCGCCACAGCGTAGGTCCCACAGGTAAGAGCTCGTCACCCCAGACGCGCGCGAGCAGCGACTCGACCACGCTGCCGAACGTGTAGCAGACGTTCGCGCCGATACCGAACACCAGGATGAGCTGCCATGGAAGGTGGCCTTGGCGGTTCGGCGGCAGCCAGGCGAGCAGCTCCACGACGCCCCACGAGAGCAGGCCGGTCGCGCCGACGATCACGTTGTAGACCGGTCGTCGCCGCTCCCACCAACCGACGATCACCTCGGGCGACCGCCGAACGGCCGGAGCGGGAAAGAGCAAGCGAGCCAGGGCCGTCATCGGAGTCTCCACGCGCCAGGTTGGTTGCGCCGAAGATGCGCAAACAAGTCCTGTTTGTCAAGTTCTTTGCGCGATAAAGTGATCCTACTCCGCCGCGCGCAACTCCCGCTTGGAGCCGTAGCTCGCATCGTATCGGGCCACCGACTCCAGCACGATCCGCGCAGCCTCGTCGCTCTTCCCCCAGCCGATGATCTCCACGCGCTTCCCCTCGAGATCCTTGTACGTCCGGAAGAAGTGCTCCACCTCCTTCAGCAGGTGCTGCGAGATGTCGGCGATGTCGAAGTACTCCTGCTGGAAGGGATCATGCTGCGGCACGCCAAGAATCTTGTCGTCCGGCTCGCCACGATCGAGCATCTTGAGCACGCCGATGGGACGCACGTCGATCTGGCAGCCCGGAAACGTCTCCTCCTTTACGAGCACGAGGACGTCCAGCGGATCGCCATCCTCGTGCAGCGTGCGCGGAATGAAGCCGTAGTCGCCCGGATAGTGCACGGCCGAGAACAGCACGCGATCCAGCTTCAGCATGCCGCTGACCTTGTCGAGCTCGTACTTGTTGCGGCTGCCTGATGGAATCTCGATCACCGCGGTGATGCTGTCCGGGACGTGTTGCCCGGCGGGAAGGTCGTGCCAGAGGTTCAGCATCAGCCGGCGGTGTGGGCCGACGTCGTCGGCCGTGAAATGGGGTTGCGTGCGTCCTGCAGGTCGGTGTTCGCGCCGTCGCTGCGCGTCATGGCGCCCTTGTACTTCATCGCGTCTTCCGTAACGCCGAAGTTCACGACGTCCAGCTCCGCCACATGCTGCATGTCGTCCGCCGTGAGGTCCGGAAGTTCGCTCGCCGCCGCGAACTCCGCGACCTGCGCGTCATCATAGACATTCGGCAACGCCGTCACCACCAGCGGCTCGGCGAGCAGCCACTTGAGCGCCGCCTGGCCGAGCGTCATACGTCGCGTAAGGAACTCGAGTGTCTTCACCTTCTCGACGCCATTCACCAGCCACGACGTCGGCCGGTGGCGCCGGTGATCGCCCTCGGGGAACACGGTGTCCGCCGTGTACTTCCCTTCCAGCATCCCGCTCGCGTGCGGCACGCGCACGTTAAAGCAGCAGTTTGGCGCGTGACGACGCGCCGCCTCGATCATCGCCGCGCCCGGATGCTGCTCGAGGACGTTCCAGATCATCTGGATCGTGTTGACGTCGGGCTCCCGTTCCACGAGCTCCACGGCTTCGTACAACCAGCCAATGGCGGGGCCGAACGCCGCGCCCCACGTCCTGATCTTCCCCTCGCGCTGGAGGTCGCGCAGCGTGCCCCACAGCTCCGCGTCGCGCACATGCTCCATCTTCGCGTTGTGGATCTGGAGGACGTCGATGTAGTCCGTTTCGAGACGCTCGAGGCAGCGCTCCACGGCCATGCGCATGAACGCGGGGTCGGTGCGCATCGGCAGCTCCTGCTGCCCGCGCCGGCTGGCGAGAGCGACCTCGTCATAGATGTCGTAGCCGATCTTCGTGCCGATCACGATCTCATTCCGCCGCCTCCGAAACGCCTCAGCAACCTGCCGCTCGGCGCGCCCGTTGCCGTAGGCGTCGGCGGCATCGAAAAACGTGACGCCATGCTCGTCGAGCGCACGTCGCATCATCGACACGGCTTCCGCGTCGGACTTGTCGCCCCACCACCCGGTGGACACGGTCCAGGTGCCGAAGCCGATCTCGCTGACGCGAACGTCAGTGTTGGGGAAATACCGGTACTTCATCGCGAGTGACGAAAGAGGGGTCTGCGCAGACAGCGACGACGGCCCGCCGCGATAATGTTTTGCCAAAGTTAGCGCGCCGCCGCACGGCGCGGGGCCGTCACCGCGCGCGCAGGGCGCCGACGACGGCTCCCGCGAGTGGGAGGACGAGGAACGACCACAGACCCACGGCGCCCCTTACGACATTCGCGTCGCTCCACTGCTCCGCCGGGCTCATCGCGGCGATCGGCGCGATCGCCAGTGCGAGCACATGTCCCGCCACTGCACCCCAGAACGCCGCGTGCCAGCGAGCCGAGCGGCGACGAAGGCGATGACCGGCCCACAGCAGGATGGCCGGCACCACGAACGCGCCAAGCAGCATGGCGGCGATACCCATCGTCATGGGACCTCCTCGCGCGCGCGCCGCAGCTTGGGCACTAGCCAGAGCCAGTACCCGGTGAGCATCGTCGCGACGAGCGCAACAGCCGCGGCGTCGCTGAGCAACACTCCGCGTCCACCGAAGATCTCACCCGAGTGAAGTTTCTCGAGGAACACATCGCCGCGCGGGCCAACGTGGAGCACCGTGCCCGACGCCACGTCGATCGTGACTTCCGTGGACGCCGAATCACGCAGCCGTACCTTCACGAGCCCGTCTCGCGGGCGGACATCCATGCGGTCCACGGCGCGCAATTCTGCGCGCGCTCCGCCCGCCGGCGCCACGGCGCCAAGCGCGATGGACGCGAGGCTGTCCAGCGACAGCGCCGACGAGAAGGCGCCGGACGGTTCGTTCGGGACGTCCGGCATCAGGCCCAACACACGCTTGTGGTTGAGCAGGATCCCCGTGGCCGAGATCACGAGCAACGCCGCCGTGAAGATCACGCCCAGCCAGAGGTGCGTGTAGAACGCGATGCGCGACGCGTTACGGCGGCCAGGAACCTGCTTTCCCTGCGGAAACGGCGACGTCATTGCACCGCCACGCCGCCGTTCGTCGCGATCACCGTCGCGCCCTCCGCGCTGCGCACGAACGCGAGGAAGCGTGCTGTCGCGGGCGACGCGTCAGCGCGCGTAAGCAGGAGCGCCAGTCGCGCGAGCGGATACGCGCCGCTGCGAACCGTCGTCGGAGTCGCCTCGATACCATCGAGCTGCAACGCGCGGATCCTCCCGCCACTCTGCTCGACGAATGGCAACGACGTCATTCCAATTGCCCCCGCCACAGTCGCGAGCTCCGCAGACATCGCGTCCGGCAAGTCGATGGACTTGGGCGCGCCCGACGCAATCGCCGTCTTCAGGCACGCAACACCGGCTACGGCGACGTCGCCATCCACCTCGCCAGGCGGACGAGTGCGCGCAGCCACCGGGAGATCCGCGTCACCAAGCTGATTCCAGTTGGTAGTCCTCCGCGCGAAGACGTCGCACACCTGCTGCTGCGTGAGGCCATTCACGCGCACGGCCCCGTTCACCCCGAACACCACCGCGACCCGGGCGATCTCGTGTGCCGCGAATCCGCGCCGTTCCATCTCCTCCCGTGCGACGGGAATGCTGGCGAGTGCGATGTCGATCCGCCCCGACGTCAACGAGTCCAGGCGCGCGCGGCTGCCGAGTCCGGCGCCGAGTTCGATCGTCGCGGTCGGATGCTGCGCGCGGTATGCACGAGCGAGCGAGGCGACCAATGGCATCACGCCCGCCGATCCGTCGATGCGCACGACGTCGGCGTCGCGCGTACGCGTGACGCGCACGCAGCCCGCCGCCACGAGGATGCAGGCGACCAACACGACTCGACTGCGGAGCGACCGAGTATTCATCTCACCTCAGCGCGCGCGCCGCGTCCATGGCAAAATAGCTGATGATGATGTCGGCCCCCGCGCGACGAATCCCGATGAGGCTCTCCATCATCGCACGCTCGAGGTCGATCCAGCCACGCTCGGCGGCCGCGTGAATCATGGCGAACTCGCCGCTCACCTGATATGCGGCGAGCGGGTAGCCGGTCTCCCGCTTCACGCGTGCGACGACATCGAGAAACGGACCCGCCGGCTTGACCATCACCATGTCCGCCCCTTCACCGATGTCCTGGAGTGTTTCGCGCAGGGCCTCGTTCACGTTCGCTGGATCCATCTGGTAGCCGCGCCGATCGCCGCTCTGCGGCGAACTCTCGGCGGCTTCGCGGAACGGGCCATAGAACGCGCTGGCGAACTTTGCCGCGTAGCTGAGGATCGCCGTCTGCGCGAATCCCTCCGCATCCAGCGCGCGACGAATGGCGCCGACGCGACCGTCCATCATGTCACTGGGCGCCACGACGTCGGCGCCCGCACGCGCATGCGACAGCGACTCGCGCACGAGCAGCGCGAGCGACGCGTCGTTGTCGACGTCGCCATTGCGAAGAATGCCGCAGTGGCCGTGATCCGTGTACTCGCACATGCAGACGTCGGTGATGACGACGAGCTGCGGCAGCTCGGCCTTGAGCGCGCGCACCGCCCGCTGCACCGGACCCGCATCGTCCCACGCACCGCTGCCTTCTGCATCCTTGTGCTCGGGAATGCCGAACAGCAGCACACCACCCACGCCGAGCGTTGCTGCGGCGCGCGCGTCGACGAGCAGCTCGTCGACCGACGTTTGACTGACGCCTGGCATTGAGCTCACTGGCTGCCTGATCCGCTCACCAGCGCGGACGAACAGCGGCAACACCAATTGCGACGGCGCGAGCAGCGTCTCGCGCACGAGCGCGCGCAACGCGGGCGTGCGGCGGAGACGGCGGGGGCGGTAGTCGGGGAACGAGGGGGACATGGTCTACTCGGGCTGCGGCTTTGGAAGGTGATCGGCCTTTCGCAGCCCTTCGAGGATCTCACTGGCTCCCTGCCCGCGAAGCTGGTTGGCCAGGCGAATGCCACTGAGCTGCGGGTCGGCGGGGTCGAGTTCGATGTCGCCGCGCACCACGCGCGCACCACGCATGTCGGCGATGAATCCGTGCAGGCGAGGTCCTGTCTCACTCTCCATCGCCAGTGCGCCAATGGGCACCTGGCAACCACCCTCCAGCGCGGCGAGAAACGCGCGCTCCGCACTCACGGCGCGCATCGTCGACGGGTCGTTCATCGCACTCGCCAGAGCGCGCGTGCGCTCGTCGTCGCTGCGCACCTGCACGGCGATGGCGCCCTGGCCGGCCGCGGGCAACCACGCCGGCGCGTCGAGGTAGCAGGTGATGTGCTGCTGCGCACCGAGTCGGTGCAAGCCAGCCGCGGCGAGAATCGCGGCGTGCACGCGTCCTTCATCGACCTTCTTGAGCCGCGTGGGCACGTTGCCGCGCAACTCGGCGACCTCGAGGTCGGGACGCGCGGCGAGCAGTTGCGCGCGACGTCGCAGGCTCGAGGTGCCGATGCGCGAGCCCGGCGGCAGGTCGTCCAGCGATTCGGCGTTGATGCGGCCGTTCACCACGAGCACGTCGCGCGGATCCTCGCGCGGAAGCACCGCGGCCACCACGAGCCCCTCGGGAGATTCCGTCGGCAGGTCCTTCAGCGAATGCACCGCGATGTCGATCTTGCGCTTGAGGAGCGCGGTCTCGAGCTCCTTGGTGAACAGCCCCTTTGCACCGATGGCGCTGAGTGGTTCGTCGAGCCGCTTGTCGCCGACGGTCTTGAACGTGACGAGCTCGCTCTCGAGCCCGCGATCAGTGAGCGCCGCCTGGACGAGACGCGCCTGACGCAGCGCCAGTTCGGACGCGCGAGTCCCGATGCGCAGCAGGGTGGATGAGGCTGGTGTAGTCACGCCATGAATCTAGCGGGCGAGCTAGTGTCCGTCGTGAAACTGCCGGTTCTGTCAAGTCAGACGGGTTGTCACCCCGAGCGAGCGAAGCGAGTCGAGGGGCCTGCACCTTACAACCAAGCGGAAAGTGCAGATCCCTCGACTTCGCTCGGGATGACAGCCCGAATGCGGCCGTTTCATGATGGCCACGAGCCAATGATCCTGCTCGCAGTGGAGGCGCTTTCACCAAGCACGGCGAGGCACGACCGCGTGACCAAGCGGCAGTTCTTCCAGCGCCATGACGTGCAGGAATACTGGATCGCCGACCTCGACGCCGCGGTGATCGAGCGGTGGCGACGCCACGACTTCTGACCGGAAGTGCTGAGCGACGAGATGACGTGGCAGCCGGACAGTGGCGTCGCCGCGCTGTCGCTGGACCTGCCCGCGTTGTTTGCTCGAGCGACCAGGCGGCAAACCTAGCTCAACGGCGCGCTCGGTTCGCCGCAGGCATCGTCGGCGGTGAGGTCTAGCACTGCCGATGATGTGGCGAACGCGAGCACCCTAGCTGTCATCCTGAGCGCAGCGAAGGATCTGCACCTCCGCCCGTTGCAACAGCAGGTGCAGATCCTTCGCTGCGCTCAGGATGACAACCAGTCACGCGAGGAACTCGCGCGTCGCGTCCACGAGCGCCTGCACGGACGACTCCACCGCCTCGGCACCGAGCGCGATGCCTGCGGCACGAATGGCGTCACTCGTAATGGGGCCGATGGAGACAGCAGGTGCGAACCTCGCCAGATCGGCGCCAATCGCGTCCACGTACCCACGCACCGCCGACGCCGAGGCGAACGTGACGGCATCTACGGTGCGGGCGTCGAGTGCTGCGCGCAGCGCGTCGGCGCCAGTGCCGTCGCTCACGGCGCGATAGATCGGCACGACGTCCACCGTGCAGCCGAGCTCGCGCAGCCCGTTGAGGAGCACCGTGCGCGCGCCTTCGCCGGCCAAGTAGAGCACGCGTGCGCCCGGCATGTCGCCGCGCAGGGAGAACGTCTCCAGAAGTCCCTCGGCCACGAATCGTGCTGGAATGACGTCAGGCGTGAGCCCGCAGGCGAGCAGCGCGTCACCCGTCGTGCGCCCGACGCACGCCACACTGGAGTGTGCATACGCGCGCGCATCCAGGTTGAGCGCGAGGAGTGTGTCCCACATGATGCGCACGGCGTTCTGGCTCGTGAACACGATCCAGTCGTACCGATCGAGGTGGCGAAGTGCATCGTTCAGCAGATCGCCAGCGATGGGCGCGATGCGCATGGCGGGAAGTTCCAGCACATCCGCACCGATCTCGCGCAGGGCGTCGCGTAGCCCGGTGGCCTGCGCGGACGCGCGCGTGACGACCACGCGTCGCCCGTGCAGCGGCTTGCGGTCGTACCACGCGATCTCGCCGCGGAGGGATACGACGTCGCCAATGATGGTGATGACCGGTGCGGAGAGTTGCGCCCGTGCAATGGCCTCCGCGAGCGTCGAGACCGTGGCGACGACAGTGCGCTGCCGGGCGTACGTGCCCCACTGCACGGCCGCGGCGGGTGTGTCGGGCGAGAGTCCGCCGGCGACGAGCGCGTCGGCGATGCGCGGCAGCGTCTTGACGCCCATGTACAGCACGATCGTTCCGCCGGTGCGCGCAAGTGCCGCCCAATCCGTCTGCGTCTCGGCCTTGTCCGGATCTTCGTGGCCAGTGACGAACGTGACCGAGGTGGCCACTCCGCGATGGGTGACGGGAATGCCCGCATACGCCGGCGCGGCGACGCCTGCCGTCACGCCAGGCACCAACTCGAACGCCACGCCGGCACGCGCGAGTGCCTGCGCCTCCTCGCTGCCGCGGCCGAACACGAGCGGATCGCCACCCTTCAAGCGAACGACGCGCTTGCCCTCGCGCCCGAGCCGCACGAGCAACGCGTCGATCTCGTCCTGGTCCGCGGACCCGCTGTCGCCGCCGCGCTTACCGACGTCGTGCAGCTCGACGCCTGGATTCGCGAGCACCGCCGCCGCCACGATGGCGGGGTTCGCCAGCGCGTCCGTGGCGATGGCGTCACACGACGCGAGCAGCTCGCGCCCACGCACCGTGAGCAACCCCGGATCGCCAGGTCCCGCACCCACCAGGTAGACGATGCCGGCTTTCCGTGCCGCCGGCGACATCAGCCGTGCGTCCGCTCGTGCGCGTCGAGCTTCTTGCGCAGCGCGCGCTCGCGCGCCACGAGGATCACGGAGTACGCCACGTACACGATGGTTGCGAGCACGTACGCCGCCGCGGCGTAAACGCCATTGTCGGGCGTCATGCGGCCTCCTGTTCGCGATCGGCGAGGAGATCGCGCAGCGTGGCCACGCGATAGCGCGCACGGAGCAACGCGACGAACAGCAGCGTGAACGCGGCGAACGACAGATAGAAGGTCATGCGCATCTCCGGCGGCATGGACGGCGTGCTCGGCTTGAGCAGGATGGGCATGGGGTGCAGCGTGCGGAACAGGTAGACGCTGAGGTGGATGAACGGCACGAGCAGCGACGCGAGGATGCCGAGCACCGCGGAATAGCGGGCACGTCGCGCGGGGTCTTCCACCGCACCGCGCAGCATGCTGTACGCGAGGATGATGAACCACAGGAAGAGCGTCGACGTCAGGCGCGCGTCCCACGTCCACCATGCGCCCCAGATCGTCTTGCCCCAGAGTGGCCCGGTGAGCAGCACCACCGTCGTGAACACCAGCCCCACCTCCGCCGCGCTCTCCGCCACGCGGTCGAGCTTCTCGTCCTTGAGCCAGAGGTAGAGGAGGCTCGCGACGGCCATGAGCACAAAGGCCAGGTACAGCGCAATGAACGCCGACGACGCGTGAATGTAGAGGATCTTCTGCGCGGGTCCTTGCATCGCCTCCACGGGCGTAAACGCGTACACGCGCACGAGCACGGCCGCGACGGCCGCCATCGCGACGCCGAGCAGGACGTCCGGTCCTCGACGCGGCACGGTTGCCGCCGCCGATGATGTGGTCATTCGTCGAGTGTGTAAGGGAAGGCGAGCGTACAGGCTGTGACGAATACGATGTCGAAGGCGATGAGAATGCGTAGCCACGGCCATGCTTCCGCCACCGGACGCCCCGCCATCAACCGCGCCGAGGACTGCGCGGCGGACATCACGATGGGCACGAAGAACGGAAGGCTGAGCATGGGCAGCAGCAACTCCGCCATTCGCGTATTCACGGCCATCGCACTGAACAGCGTGCCGATGGCCACGAGACCGATGGCGGCCAGCATCGCAATGCCCGCCAGCGCAAGAATGCCGGAGCCGATGGGCAGGTTGTAGAACAGCACCACCGCGGGCAGCGTGACGGCGAGGATACCGGACACGAACACAAGATTCGCGAGCGCCTTGCCGAGGTAGATCGATTCACGCGCCACCGGCGCGCCGAGCAGTCCGTCGATCGCGCGGTCCGCGAGCTCGGCGCCGAAGGAGCGCTGGAGTCCGAGCAACGCCGCGAAGATGAAGATCACCCACAGCACGCCGGGGGCGAGGTCGCTCGCGGCGACGGCGGTGGAGTCCCACGCGAAGTAGAAGATGGTGACGCCAAGTAACGCAAAGACGATCGCCGAGAGGAACGCGGTTCGGGTGCGAAACTCGATGGCGAGATCCTTCTTCGCCACGAGCCATGCGGCGTGGAAGGCGCCTGGCGGCGTGGCCTCACGCATCGGCGGTCACCAGCTCGCGATACTCCGTGGCGTAGGACGCGGTGTCCACGGTAGCGCGCGACTCGTGTCGCACCATCTTGCCGCGCCGCATGATCGCCGCGTGCGTGGCGAGCGCGAGTCCCTCGCCCAGGTTGTGCGTCACCAGCAGCAGCGCTGCGCCGCTCGCGCGCCGTTCCAACAACGCCTGCGTGAGTGCCGCGCTCCCTGCTTCGTCGAGGCCGGTGTACGGCTCGTCGCAGAGGAGCAGTCGCGGGTCATGCACGATGGCGCGCGCAATGGACACGCGCTGCTGGAGCCCGCGACTGAGCAGGCGCACGGGGGTGTCCGCGCGATCGAGCACCCGCATGGCGGCGAGGGCGTCGTGCGCCGCACGCTCCGGCGACACAAGTCCGTACATGCGCGCCGCGAACTCCACGTTCTCGCGCGCGGTGAGCGTGCCATAGAGCATGCTCGCGTGCGACACGAGTCCCACCTGCGCGCGCACCGCGGGACCGTCCTTCAACGACCGCCCGCCCACTCGGCAGGAACCGGCGGTGGGCGTGAGGAGGCCAGCGAGCAGCCGGAGGAGTGTCGTCTTGCCGGCGCCGTTCGGGCCAAACAGCGCCAGGCATTCGCCGCTGGCGATGGTGAAGCTCACGTCGTCCACGGCGCGCCGCCCGCCGAACACGCGCGACAATTCCTCGGCCTGGACTACGGCGGTATCGGAGCTCGCTGCTGACACGACGGGCGGGCGGGACATTCGCGAAACCTACCGCCGCGGCCGCCCGGGTGAGAGGGTTGTCATCCAGAGCGAAGCGAAGGATATGCACGTGCCGACGTGCAGATCCATCGCTGCGCTCAGGATGAAAACAAGCTAGTCGTTAGTGATG
>JANOIJ010000106.1:0-3488 GCA_031407575.1 Gemmatimonadaceae bacterium | reverse complement strand
CGCGTTTTTCGCCCAGGCGGAGCTCGACCGCCGAGCGCGGTAATGGTCGCCTTCATCGACCAGCACCGCGACACCTATGGGGTCGAGTCGATTTGCGACACGTTGCCGATGGCCCCATCGACGTACTTTCTCCACACCGCGCAGCAGGCCGATCCCGCGCGCCGGTGCGCTCGTGCCCGCCGCGACGACGAGCTGCGCGAGGAGATTCGCCGCGTGTGGGAGGCCAATCACCAGGTCTACGGGCCGCGGAAGGTCTGGCGGCAGTTGCGGCGCGAGAAGATTGACGTCGCGCGCTGCACGGTGTGCCGATTGATGCGGGCCATGGGCCTGGCGGGTGCGGTGCGCGGGCGGGCCTGGACGACCACGACCGAATCTGCGGGCGAACCGGATCGACGCCCGGACTTGGTGGTCCGGGATTTCACCGCGACGCGGCCGAACCAGCTGTGGGTGTCGGACTTCACGTACGTCGCGACGTGGCGCGGGTTCGTCTACGTCGCCTTCGTCATCGACGTCTTCGCGCGCCGCATCGTGGGCTGGCGCGTCGCCGCCTCGCTCCACACGGACTTCGTGCTCGACGCGCTGGAACAAGCCATCCACGATCGCGGCGATCTCGCGACGGGGTTGGTCCACCACAGTGATCGCGGGACCCAATACGTGTCGATGCGGTACACGGACCGCCTGGCCGACGCCGGCATCGCGCCGTCGGTGGGCAGCCGCGGCGACGCGTACGATAATGCGCTCGCTGAATCGGTGATCGGACTTTTTAAGATGGAGGTGATTCGTCGACGAGGACCGTGGCGGCATCTGGAGGCCGTCGAATTCGCCACGCTCGAGTGGGTCGACTGGTTCAATCACCGTCGATTGCTTGAACCGCTCGGCTACGTGCCTCCGGCAGAATTCGAAGCGCGCTATTATGAGCAGGCCGCAGTGGCCTAACCCACATTATTCGCTCTCCGAAGATCCCGGTACGGTTCACACTGGTGGCGGCCCTCGCTGCCATCTCTGATGAGGTCTTAGACAGGCCTTGTCACGGCAAAGCATCCGTGGGCGGCGACGGCCACGCTCCAACTTCGCGGGCCGGAGACGCCGCCCGGATCAGCTCTGAGCATCTTTAGCCGCCCTAGAGCGCCGAACGGTTTGAAAGTGACGTCATTACGCAGCCTTTCGCAAATGGGCCTCTGAACGATGGAGTGTCTCCAGGTTTTGGATCGCGCTCGCGCGACGGAGGTCGAAGGTGTTCTTGCGGACGCCCACGTAGCGCGCGTGGTTGCCTTGCCGCTGGGAGATATGCGCGAGTTTGTGTTCGATCATGGTGCGCTCGCGCAGCGCGGCGCGTCCGGCGGCCGTCTGGATCTGTTTGCGGAGCCGCTGCTGGAGCGGTTCGTTCTCCGCAATGGCCACGGTGCGCCCGTGGCCGAATTCGGCGGTGGTGCATTGCGCGCGCAGCGGACAGCGATCGCACACGTCGGGATCGAATTCGACCACGGTGCCGAACGAGAAGCTGTGCACTTGTCCGTTCGGGCATGCGATCGTGCGGTTGCGGATATTGAGCGTGAAGGCGGATTTGGGAAACAGGTTGCCGTTGTGCGACTTCCACGGTTTGCAGACAATCTTGCCGCGCCTGGCGAGCACTTCATCGACGAGCGTGCTGTTGATGTACCCGCGATCGATCAGCAAATCGTCGACCTCGAGTCCCTGCCGCGCCAGATCGACCGTCAAGGACGGCATGGCTTCGTCCTCGGGACGGTTCGCCGGCGTGAGGGCGCAGGCCAGAATCAGCCCGCGATCGACGTCCGCGGCAATGTGCCGCTTGAATCCGTTGAACCGTTTGCTCTTGCTCTTGCGGCCATGACGCATCTCCCGGTCTGTGATCGAGACCCGTCGATCCTCCGCCACGCCCTCGCGAATGCGCGACCCACCGCCCTGTGGGTCGGGCTCCAGATCCTGCGTTCGGATCTGCACGAGCGCCTCGACCGGCTCCTTCAGCGGCGGCTGGGCAATTGTATTGGGGAATTGTCGTGCGATCCACGATTGCAGCGCGTCGAGTTGACGCGTGAACGTCGTGATCGCATGGGTCTTCTCGACGGCATCGTTCCAGTCGATGTCGAGCGCGCGTTTGATGCTCGACTCCACCAGCAGGGGAATGCCCGCCTGCCTGCAGACCTTCTCTTCTGTCCACCCGAGCAGGTCGGCCGCACAGCGGACCACCTTGTGTGCCGCATGGGCCAGCAAGTTGAACGTATCTTCGACGCGTCCCGCGCCTTCCAACGGACTCGAATCGATCGCCACGCGCAGCGTCTTGGGCAGCTTGCGGTAGTCGAACGTGTTGGTGGCCTTCGCCAATTCGACCGTACGTTCGAGCACGCGGCGATCCAAGTCGGCGGCGATCAGCCGCTCGCGAAACGTCTGCAACGCGCCTTGCGAAAACGGCGGCGCCTCGGCACCCAGACACCCGAGCACCATCTGCACGCGCAGGTCGACGACCGTCAATTCGATCATCTCGGCGTCGGACATGCCCAGATATCCCTGCACCAGCATCGCCATGGCCATCATCGCGGGCGGGCGCGCATCTTTTCCAGCACCAGTCGTGCGGTACATCGACGCCAGTTCATCTTGAAACGCCGCATCGAACAACTCGTGCCGATGCAACCGCAGAAACCCGAGGAGTTTACGTACCCGACCGAGGCGCTTCAAAATGAACTGCTCTTGCCTCGTCGGCGCGACAGGCGGTGTCCAACGCGCGATCGTCATCTGCATGCCTCCTCGGGCCCATGGGCCTCGGGCGCATCAGATCACAGACCGCATAATCTGTCGATCCCAGGACTGCAAATGATCGATTTTCCGCCATCACTAAACCGATCGGCGTTCTAGGAGGTCTCCGGTGACGAAGAAGAGGGTATTCACAGGCGAAACCGACACCAGCACGAAGGCTGCGCCCAACAGCACCAGATGAAAACGCGCGCTGCGACGGTTCCAGCGGCGCGCCGATACGACGAGCGCCGTCACGACCACTACGACTAGCGCCAGCGCCACCCATGGCAGAGCGGTAGCTTCGGCTTCCCGCAGGGGAACGAGGAGGGTCGCAAACGGCCGGACCAGCAGTTCTTTCACCTCGTATAGAGAGAGCTGAGGCCCCATAGTCCTCGGGAATGGGACGAATGCGAAACGGACGGCTAACAGCACCGCCACCACGGCGGCCGACGTCGCGACTAGAACCCACCTCGAACGCTGAGCGCGAATCGTGACGCACACAAGCACAGCAAGCGCGGTCGCTGTGACGCCCGTTTCCTTTGTAAGACATGCTCCGATGAGAAGGGCGACGGCAGTAACTGCCCGCGACGGCGTCAGCCGTGAAGTAGTGAGTACAAGCAGAAAGCCGAGAACGAAGCTCGTCATGAGAACGTCCTGCACCCCCGCGGCCCACGCTACAGCTTCAACGGATGCAGGGAAGCAGAGGAACAACGCTCCCGCTACCGCACCCGCCCACC
>JANOIJ010000096.1:0-64471 GCA_031407575.1 Gemmatimonadaceae bacterium | reverse complement strand
CGGACAGCTCCCAGCCGTTGCGCCGCTCCAGACGCGTGACCAGTCCGTCGATCAGCGCGCGGTCGAATCCGTAGAACTCCAGCTCCGCGGCGCGGTGGATCCGCTCGCCCGCCAGTTGCGCCACGAGCCGCGCCGCGTCGCGGTGGGTGTACACCACGACGCGGGGCGACGCCTTGCTCGCCTTGTGCAGCCGCGCCGCGTCGGGCGCGCCGACGTCGATCCAGACCTGCATCGCGCCCGTCAGGTCGCGCACCGCGAGCGCGGGGACGTCTGGCTCCGCGATGCCCTTGGAGAAGCTGATCCCCTCGCGGTACTCCAGGCAGTACGCCAGCACGCGAGACAGCAAGTATTCCTCGGTCTCCGAGGGCTGGCACGCGACGCGGAAGGACAGCGGCTCGTACACGCCGCGGTCCACGTCCGCGAGCTGGATGTCGAAGTTGTAAATCGTTGCGGTGAGCGCCATGCATCGCAACTTCGCCCGCGCGCGCGAGGCGCGCCACGGGGAGCGTGCTACGCGTCGAGGTCGATGGCGCGCAAGGCTGCGAGCAGCGGGCTGAGATCCTCGGACGCGAGCTCGGGATGGTGCATCTCCACACTCTCCACCTGATGCAGGTACCGCGACACCTGCAGCGAGGAGCCGCCGCGCGCCAGGAGTCCGTACACCGCGTGCGCGTGCGTCAGGTATTCGTCATGCGTCCCCGGCGTGTCGCGAACGCGAAGCGGATCCCAGTGCTGCAGCAGCGCATCGGCGATCGCGCGCTCGGCGTTCCGTGGAGGAGTCATGGCCACAAAGAGTCGCCATCCGGCGACGATGTCAAGATCGTGGGACGGCGAACGCGAGCGGCGAACGGCGACGGCGAACGGCGCGAACGACGACGGGCCGCGCGGGCGCCTGCAGCGTGGCCACGCCATCGGACTGGCGCGGGAGATGCGACGCGCGGTCACTTGCGCGCCCGCGTCCGCAGGGGCAATTCCGCCCGGGCGACGCTGGACCCTGCGCGTCACACCCGTCAGATTAACCGAGATGACACCTCACGAAGCGGAGATTCACGCCAAGGTCGAAGTGCTCTCGGACCTGGAGCCGGTCGTCCACGAGCTCATGGTCGCGCACGAAGCCAAGCGCGTGTTGTGGTTCCCGAGCGAGCTGCTCGCACCGGCGCCAGACACCGACCCCGACGCGCACCTCCGTGAGCTGCGCGCCCGCGCTGATGGCATCAGCATCCCCGCGCGCGTCGCGCTGGCGCTGAATCTCCTCACGGAGGAAGGACTGCCGCACTTCCACCGGTTGCTCGCCCAGTACCTTGGCGCCGACAACTTCTGGACGAAGTGGACCAACCTCTGGACCGCTGAGGAGGATCGCCACGGCGCGGTGCTGCACGACTACATGCACGACACGCGCATCCTCGACAATCCGGTGCTCGAGCGCATGCAGTTCGAGTACCTGCGCTCCGGCTTCGAGCCCGCGTGGGATAAGGATCCGTATCGCGTCTTCGTCTACACCACGCTGCAGGAGCGCGCGACGCAGGTGAGCCACTCCAACACCGGCAAGCTGGCCGGCAAGTACGAGCCGACCATTGGGACGGTGCTGTCCAACGTCGCGAAGGAAGAGGCACGGCACTACACGTTCTACCGCACGATCTTCAAAGAGGCGCTGAAGCGCGACCCCAACAACGCGCTCGCCTCTGCCGCCGAGATCATGCCGTCTATCGATATGCCAGGCGTCAACATGCCGCACTTCCGCGAGATGGCGGACGTCATCCGGCGCGCCGGCATCTATGGGCCGCGGGACTATCTCGCCATCGTCGAGGAGCAGATCCGCTACTGGGCCATCGAGACCATCGACGGACTCGACGAGATGGGCAAGCGCGCGCAGGAGAAGATCCTCGGCATCCCGAAGCGGCTGGAGCGCGTGGCCGACGTGCTCGAGACGCGCAGTCGCGCCAAGACGTTCGCGTTCGCGGTGGCGTTCGCGCACGAGTTCGACATGTAGTTCGCGAGCGGCGAACGGCCAACGGCGTCCTACGCGTCCGCAGTGTCGTCCAGTAGCGCGCGGGCCAGAATGGCTTGCCGCTTTCCCGCCAGCAGCGCCGCGGCCAGGATGCGCGCCGTGGGCTCATCCCACGGGACGTTCGCGAATTCCGCCACGTGCGCTGGCATCGACTCCACGGCCAGCGCGTACGCCGCCACCAGGTCGTGCGAAATCGGCGGCGCGCCTGGCTCGTGGCGCGAGACTTCCACCGACGCCGCGAAGTGCAACGCCGCGATACGGTCGCCCGCGTCGCGCACACGCGCGAGCGCCAGCACATGCGGCACCGCCGCATAGGCGGCGGACTGCACGCGCCCCTCGGGGCACAGCGTCGCCCAGAGGCCAAACCACAGCTCTTCGCGTTCCTGCTGGCCATCGTGCGTCGCCAGCGCATCGAGGAGACGCGGGATGTCTTCCGCCGAGCCATACGCATGCGTGAGCTCGCGCCAGCGTGTGCTCGTGAGCTCAAGCACGAGCGGTCCCACGCGCAGCCGCGCCAACGCCCGCCGCGCGGCCGGTCGCCCACGCCCACAGGAAGTTGTAGCCGCCAATGGGACCAAAGGCGTCCAGCACCTCGCCGCACAGAAACAGCCCAGGACATCGCCGGCTTTCCATGGTGCGCGGATCGAGCTCGGCGAGACTTACCCCGCCTCCGGTCACCTCCGCCTTTCTGTACCCCTCGTCGCCACTCCACGGCAGCGGACCTCGCACCAGCTGTTCGATGAGTCGCCGCCGTTCATCGCGCGTCAATTCGGACAACATGCGCTCTGGCGCGACATCCGCCGCATCGAGCAACGCCGCGGCGAGCCGGTCCGGCAACTCCGCGCGCACCGCCGCCTGCACGGTGCGAGCGCCGCGCGGTTCGAGACGCTTCACCCAGTCGTCGTCGCCAAGTGACGTCCACCGCACGGCAACACGCGCCGGCGGCTCAGACGATTCAGCCCGCGAGCGCACCACCACGTGCGAGACGTCGAGCACCGACGGTCCGCTGTAGCCGATGTGCGTAAAGAGAAAGCCACCTGTTGCCGTGGCCGAGCGTGCCGGGCTCGTCGCGGAGAGCGTGACAGTGAGTGAGACGCCGGACAGCGCCGCGTACGGCGCCGGATGCGCCGTGACCGGCGTCAGCGCCGCATAGGTCGTGTGCATCGTGTGACCGAGTCGCTCGAGTACGCGAAGGCCCATGCCGTCGCTACCGGTGGTGGGCACGGAGAGACCTCCGGTCGCGACGATGACCGCGTCGGCCAGGATCGGCGGCGCTCCTGCGCACGCGACCGACCAGCCACCATCCACCGGCATCACATCGGTGACGATCGTATCGAAGAACACCGACGCGCCGCGACGCTTCGCCAACGCGAGCAATCCGTCGCGCACGTCGCGCGCCTTGTGCGACGCGGGAAACAGCTTGCGTGACTCCGACTCCTCGACGAGCGGGATGCCCACCTGCTGCTCGAAGAACGCGCGCTGTTCCGCGAGCGGCCAACTGCGGACCAGCTTGCGCAACGTGTGTGGCGACGAGTCCGTGACGAAGCGCGTCTCGTCCAGCTCCGACGGCAACACGTTGCAGCGGCCGCCGCCGCTGATGAGGATCTTGCGCCCACCGTCGCGCGTGCGCTCGAGCAGCGTCGTCTCCGCGCCCCGCTCAGCAGAGAAGATCGCGGCCATCGTTCCCGCTGCGCCCGCACCAATCACCACCACTCGGCGCGTCACGGATCGACGCGCTCGAAGTAGAGGCGGCCTTCCCACGCGGCCGCGACGTCGCCCTCAGGCAGCAGCGCCAACCGGTAGCGTCCGTTGTACGTCACGACGCGCCACGTCACCACATGACCATCGCTCCACCGCGCGGTGAGTGACGCGCCGTCACCTGTGCTCCACGTGCCGCGCGCACCGAAGCCCGTGCATCGCGGTCCGTTGCAGGTATACCGGCCATCGCTGCCGAGCCGCAGCGTGTCGATGCCGTCGAGCCAGGCTCCCGCGAGTTGCGTCGATGGGGCGGACACTGGATTCGCGTCGAGCGCACGGCCGCGCGTGAAGTGCGGCCACAGAAGCGACAGCGCCGCGCCGACGAGCACGGCAGCCGCGATGAGCCTGCGCGATCGCCGCGGTCCGTCGCGCAAACCGCCCGGCGCCATGCTCGCGCCGAGGATGCCGAGCGCGAGGAGGCCAAGAATGGCATACGCGCCGCGCGGGTCTGCCCACAGGCTGTTCATCGTTCTGACAATATCGACGGATGCGTGCCGCTTACGCGACCGGTGATCGGCGATCGGCGAGGGCGAGCGGCGAGCCGCGACTGATGACTGCGACTGGCATCTGGAAACTGGCGACTGGAGACTGAGCAGATTTCGCGAGGATCCCACGGTCCGACTCTCTCTCGATTGCCCGAGCGCGCGGCGCCTCGTACGTTGCACGCATGGCACGAGGCCAGAGGTTTCGCGGTTGGGTGATGCTGTGGGCGCTGCTGCAATTCGCGCTGCCCACCGTCACTGCGTATGCCGACGCGCTCCTCGAGCGCGCCGGAGCCGACGTCACCTCGCACGTGGAGTCTGGCTCCGGCACGTCCTGCGCGCCCGTGCATCCGGCGGACTGTGCGATGTGCCACGCGGCGCAGCGCACTGGCACCCCGAGCCACGCGGTCTGCGCGCCCGCATTCGTTGTTGGCACGACGTCGTTCCCAGCGTCGGCCACGCGTGTCCCCGACCGGGTTGAACGTGGTCGGCTTCCACTCTCGAGAGCACCGCCGACGGTCTGAGCGGTGAGCCCCTGGCTCGCCTTCGATCCCGGTTAGTCCTCGCCCGCCGTCGGCGCGCCGCGCGCGCACCGGTGACTCTCGACATCGTGCCGTCACAGGCACTCAACAGTGGATTACATGCCGTTTCCGAGCAACACATTATCGCGTCGGCTCTCGCCGATGCTCCTGGGTGCCGCATTGAGCCTCGCGACGACCGCAAGCGCCGGCGCCTCTCCCTGCTCCTCGTTGACCACCGCGTGCGCGCCGCGCTCGTCCAGCGCCCCGGTCGTACGCGGCGTTGTCGTCGACAGCGCTGGCCAGCCCATCGGCGACGTCCGCGTCTTCGTCAACGCGTTGAACCGCACGGCCATCACCAACGATTCAGGACGATTCGTCTTCACCGGCCTGCCGGCCGGAACGTTTCACGTGATCGCGATGCAGATCGGCTATCGGCCGAGCCACGCCGACATCGTCGTACCAGCAGTTGGCGCCGACCTCATGCTGCGCATCGTCATGGCCAGGGCGACGACCGTCACGCAGCTGGGCGCCGTGCAGGTCACGGCGACACCAATCGGCACCGATCCCCGCGACGTCGCGCAATCGACGACGGAGATCTCGGCCGCGGCGCTCGCGCGCCACCTGAGTGGCACGGTCGCCCAGACGTTGGCGAGTGAGCCAGGCATCTCCGTGCGCTACAACGGGCCCGCAGCATCGGCGCCCGTAATCCGAGGCCTGTCGGGTGAGCGCATCCTCGTCCTGCAGGATGGCGAGCGTGCGGGCGACCTGTCGGCCACGTCACCCGATCACGCCGTCTCGATCGACCCGCTCACGGCGCAGCGCATCGAGATCGTGCGCGGTCCGGCGTCATTGCTCTACGGCAACAATGCGCTGGGCGGCGTCGTCAACGTGATCTCCAACGACTTGCCGACGGCGATTCCCGAGCATGTCGATGGCTACGTCAACCTGTCGTCGGAGAGCGGGACGCCGGGCGGCGCAGGCGCGGCTGGCGTCACCATCCCACTCACGGCATCGCTCGCGCTCGTTGGGCGCGGTCAGGTCCGCCGCGCGAACGACCTGCGCATGGGCGGAGGGTTGACGCTTCAGAATTCCTACTTCGACAACGCGTCCGGCGTCGCCGGGCTTGGCTATGCCGGCGGCAAGGGAACGGCGGGAGCATTGTATCGTGGATATCAATTCGAGTACGGATTGCCGTCGGCGGACAATGATGGCGCGCACATCGAGGGGCAGCGTCACGAGCTGAGCGGCCGCGCCGAGTTCAGCTCGCCGCCTCGCCTGTTCACGACACTCCGCGTGAACGGAAGCGCCCAGTGGTATGGTCACGATGAGATCGAGCCGAACGGGGTGATCGGCACGCGCTTCAACCTGCATACGCAGTCGTTCGACGTCCTTGGCCGGACGAAAGTCGGCCGCGTCAGCGGTGCGGTCGGCGCACAGGGCACGTTTCGCCAGTATTCGGCCGCGGGCGATGAAGCGCTGACGCCCGCCGCCAACAGCAATGGCGGCGGACTCTTCGTGTACCAGGAGATTCCACTGGGCACCGCCACCGAGGCGCATGACCGCGTTGCCAGCCTGCAGGTGGGTGCGCGCTATGACTTGTACTCGATCGAGACAAAAACAGGGGACGCGAAGTTCGGTACAGGCAGGTCACGCGACTTCAACAACGTTTCTGGCTCGGTCGGCGTGAGCATCCCGTTCTCCGACGGCGTGTCACTGGGCGTCAGCGCCGCGCGCGCATTTCGCGCGCCCACGGTGGAGGAGCTGTTCTCCAACGCTTTCCACGCGGCCGTGGGCACGTACGACGTGGGCAATCCCAACCTCAAGTCGGAGACCAATCAGGGACTCGACGCCATCCTCCGCGTGCAGAACGCCACGTTCACGGCGCAGCTGTCCGGCTACTACAACCGCGTCGACAACTTCGTCGCGCCGAACATCGTCGCGGACACGACGATCGATGGCGAAGACGGACCCGAGACGGTCCCCCTCAACAGGTTCCGTCAGGCTGACGCAACGCTCAAGGGCGTCGAGGGACGCGCGGAAGTGGAGGTGATGCCGCACGTCGTCATCGGGGCCATGGGCGACGTGGTGCGCGGGAGCTTCGCGTCCGGCGAGCCGTTGTCGTACATCCCACCGGCGCGCATCGGAGCGTTGGCCCGGTTCGACAATAGCATCATCTCGCTCGATCTCGATGTGCGTCACGCGTTCTCGCAGGGTCGCGTGCCGGTCGCCGTCGTCGCGAGCGATCCCGCCAGCGTCGTGGCGGAGTCGTACGACCTCGTGAACCTCAGCGCCTCGTATGCATTCTCGCTGGGCGGTCGACTCAGCACCGTGACGCTGCGAGCAGACAACGTGTTCGACGAGAAGTACCGCGACGCGTCGAGCCGGATCAAGGACTTTGCGTTCAATCCTGGCCGCAACGTCGCCCTGGTCTACCGCCTGTTGTTCTGAGCGGGAAATACCCAGGATCACCCCGCTTTCAGGGGAGACGCGAGCAGGTGCCTCCCCGCGGGGGCGCACACTATCTTTCGCGTCTCCCATGACCAAACGCGAAGACGCACTCGACTACCACTCCCGTGGGCGGCCCGGCAAGATTGCCGTCGTCCCCACGAAGCCACTCAACAACCAGCGTGATCTCGCGCTGGCGTACTCGCCCGGCGTGGCCGAGCCCTGCCTCGCCATCAGGGACAATCCGGACGACGTCTACAAGTACACGGCACGCGGCAACCTCATCGCCGTCGTGACCAACGGCACCGCCGTGCTGGGACTCGGCAACATTGGCGCGCTCGCCGGCAAGCCGGTAATGGAAGGCAAGGCGAACCTCTTCAAGCAGTTCGCCGACATCGACGTCTTCGACCTGGAGGTCGGCTCCGAGAACGCTGACGACGTCATCAAGTTCTGCCAATTGCTCGAGCCGACGGTGGGCGGGATCAACCTGGAGGACATCAAGGCGCCGGAGTGCTTCTACATCGAGGAAACCCTGCGCCGCACGATGGGCATCCCGGTCTTCCACGACGACCAGCACGGCACGGCGATCATTTCTGGTGCCGCGCTGCTCAACGCCCTGGAGATCGTCGGCAAGCACATCGAGCAGGTGAAGTGCGTGTTCTCGGGCGCCGGCGCCGCCGCCATCAGCACTGCCGAGCACTACGTGCGGCTTGGCGTGAAGCGGGAGAACATCCTCATGTGCGACCGCGCCGGCGTGATCTACGAGGGCCGCATCGAAGGCGACCTGGATCCGTACAAGGCGCGCTTCATTGCGAAGACGGACGCGCGCACGGTCAGCGACGCGCTCGTCGGCGCTGACGTCTTCGTCGGATTGAGTGCCGCCGGTGCCGTCACCGGGGCAATGGTCGCCGCCATGGCCTCGCGTCCCATCATCTTCGCACTCGCCAACCCCGTCCCGGAGATCCTGCCGGAGGAAGTGCTGAAGGTGCGCGACGACGCGATCATCGCCACGGGCCGCAGCGACTACCCGAACCAGGTCAACAACGTCCTCGGCTTCCCGTTCATCTTTCGCGGTGCGCTCGACGTGCGCGCGACCGAGATCAACGAAGAGATGAAGATGGCGGCGACGCGCGCGTTGGCGCTGCTCGCCAAGCAGGACGTCCCGGACTCCGTCGCGGCGCTGTATGGATTGCGCAATGTCCACTTCGGCGCGAACTACCTCATCCCCTTCCCCTTCGATCCGCGCGTGCTGCTGTGGGTGGCGCCTGCCGTCGCATGGGCTGCCGTCGCGAGTGGCGTCGCGCGCGAGTTCATCGACCTCGAGGGTTACCGTGAGCGGCTGGAAGTGCGGCTCGGACGCGCGCGCGGCATCGTGCGCGGCCTCATCAATCGCGCCGCCCGCTCACCCAAGCGCATCGTGTTTCCGGAGGGCGAGGAGCCGAAGATCATTCGCGCCGCGGCCATCCTCGTGGACGATGGCATCGCGCATCCGATCCTCCTCGGCAATCGGGCCACCATCGAGCGCATCGCCGCCGAGCAGCGCATCTCGCTCGATGGGGTGCTCATCGACGACCCTGCGACGTCGGAGCGGCGCGACGGATACGCGCACTACATGTGGCAGCTGCGCCAGCGGAAGGGCCTCTCACTCGACGAGGCGCGCCGCCAGTTGTTCAACGGCAACTACTTCGGCTCGTGCATGGTGGCCCGCGGCGACGCGGATGCGCTGCTGTCCGGCGTCACGATGCACTATCCCGAGACGATTCGCCCCGCACTCCAGGTCATCGGCGCGCATCCGAGCGCACGGCTCGTGAGCGGCATGTACATGCTGGTCACCGAACGGCATGTGGTCTTCTGCGCCGACACGACGGTCAACATCGATCCCACGGCCGAGCAGGTCGCGCAGATCGCCTTCGCGGCCAGCCGCATTGCGCGGACCATGGGCATCGTTCCGCGCATCGCGATGCTCTCCTTCTCCAACTTCGGCTCCGTGAAGCACCCGCAAGCCGAGAAGATGGCACGCGCCGCACAGATCCTGCGCGAGCGCGATCCGTCGCTCATCGTCGATGGCGAGATGCAGGCGGACACGGCGTTCGATCCGGAAATCCTGAAGCGAGACTACCCCTTCAACACGTTGAAGGAGCAGGCGAACGTGCTCATCTTCCCGAACCTGAGCGCGGGCAACATCGCCTACAAGCTGTTGCATCACCTTGGTGGCGCCACGGCCATCGGGCCCATTCTCGTCGGCATGCGGCGCCCCGTGCATGTGCTCGAGCGCGGCGCGGACGTGCAGGACATCGTCAACATGGCTGCGGTGGCCGTCGTGGACGCGCAGGAACGAACGCAATCCGCGGAGCCCGCCTTCGCGGCGGCGAGTCCCGCTCCCACCATGTACTCGAAACTCTAGCGCACGCGGCCACGCGCCGCGTGTCTCACCCGAGGGTAGATCGTGATGGCAACACAGACCACTTCGCAGGACGCGACCCGCACGGACAGAAGCCTTGCCGCGCAGGGCATCTCGCCGTCCGGCGCGGTCCATTGGAACTGCACCGCGCCCGTGCTCATCCAGCACGCGGTCAGGCGCAGCGAGGGCCAGCTTGCCGACATGGGCCCGTTCGTCGCCGTCACGGCTCCACACACTGGGCGCTCGCCCAACGACAAGTTCGTGGTGAAGGAGCCGGACTCCGAAGCCGACGTCGACTGGGGCAAGGTCAACCAGCCCATGACGCCGGAACACTTCGAGGTCCTGCGCGCCGATGTGCGCCAGTACCTCGACGGGCGCGATGAACTGTTCGTGCAGGACCTCTACTGCGGTGCGGATCCCACGTATCAGCTGGCAGTCCGCTACGTCTCGCCCAACGCGTGGCACATGGCGTTCGTGCGGAACATGTTCGTTCGCCCGGACGCGGCGGCGCTCAAGGACTTCGTGGCCAACTTCACCGTGCTGCACGCGCCTGAGTTCCAGGCTGATCCCGCCCGGCATGGCACGCGGTCCGGCACCTTCATCGTCCTCAACCTCGCCGAGCGCGTGATCCTCATCGGCGGGACGCGGTACGCCGGTGAGCTCAAGAAGTCGATGTTCAGCGTCATGAACTACTACATGCCCAAGCGGGGCGTGCTGTCCATGCACTGTTCGGCGAACATCGGCGCCAGCGGAGACACCGCGCTGTTCTTTGGCCTCTCCGGCACCGGCAAGACCACGCTGTCCGCGGATCCGCTGCGCTCGCTCATCGGCGACGACGAGCATGGGTGGGCGCCCGAGGGCACCTTCAACTACGAGGGTGGCTGTTATGCGAAGGTGATCAACCTCTCGCCCGAGGGCGAGCCCGACATCTACCGCACCACGCAGATGTTCGGCACCATCCTCGAGAACGTCGTGCTCGACCCCACCACGCGAAAGGTGAAGTTCGAGGACCAGAGCATCACCGAGAATACGCGTGCGTCGTACCCGCTGCCCTACATCCCCAACTTCGTGCCGTCCGGACGCGGCGGTCACCCGAAGAACATCATCTTCCTCACGGCAGATGCATTCGGCGTACTGCCGCCCATCGCGAAACTGTCACGCGATCAGGCGATGTATTACTTCCTGTCCGGCTACACGGCAAAGGTGGCTGGCACGGAACGCGGCGTCACCGAACCGCAAGCCACGTTCAGCTCCTGCTTCGGCGCGGTGTTCCTCGTCTGGCATCCCACGAAGTACGCGGAGATGCTCGGCCGCCTGATCGCGGAGCACGGCTCCACCGTGTGGCTCGTGAACACGGGTTGGAGCGGCGGTCCGTTCGGCGTGGGCAAGCGCATGAAGCTCGGCCTTACGCGCGCCATGGTGCACGCGGCGCTCGACGGCAAGCTCGATGGCATCCCGACGCGCACGGACCCGGTGTTCGGGCTCGCCATTCCGCAGTCCGTGCCCGGCGTCCCGAACGACGTGCTCGACACCCGCGGCACATGGAGCGACACCGCGGCCTACGACACGCAGGCGAAAATGCTCGCCGAGATGTTCCGCACGAACTTCGAGAAGTTCGGTGCGGTGGCGGCGTCCATCCGGGGCGCGGGGCCGCAAGGGTGATCTCGATCGGCGATCGGCGAACTGCTCTCGGTTCGCGTATCGGGGCGCCGATCGCCATTCGCCGTTCGCCGCGCGGTTGTTAGATGGAGATCATCCGCGATCCCCTCTGGAACAACATTCGCGTCGACCCGCTCGCTCTTCGGCTGGTCGACACGCGTGTGTTCCAGCGCCTGCGTTACGTGCGCCAGCTCGGCCTCGCCTACCTCGTGTACCCGGGCGCCAGCCACTCCCGGTTCGAGCACGCGTTAGGCGCCTACCACCTCGCTCGGCGCGCACTCGCGCTGTTCGACGAACGCGGGCTCACCGGCGCCATCGGCCGCGAGTCGTGCCTCATCGTGCGGTACGCCGCGCTGCTCCACGACATCGGCCACTATCCCTTCTCGCACGCCCTCGAGGAGATCGGCGCGCTGCATCACGAGGAGGTGGCGCGCCCGCTGATCATGCAGGGCGACCTCGCGGACATCCTGCGCGGCGAGTTGGGTGACGACGCGCCAGCACGCGTGATGGCGCTCATCCGCGGGCGCAGCGAGAGCTCCTTGCAGGGACTCATCTCCGGCTCGCTCGACCTCGACAAGATCGAATACCTCAAGCGCGATGCGTTCATGTGTGGCGTGAACTACGGCGACATCGACGTCGATCGTCTCCTCAACTCGCTCACCATCGTCGACGATCCGGAACGCGGCGCGCCCGCGGTGGGCATCTCCGAGAAGGGACTCTCCGCACTGGAGTCGCTGCTGTTTGCGAAGTACCAGATGTATCGCAACGTCTATTGGCACCACGCGGTGCGCAGCGCCACGGCGATGTACAAGCGGCTGGTGGACAGCGCACTGCGCGCGGGGTCGCTCAGCGCGGAAACGCTCGCGGGCTTCACTGACGAAGGACTGCTCCACGAACTGGCGACCAATGATCCCACCGCGCTGCTGGCAGCGCTGCGCGAGCGGCGGTTGTACAAGCGAGTGTTCGAGTGCCCGGCCGCACAGCTCCCGCCTGACATCGGCGAATGGATCGCGGACGACCGCGCGCTCGTCGTGGCCGTTGAAGATCAACTGGCACGCGAGCTGGGACTCGCACCTGGCGAGATCCTCGTGGACTATCCCGCCAAGACGCAGATGCTCGGACTCGATATTCCCGTGGTGCGTCGCGACGGCAGCGTCCGGCGGCTCACGGCGGCGGGGTGGGAAGGCGCAGTGAACCTGCCCAAGCTGTCCGAGGAGCTCTATGGCAGCGCGCGCTGGCTTCGCGTCTTTGCCGTGCGTCGGCTTCCCATCGCGCGCGACGCGGTCATTCGCCTGGCTAGCCTGTCGGCCGCCGACATGCGCGCCAGGCTGGGCACCGGCAACCTACTCGGCTGAGCGCTTTCGCTCGGCGCCGTGCGCTTCGGCCAGCTTGCGCGAGAGGCCGCGGTAGTACGCCGCGTCGTCCGCCTTACCCTGCTCGTCCAGCGAGAGCGCCGCGAGCTCGAGCGCATACAGGATGTTGCCGAGGTACAGCTGGGCGAGGGAACCGACGGACTCGTCGCTCAACCGGTACGGATCTCCACGGTCCGGTTGGGATCGTCCGATGCGGTGCCAGCCTCGATCACGTGGACGATGATCGCGGTGATATTGTCGAGGCCACCACGGCCATTCGCCTCCGAGATCAACGCCTGCACCTTGCGATCCGGCTCGGCACGCGAGCCAAGGAGCTGGCCGAGGCGACGGTCGTCCACCATGCCCGTCAGTCCGTCGCTGGCGACGAGAAAGAGGTCGCCATTGCGGGTCTCGCCTCGGTAGACGTCCGGCTCTACGTCGGGCGAGGCGCCCACGCAGCGCGTGATCACGTTGCTGTACGGGTGGTAGCGCGCCTGCTCCGGTGTGAGGAAACCCGCGTCCACCTGCTCCTGCACGTACGAGTGGTCCTTCGTGAGCTGCGATAGCGAGCCGTCGCGCATGAGGTACACGCGCGAGTCGCCCACCTGGCCGATGAGGTAGCGCGCGTCGGCGATCATCAGGACGGACGCCGTTGTGCCCATGCCCTGCTTATCCACTTCGGTGAGCGTGCGCGTGTGGATCGCCCGGTTGGCCAGCCGCAGCGTGTCCGCGACGAGCTTTGCCACCTGCTCGCCATTCAGGTCCACCGTGGGCGCGAGCTCGCGCGCCACGATCTGCACCGCCATCTCGCTCGCCACTTCGCCTGCCGCATGCCCACCCATGCCATCCGCGACGATGAAGATTCCGCGCTCAGGATTGGCGTCGACGGTGAAGTTGTCTTCGTTGCCGGACCGGATCATGCCGACGTCCGTTCGTGCCGCATAGAGAAGCTTCACGCGCGTCCCTTCAGCAGGAAGAACGCCACGGCGGCGATGAGGGCGATCGCCACGATCCACACCCAGACGGGCACTCCACCACCTGCCTTCGACACGGGAGATGGAGTCACTGGCACGTCTGTCGGTGTGGGATGCACCGCCTTGGCGGCGTACTGCTCGGCGGCCAGCGTCGATGGCCGCCCCATGGCTGTGATTGCCCGCGTGCCCTTGAACTCGGCCTCGGATGCGCTGACCGCGCCGAGCGGCGTGAAGCGGAACTTCATGCCGCCGAAGCGCACATCCGGCGCGCCCTCGATACGGCGCTCACCGATCACGCGCGACCCGCCGACATACGTGCCATTCGTGGAGTCCATGTCCACCACATACCAGCCGTCCTCGCGCTTCTGGAGTTTCGCGTGCGTCTCGCTGACGCTCTCATCGGAGAGGCGCACGTCATTGTGCGCACCGCGTCCAATATGCCCAAGCGACGTGTGCAGCTCGTACTTCGAGCCCTTGCCCGGACCCTCGTTCAGCGATTCCAGCACCGCGACCACCGGACGAGGATCCTTTGGCTTGGGCACCGACACCGGCGTGGATGGCGCATCCGCTGGTGGTGCCTTGGCAGCGGCAGGCATAACGGGGCGCACGACCGGCGCGGGTGCGGCGGGCGCTGGAGGCGCCGGCGCTACGACAGGCAGAGCGTCCGGCGGATCCGGCAGGAGCTCCATGTCCAACAGGTCGGCCGGATCTTCGGCGTACGCGACCGGCGGTGGCGGTTGAGGCGGCGGGGGCGCAACGGGACTCGCTGGGACGGCTGGAGACGACGTGGCGGGGGTCGGGGACAGCACGTCCGCATAGAACCGGAATTCCTCAGACCCAATGCGAACCACGTCCGCCCGCGCAAGCTTCACCGAGCCCTGCACCCGCTCGCCGTTGACGTAAACGCCGTTTGCACTCGTATCGCGCAACAGATAGCCCTGCTCGCCCGGCACGATCTCAGCGTGGCGACGCGAGACCTCATTCTGAGCCACCACGACATCCGACGATGCGTCGCGTCCGAAGACCAGTCCGGCGTCCGCTACCGAGTATTCCTTGCCGTCCACCAGCGAAACGAGCCGTCCTCCTGATGCTGTCGTGGCGCGGGCGGCCCCGGCGCGCCTGGCGCCCGAGAGTGCAGCGATGTCGCTCGCACTCACGAATTGCGTCGCACCTCCCTTCGCGTCGTCCGCGTAACGGAGCTCGAGGCCAGCAACCTCCACCTTGTCTCCGTGCATCAGCGGCGTCGGTTCGGCACCGAGCAGGACGCCGTTCACGCGCACATGCGAGGAATCGTCTGCCCGCCGGATGGTCGGCGTAGGGCCGCCATCGATGACCGCTTCCACGGCAACGGCCGAATAGCCCGGCACAACGACGTCCGCCTCGGCACCTGCGCCGATTCGGGTGGCACCCGCTTTGAGCGGAAACTGTTGATCGTCGAGCTGGAGGACGGGCATTGGGGGGCGATGCGCGGTCGGACTACGGCGCGAGCGATACGCGAGTCTCGCGCGGGGAGCGCCCAAGACCCAGTAGGGGCGGAAACTACCCGGCGCCCTGAGGACTGGCAAGCGCAACTGCGCCCGGCTCCACATTAAGCAATTCACCGCCTTGCAGCCTGTACAACCGGTCATACAGGCCGTTCATCGCGCGAAGCTTGGCGTGCGTGCCCCGCTCGCGCACCTCGCCATGGTGTAACACGAGAATCTCATCCGCCTGCACGATCGTGCTCAACCGATGTGCGATGGCGATAGTCGTTCGCCCGCGCATCAGCGCCGCGAGGCCGCGTTGAATCTCCGCCTCGGACTCGCTGTCAACCGCGCTCGTCGCTTCGTCCAGCAGCAGAACCGCAGGATCCAGCGCAATCGCCCGAGCGAAGGAGAGCAACTGCCGCTCTCCCACGCTTACGCTCGCACCGCGCTCGCCGAGCACCTGGTCGAGCTGCGCGGGCAGGCGCGCGATGACGCGATCCGCGCCCACGCGCGACGCGGCGGCCATCACTGCCGCATCGTCCAACGGCGCGTCGAGCCGAAGATTGGTGCGCACGTCCGCCGCGAACAGGAAGATGTCCTGCTGCACGTAACCGATCAGGCGACGCCAGTCGTCGAGCGGCAGCAGGCGAATGTCCACGCCGTTCGCTGTGATGCGGCCGCGCTGCGGCTCGTAAAAGCGCAGCATGAGGTTGACGATGGTGGTCTTGCCGGCGCCAGTATGACCCACGAGCGCGATGGTCTCGTCGGGCCGCGCCACGAAGCTCACCCCGCGCAACACCCACGTCGGCTCGGCCGATGGTTCGCCATAGTGGAACCACACGTCCTCGAAGGCGATCTCCACGGACCGGGAATCGTGTGCGTTCTCCCTCGGCGCATTGGTTGGCGTTCCACCAATCGTCGCCCTCGGTTCCGTGTCGAGCAGCAGGAAAATGCGCTCGGAGGCGGCCATCGCCTGCTGGAGCGTGTTGAACTTGTCCGCGAGGTCCTGGAGGGGCTGGTAGAACCGACGCAACAGCTGGAGAAACGCGGCAACCACGCCCACGGTGAGCGAGTCGTCACCCACGCGGCGCGCGCCGGCGACGAGCAGGATTGCCAGCGCGAGCGAGGTCAGGAATTCGATGGCCGGGAAATACAACGCGTAGATGGTGATCGAGCGCAGGTTTGCGTCGAGGTGCCCCTTGTTGAGGGCGCCGAATCGTTCCCCTTCTGCCTCCTCGCGGCCGAACAGCTGCACGACGCGAATGCCGGTGATGCGCTCCTGGAGATACGCGTTGATGCGCGCGAGACGAGTGCGGATGTCGCGGTACACCAGGCGCACCCGCCGCTGGAACAGGTGGGACGTGAGGTACACGAGAGGGATCACGGCAAAGGCCGCGAGCGCGAGCCGCCAGTCCGTCACGGCCATCATCACCGCGATGGCGAACAGCGTGAAGACGTCGCCAAGGCCCGCGACCACCCCAGCGGTGAACAGTTCATTCAGTGACTCGACGTCGGAGGTAACGCGCGTGACGAGACGCCCCACCGGCGTGCGGTCATAAAATGCGATGGACAGTCGCTGGACCTGCTGGAACAATTGCAGGCGCAGGTCGCGCATCACCCGCTGGCCGAGGACTGCCGTGAGCATCGTCTCGCCGTAGGAACAGGCGAATGCCAGCACGAGCGAGCCTGCATACAGCAGGGCCGCCCGCATCGCCATCGGCGCGTCGCGCGCGGGAACCGCCACGTCGATGACACGCTGCGTGAGCGCCGGTCCCACGAGCTGGAGCAAGCCCTCCACCATGAGCAGCGACAACGCGCCGGCCACCAGGAGGCGATAGGGCCGCACGTACGTCAGCAACCGGCGGACGAGCCGCCGATCGTAGCGCTTGCCGGCGAGGCCCTCGTCCGACGCGTGGGGAGACAGCGATGCGGCCATGAATTCCAAGGTAACAGCGCACTGATCCTCGCTGCGACGCCACCGGAAGCGCACTCGTCCGCGCATCGCGCAAGGTGGCAACCCTTGGTACGGGCGTTGCGTTAGAGCGGCCGTCGTCATCATCCACCGTAACGGAGGCTTGGCATATGGGTATCCTCGCTTGGATCGTGCTCGGATTGATCGCCGGTGCGATCGCCAAGGCGCTCATGCCCGGAAAGGATCCGGGAGGCATCATCATCACCATGGTGATCGGCATCGTCGGAGCGTTCATCGGCGGATTCATCGGCAACAGCATCACTGGATCTGGCCTGAACGGCTTCTCCGTCTGGAGCATCCTGCTCGCGATCGTCGGCGCCATGCTGCTCTTGTGGGTGTATCGTCTCACGACCCGCAATCGCACGGCGCTCTAACTGACACCGCGCGCGGCCGCGTCCGCGCTCGGCTGGTTGCACCGACGACCCCGCGGCCTCGCGCCGCGGGGTCGTTCGTTTCTCGCCGCCGATGTGCCCGTCGCATCGTGCAGGTGCCCGCTAGATTTCGCGCATGAAGGACAAGATCGTCGTCCGCGGCGCGCGGCAGCATAACCTCAAGGGGTTCGACCTCGAGATCCCTCGGCGCAGCTTCACCGTCATCACCGGACCCTCGGGCTCGGGAAAATCGTCGCTCGCCTTCGACACCATCTACGCCGAGGGCCAGCGCCGCTACGTCGAGTCGCTGTCGTCGTATGCGCGGCAGTTCCTTGAACGCATGGAGAAGCCGGACGTCGACCTCATCGATGGGCTGTCGCCTGCCGTCGCGATCGAGCAGAAGAATCCCACGAAGACGTCGCGCTCCACCGTCGGCACGGCCACGGAGATCTACGACTACCTGCGCCTGCTGTGGGCGCGCATCGGACACACGCTGTGCCCCGTGTGCGGCCGCGAGCTCAAGCCGGACACGGTGCAGTCGGTCACCGACATCGTGCTCGGCCTCGCCTTGGGCACACGGTTCTATGTCGCCGCGCCGGTGATGCTGTCCAGCGAAGTGTCGCACGAGGTGGTGGTGGACAACCTGCGCGCGCAGGGCTTCGTGCGCATCAGCCTCGATGGCGACATCACGCATCTCGACGATCTCGCCAATCGCAACGTTGACGTGACGTTCGCGAAGGAGCTGCTGGTCGTCATCGACCGCCTGGTCGTGTCACCGGACACCAGGGGCCGTCTCGCAGACGCGGTGTCCACTGCGTTTCGCGAGGGCGACGGCGATGCCGTGATCCTCTTCACCGATCCAGTCGTCTCGCCATTCGATGGTGCGACGGTCACGCGACTCAGCTTCACCGAACGCTTCGAGTGCCCGAACGACGGCACCACAGCGCCCGCGCCGACGCCGCAGCTGTTCTCGTTCAACTCCCCGCGCGGCGCCTGCACGCAATGCAACGGCTTCGGCGCCATTCTCGAGTACGACGAGCGGCTCATCGTGCCCTACCCCGATCGCTCGCTGCGCGACGGCGCGATCGACCCGTGGACCAAGCCGCGCTACGGAACGAAGCGTCGTGCGCTGGACGACTACGCGAAGAAGGAAGGCATCGCGCTGGACGTTGCCTGGGAGAAGCTTGCAGTCAAGCAGCGCGAGCGCCTCCTCAACGCGAACATCCGTGGCTTCAAGGGCATCTTCCCCTTCCTCCGCGACCTCGAGGACAAGCGCTACAAGCAGTATATCCGCGTCTTCCTGCGACAGTATCAAACGGCACAGGAGTGCCCGACGTGTCACGGCACCAAGCTGCAACCGGCATCGCTGCAGGTAAGGGTGGGCGGACGGAACATCGCGGAGATCAGCGCGCTGCCCGTGGGCGCGCTGATGGCGTGGCTGGCGGCACTGGAGCTGTCGCCGTTCGACCGCGAGGTGGCCGCGCACATCCTGCGCGAGGCGCACGATCGCGTGCAGTTCCTGTGCGACGTGGGCCTCAACTACCTGTCGCTCAACCGGGCGACGCGCTCGCTCTCCGGTGGCGAGGCGCAGCGCATTGGCCTCGCCAACTCGCTCGGCTCACGACTCGTGGACACGCTGTATGTGCTCGACGAGCCGTCGATCGGATTGCACTCGCGCGACATGGATCGCCTGCTACGGCTGCTGCTGCGCCTGCGCGACGGCGGCAACACCGTACTGGTCGTGGAGCACGACCTCGACGCCATTCGAGCGGCCGACTACATGGTAGAGTTGGGTCCGCAGAGCGGCGAGAAGGGAGGTGAGCTGGTGTTCGCTGGCCCGATGTCGCGCGCGAGCGAGAGCCCGCTCACCGGCCAGTACCTCACCGGCGAGCGGTCGATTCCCGTGCCCGCCACTCGGCGTCGCATCGGGCCGCAGTGGCTCACGCTGACGGGTGCGCGCGAGCACAACCTCAAGGACGTCGACGTGCGCATCCCCCTCGGCACCGTCACGGCGGTCACCGGCGTGTCGGGCAGCGGCAAGAGCACGCTCATTCACGATGTGCTGATGCGCGCGCTGGAAACCCGGCTCACGGGCGAGCACTCGGCCAAGCAACATCTCGGTGAACGCGTCGGTGCGTTCGACTCCCTCACGGGACATGAGGCGCTGGATGCTGTCGTGCTCGTCGACCAGAGTCCAATCGGCAAGTCGCCGCGCTCCAATCCCGTGACGTACGTGAAGGCGTTCGACGAGGTTCGCCGCATCTTCGCATCGCTCCCCGCGGCGCGCCAGCGCGGGTACACCGCGGGCACCTTCAGCTTCAACGTCGCCGGCGGCCGCTGTGAGGCGTGCGAGGGAGCGGGCTACCTCGAGGTCGAGATGGTCTTCATGGCCGACGTCTTCGTGCCGTGCGACGACTGTGCCGGCAGGCGCTTCAAGCCGGACGTCCTCGAGGTGAAGTACTTCGGCAAGAGCATCCACGACGTGCTGAACCTCACGGTGGACGCGGCCTTCCGCTTCTTCCCGTACTAGGAGAAGCTCGGCCAGGCGCTCTGGCAGCTCCAGAAGGTGGGCATTGGCTACCTGCGACTCGGCCAACCGGCCACGACACTCTCCGGCGGCGAGGCGCAACGCCTCAAGGTCGCGCGCGAGCTGGTGTTCGGCGCGAAGAAGTCCGGTCGCAAGATCTACATCATGGACGAGCCGACGACTGGCCTGCATCTCGAGGACATCCGCAAGCTGGCCGTCGTGTTCGATCGCCTCGTGGACGCTGGCCACACGCTGGTGCTCATCGAGCACAACCTGGACGTCATCAAGCTCGCGGATTGGGTCATCGACCTCGGGCCCGAGGCGGGCGACGCCGGCGGCGAAGTGGTGGCCATTGGGCGACCCGAGGAAGTGGCTGGCGTTGCTCGCTCGCACACGGGCAAATGGCTGCGCACCGTCCTGCCTGACTGGGATAAGCCGTCGGGAAGCAAGCGCGCGGCGCACGGTGGCGCGCCGCGCATCGCGTCCGCGCCCGGACGGTCGCGCGCCCGCGCGTCTGGTCGTGCGTGACTGCGCATTTTTCTTCATCAACGAGGTGACATCGACCATAAGAGCGCCTGCCTGCCGCAAGTAAGCGCCCCGTTCGGCGTGAACCGTGCATTGAACAGCGGAGCGACAGGCAGCACATGACGGCTCGTCCGCTGATCCTTCCGCACGCCCCCGGAGCATTGCTGTGTTCGATCCCATCACGGTCGCGATCATCGATGACAACCGCCTCGTGCGCGAGGCGCTGGCGTCCATGCTCGAGCGGCGCGCGAACATGCGCGTCATCGCCGCCGCCGAAGCGGACGCCGCGCTCCTTGCCGACGCCACCCCGGCAGTCGTCCTCCTCGACGTAGGCCTGCGCGACCAGGACAGCCTGCGCGTGGCCGCGGGCCTCATGAAGGACATTCCCGACGCGCGGATCATCGTGATGGACCTCATCCCGGTGAACGAGGAGATCATGGAGTTCGTGAACCTCGGCGTGTCCGGGTTCGTACTCAAGGATGCAACCTTCGAGGAATTCGTCGGCACCATTCGCTCTGTGGCCGGTGGTGAAAAGGTCCTTCCGCCACGGATGACGGAGACGCTCTTCTCCCAGATCGTCCGGGAGGGCACCCCATGCCGAGGTGACGAGGTGCTCGAGGACGTCCGGCTCACGCGCCGCGAAAGCCAGGTGATCGAGCTCATTGGCGAGGGCCTGAGCAACAAGGAGATCGCGCTCCGCCTCAACATCGCGACACACACGGTAAAGAGTCACGTTCGCAACGTCATGGAGAAGCTCGCCTTGCACACGCGTCTCCAGATCGCCGCGTACTCGCGCCGCGACGCGGCGTCGTAAAAGGCGAGCGGACCCTCCACGGCGGCCTACCTACTCTTTCACCCGTTCGTGTCATGGGTTCGCACCGCCATCGCCGCTAGTCTCCGTGATGCGACGCTGGGGTGTGCTTCAACCCTGCCGGCGTTGAGCTCGCGGTCCTCAAGCGAGCCGGACTGGTAGTTCCATCGCGGCTACGCGGGTCACGACATTTGCTGGCGAGATCACTCGGGAACGGAATGATCGCGATCGGTCTCGCGGCGTGCGCCGGCACCGCGCCCGCCGACGCGCCGAAGGTGGCCGAGGCGGGACTGGTCGATAGCGGCACGCGCGTGGAAGCGACGATCCAGACCGCGCTCTCCTCCCGCACCGGCAAGGTCGGTGACACGGTCCGCGCCGTCACCAGCCGGGACGTCAGCGACGGACTCGGCGGTGTGGCGATTCCGGCGGGATCGGATGTCATGCTCTCCGTCGCGCGTCTCGCGCACGCCACCACACCGCAACATCCGGATGGGGCAATCGCACTGGTGGTGCACTCAGTGACGGTGAACGGCAACGCGCGTGCGTTGGCCGCCGACATCCAGCCGGTGCCGCACCATCTCGAATGGCGTGGCGAAACGAGCGGCACACCGCCCGCGCCCGTTCCCAACGCGTACCGCGACGTCATCGTGTCTGCCGGTACGCCGATCGTCTTCACGCTCGCAAAGTCCATGCACGTCACGGCGAGATAGTCAGGGACCCCACGTCCCTGCGCTTGCATCACGCAGTCCTCCAGAAGGAGTTCAATGATCAGCACCGTAACGTCGTTCATTCGCCGACTGTCGCCCACGCGGCGCAGCACGCGCACCCTCGCGTTCGTTGCCATGGCCGGTGTGCTCGCTTCGGCGTGCGACGTCCATGGCGTTTCCGCGCCCGGTAGCCTCGCGCGCATCACCGTCGCGCCCAACGCGACGCTGGCGGCACTCCGCACGCACCAGCTCACCGCGGTCGGCTATGACGCGGACGGGCAGGTCGTCGCGATCTCGCCGACGTGGTCGATCGCCGCGAGCGGCGGCACTGTGAACCAGTCCGGCATGTTCACCGCCGGCTCCGTTGCCGGTGTCTTTGCGAATACGGTCGTCGCGAGCGTCGGTGGCATCTCGGGCAATGCATCGATCACCGTCACCATTGGCCCGCTCGTCTCACTGACCGTAACGCCCAGTCCGGTCACGCTTGCCGTCGCTGCCACGCAGCAATTCGTGGCGGTAGGGCGCGACGCCAGCGGCAACATCGTGCCGGTCACGCCCACGTGGGCAGTGGTTGCGGGCGGTGGCACCATCACGCAGGGTGCCATCTTCACCGCCGGGACCGTCTCCGGGACCTACACCAACACCGTGGAGGCGAGCAGCAACGGCATTCGCGCCTTCGCCACGGTCACGGTCGCTGTCGGCCCGCTGACCACGATCACGGTGACGCCGAACCCGGCCAGCTTGGCCGCAGGCGCCACGCAGCAGTTCACGGCCGTCGGCAGGGATGCGAGCGGCAACGTGGTGGCCATCGCGCCAACCTGGTCAATCGCGGCGGCCGGAGGGACCATTGATGCTGCCGGTCTGTTCACGGCAGGCGCCACGCCTGGCACTTTCACCAACACCGTCCGGGCGACGAGTGGGTCCGCGTCGGGGACGGCAACCGTCATCGTCACGTCCGGCGCACTGGCGACGATCACCGTCTCACCCAATCCGGCCACCGTGCCGATGAACGGGACGCAGCAGTTCACCGCCGTTGGAACCGACGCCGCTGGGAACGTCGTTGCGATCACGCCCACATGGGCGGTTGTGGCAGGCGGTGGCACGATCAACCTCACGAGCGGCCTCTTTACCGCAGGCAACGCATCGGGCGCCTACGCTAACACCATCCGTGCGAGCGTCGGCGGCCTTGCCGGCTTCGCGACGGTGAACGTGACGACCGGAGCCCTCGCGTCCATCACGGTGACGCCCAACCCGGCAACGGTGCAGGTAAACGCGACGCAGCAGTTCTCGGCCATCGGCAGGGATGCGGGCGGTAACGTCGTCCCCGTCACCATCGCGTGGGCTGTCGTTAACAGCGGCGGCACGATCGATCCAAATTCGGGACTGTTCACTGCCGGCGCCGTGGCCGCGTCCTACACGAACACGGTGCGCGCCACGAGTGGCAGCATCTCGGGCTTCGCCACGGTCAACGTGACCGCGCTGCCAGCGCTTGCCACGATCACCGTGACGCCGAATCCGGCATCCATGATGACCGGGACCACGCAACAGTTCGTGGCGACGGGCCGCGATGGCAACGGCAACATCTTCCCGATCGTCCCCGTCTGGTCGGTGGTGAATGGCGGCGGCGCAATCAACGGGGCGACGGGCCTGTTCACCGCCGGCGCCGTGGCCGGCACCTTTACGAACACGGTCCGCGCAACGGTCGGCGCAACCTTCGGCTTGGCCACCGTGATCGTGACGGCGGCGGCGCCACTGCCCCTCGTGAACCTCGGCGCGGCAGGGCCGAACGGCATCATGGCCGGCACCGCAGTGACGTGTGTCGCCCTCGGATTCATCTTCGCCGATGTCGCAATCAGCCCGGGCGTGACCAACACCGGCTTCCCGCCCTGCGTGATCACGGGCGTGACGCACCTCGGTGACGCGATCGCCGCACAGGGCCAGATCGACCTCACGAACGCCTATAACACGCTCGCCGGCCTGCCCTGCGCTCCTGGCAACTTCATCGTGGCCAACCTCGGTGGAACGACCAAGGCGGCGGGAGTCTACTGCAGCGCCACATCCATCGGCGTGACCGGCACGCTGACGCTCGACGGCGGCGGCAACCCGAACGCCACGTTCGTCTTCCAGGCCGGCACCAGTCTCATCACCGCCGGCAACGTCGTCCTCATCAATGGCGCGCAGGCCAAGAACGTCTACTGGCAGGTGGGCAGCTCGGCGACGCTCGGCACGGCCTCGCAGTTCCAGGGCAACATCCTGGCGCTCACGAGCATCACCCTGGTCGACAACGCCACCCTCACAGGACGTGCGCTCGCCAGAAACGGCGCGGTCACGCTGGGAACGGGCAACATCATCACCCTCCCCTGACCCAGCGGACCCGGGAGGTCGGCGCACAGACCGGCCTCCCGCACCGTGACACCAGCACTCGTCGTTTCGCATCGCTCGAACTCAGCCCATCAGCATTTCACGGGGAATCCATATGTCTTTCAGGGTACTAGCAGTCGCCGCCGCCACTCTGCTCTCGGCCATTCCGGCCTCAGCGCAGGTGCGCGGCACGGTGGAATTCGGCGCTTTCGGTAGCGTCGGCACGTTCGATAAGGCACTCACGCTGGACAAGGGCTACGGCGGTGGCGGACGCGTTGGCGTGTTCCTCGACCCGCGCATCGCGCTCGAATTCGAGAAGGGTGAGATGCGGGCGAGCCGCACGCTCGGGCTCAAGAACGTCAACGTCGGCCTCCTCGCGGGACGCCTTGTCGTGAGCCCGATCAGGAGCGGCGCACTGTCCATCCAGGTGGGCGCCGGCGCGGGCGCGAGCACCGAAACGAACTTTCTCCACAGCTACGGCGTGAACGCGCTGGTCGGCGCCAAGTATGCCATCAACGACAATGCCGCCCTGCGCATCGACGGCATCTCCGACTGGCTCGCGAACAACGACTGGAAGTCATTCCAGCGTGTGCACATCGGCCTCAGCTTGTTCCGCCGTCCGTCGTCGACGGTTCGCGTCGTGGAGGTCACCACGCCCGCACCAGCATACGTGCAGCGGCCGGATTCCGTCAGCGCAGACGAGCAGGCGCGTCGCCGGCGTGCGGAAGCGGACTACGTGAACCTCCGTGATTCACTGCGCCGTGCGCCCGCCCTCGCTCGCGCGCCATCCAATCCGTCCTCGACGGTCGCGCTGGCGACCATGGAAGAGCGGATCCACTTCGCGAGCGACAAGTCCGACCTCACTGCCACGTCGCGTGGCATCCTGGACGCCAAGCTGCCAGTGTTTCTCGCCAATCCGGCGATGCGCATCGTGATCGTCGGCAACACCGATGAACGTGCGTCGGACGCGTACAACATGGCGCTTGGCGGCCGTCGCTCTGCGGCGGCAAAAGCTTATCTCGTTGCGCAGGGCGTCGACCCCATCCGCGTTGTCATCTCGAGCGAGGGAGAGCGACAGCCGGTCGCGCAGGGCGCAACCGAGAGCGCTGAGGCGCTGAACCGGCGCGCCGATTTCCGGCTCCTCGTTGCGTCTGACCACCTGGTGGCACCGCGACGCTGAGCGGGTCCTGGATCGCCCTTCGATCTCCGGTGCGCATCGCGGCGCGCCGGAGATCGAAGGCTATTGCCACATCGCGGGACGCGGAGAATCGATGCGACCAAGCAGGTTCAACGACGCCGAGATCCAGCAGTCCATCGCGCAGGTCGGCGCGGGTACACCCCTCGTCACGATGTGCAGGCAGCTTGGCGTCACGCAGACGACGTTCTATCGGTGGCGCCGAAAGTTCGCGGGCGACGGCGGCGGGAGTGGGGCACACGAGACGCGTGGACTTCGCGCCGAGAACGTACGGCTCAAGCAGCTCGTTGCGGAGTTGTGTCTCGAGCGCCAACTGCTGAGGGAGGAGTTGTCGAAACCCGCGCGCGCCGTTCGCCGGGCGCGTGACTGACACACGCGGGACGACCCCGCAGGGGCGACCGCACGTCAGCGAACTGCGCGGAGACGAAATGCAGGCGCTGCTTGCGCGACACCACGTGGGACGCCTCGCATTCTCGCTCCACGACCGCGTGGACATCGAGCCCATTCACTACGTCTACGACGCGCCATGGATCTTTGGTCGGACGAGCGCGGGCGCGAAGGTGCTCACGCTCGCGCACAACCAGTGGTGCGCATTCGAGGTGGATGAGGTGCGTGGATTGTTCGACTGGCAGAGCGTGATCGTGAAGGGCCCATTCTCGCCCCGCGGTTCGCCGTTCGCGACATGGGATTATGAGCGGGCGCTTCGCGCGCTGCGTCGGTTGATCCCCGAGACGCTCCGCGACGACGACCCGATGCCGCATCGCAGCATCGTATTCGGCATCCACGCGTCGGAGATCTCCGGACGTTGCTCGTCATCCAGCGCGGCCGCGGCGCCCCTCTCACCGCGTTCGTAAGGGCCTGCGGGCGTTGACTTGGGACGCTGCGGGACTAAATTCATGTGTCTGGAGCATCTATTCCCCAGTAGCTCAGTTGGTCAGAGCATTCGACTGTTAATCGAAGGGTCGTAGGTTCAAGTCCTACCTGGGGAGCTTACGTACCAACCACGTTACGCCGCACCCGCCGTGCGGCGTACCGTCGTTGTGACAGGAACTATCACAAGCGCGCCCAGCCGGCTTCCGGCGGGGCGCGCGCTGTTTGGCACACGCATCTATTCGACGATAAACTCGCTGACGCGTTCGCGCACCCGGCGCGCGGAATCGTTGAGCATGTGGCTGGTAGCCTCCAGCTCTTCCACCGACGCCGACGTTTCCTCCGTCGCTGCGGCCACCTCTTCGGCTGAGGCCGCGTGGCTCTGTGCGGTGTCGCCCGCCTTGGCGATGGCCTCCTCGACCAGCTGGATGGCCGCTGCATTCCCCGCGACGGCGTCGGACACGCGGCCCGATGCGTCCTCCACACGCTCGACGGCAACCTGGATCTGCGCGAGCGCTTGCCGCGCGGCGTCCGCCACCTTGGTGACGTCCTTCATCTGCGTCGTGCCACTCTCCACCGCGCGCGAGGTGCCCTGCACGCCCTCGCGGATGCGTCCGACGTTCGCGGTGACTTCGTGCGCCGCACGAGAGCTCTGCTCCGCGAGCTTGCGCACCTCGTCTGCCACGACCGCGAACCCTCGGCCGGCGTCGCCCGCGCGCGCGGCCTCGATCGCGGCGTTCAGCGCGAGCAAGTTGGTCTGCGACGCGATCTCCGAGATGGTTGTCGCAAAATCGTCGACGACGCCGAGTGATTCCCGCAGGCCGTGAATCTCGCGCGCGCTGCGATCGAAGACCTCGCGCGCGGCAAGCAGCGTGTCCACCGCCTTGCCGATTTCCAGCGCCGTCCCCGTCGCCGACGAGCGAATCTCACGCCCGCGCGTCTGGCTCTCGCGAACCGCCTCGTCGATCGTGCGCCCCGATGCAGCGAGTTGCGACACCGCACTGCCCGCACCGGCGAGCACGTCGAGTTGCACACCGGCGCCATGTGCCATTTCTGTCACCGCTGATGCAACGTGCTGCGTGCTCTCAGATGCGCCACCCGCGGCCGCCGCCAACTCGGCCGCAGCGGCCGCGACGTCGTCGGACTGGCGTTTCATCTCGGACAACAGCCCCCGCAAGCGCTCGCGTGCCTGGTCGAACGCAGTGGCCAGCACCTCGTACTCCGCTGCGCCCAACGTTTCGGCTTGCAGGTCGCTCTTGCGGAGGTCGCCCTTGCCAATGGCGAGCAGGTCCCGCGTGAGCGCGTCCAGCGGCCGAGTCACGGCGCGCGACGTTGTGACGCTCGAGAGGACGCCGGCGATCAGCGCCGCGAGAATGACGAACGCGAGTAGCGCGACACTACGGCGCAGCGTCGACTTTGCTTCGGCCTGACGGTCGCTCAGCCGCGTTGCGCCTTCCTGACGCAGGGCCTCCAGGGTCTTGTCCACCTCATCGAGCGTTGTCGTGTTGGCCTCCGACACGCGCGCGCCGTCCGCCGCTCGGCCTACGGCGTTGTACGCGTGCGCCACGCCGATGTTGACCTCCATCGTCGCCTGCTCCGTGCCGAGATCCTTGAGCTTCTCCCGCTCGACTGCCGACAACGCCTGCAGATTGATCGCTGCGCGCCGCAATCGGTCCGCCTCGTCAGCGAGAGCGGAATAACGCGCTTCGTCGACTGGCAGCCCGGTGTTCAGGTAGCGCATGCCCGCGGCAGTCTCGCGCAGGATCCGCAGCGCCACATTGTTCACGGACTCCTGCTGTAGCCGCATGTTGGCGACGAGTGCCTCGTTGCGCGAGCCCGCCTGGAGCAGCCCCACGCCAGCGAGCACGCCCGCGATCAGGATGAGGGCAAGCGTTACTCCAAAGCCGGCGCGAAGCCGCCCTCGAATCGTCGTCAGCCTCACTTCCCCACCTGCGCGATCACGACGGGCTTGTCCACTGCGTCATGTTTGGCGTCGAACTTGATGGGCCCCGCTGCGCCGAGCATCACTGGACTGCCGTTGCCCACGGACTCGATGTAGTCGCGGATCTTCGCGCGATCCCCGCCAACCTCCGTTGCTGCGCGGCCGATGAGCATCGCGGCGTCGTACGCGAGCGCGGCGCGCTGGTCGGGATCCTGGTTGAACGCCGCGCGGTACGCCTCGATGAACGCCTTCGCTTCAGGGGTCGTGGCGCGACGAGCCAGGAAGAATGCCGCGTAGCGCGCATTGGGGAACTCGGCGGCATGCGCCTCCAGTCCGGACACGGCATCGCCGCCAACGAGCGGCGTGTTCACCCCCACCGCGCGCATGGCACGCAGGGCCAGCAGCGCATCCTCGGTGCTGCCCGGGAACAGCACGACATCAGGATTCAGTTGCTTGATGTACGCCGCATACGCATCCCACTCCGTGACGCCGGCAAGGTACGGATCGCGTTGCACCACCGTACCGCGTTCGTTGCGATACGCGTCGGCGAACGACTTCGACCAGTCCTTGCCGTACGGGTCATTGCGGTAGATGATGCTGGCCCGGACGGCGCGCATCGAGTCGAGGACGAACTTCGCAACCACTCGGCTGGTGTGCACGTCGCTCGGACAGACGCGAAAGAGCCAGCGATTCAAGCCCGAGAGCGCCGGGCTCGTGCCCGTGGGCGAAATCGCGACGACGGCGTTGCGTCCGCCGTTCTCCGTGTCGGCATACTCGCCAATGGCGTCCAGCGTGGTACCGCTCTCCGGGTGGCCTACCACGCCAACGACCTGCGGATTCTCCCGCAGTGTACTCGCGATGCGGATGGGATCGCTCACGCTGGGGTCGCCGCGAATCATCTTGAACGTGGGATGATCGCCGGGCTGCGCGTTGAGCTGCGTCACTGCGAGTTGCACGCCGTTGTAGATCGTCTGCATCCCGGCGCGCTTGGGGTCGAGCGCGACACCGATGCCCAACTCCGATCCTGCGGACGGTCCGGAACAACCCGACAGCGATGCACTCGCTGCGAGGAGAAAGACGGAACGCATGAACACGGAAGCGCGGCGCTGGTCGCGATGCATGGAGGCGGGTTGGGACGAATTGCGGAAGGCGTGCGCTGGGCTTCGTCGCCCAGAGTAGTATGATAATTGGCGGCCAGCGCACAAGCGACGAAACGCGTGCGTAACCGTGGCTTTCGTGTCGATGCGCGCGCTATCTTTCGCGCGCCGACGCACCGAAAACTCTCGAGCACATCTTGCATGGACTCCGACGCAGACGTGATCGCCACCTCTCCCGATGCGCCACTCGTGGGTGTGATCATGGGCAGCCGGAGCGACCTACGCGTCATGACCGCCGCCACCGACGTGCTCACGGAGCTCTCCATCCCGCACGAGACGCGTATCGTGTCGGCGCATCGCACGCCCGATTGGATGTTCGAGTACGCGCGCACCGCGGAGACGCGTGGCCTCCAGGTCATCATCGCGGCGGCCGGCGGCGCCGCGCACCTGCCAGGAATGGTTGCCGCGTGCACGATCTTGCCGGTGCTCGGCGTTCCGGTTGCGGCGACGCAGCTCAACGGCGTGGACGCGCTCCTCTCCATCGTGCAGATGCCCAGGGGCATCCCCGTCGGCACGTTGGCCATTGGCGAGCCTGGTGCGGCCAACGCCGCGCTCCTCGCCGCCGCGATTCTCGCCGGAAGCAGGCCAGCACTTCGTGAGCGCCTCCGCGCGTGGCGCGACGCACGATCCGCCGCCGTGCTCGCCGACACCACGATTCTCGCTCCGCCCGCGTGATGACGAGTCCCATCCTGCCTCCGGCCACCATCGGCATCCTGGGCGGCGGACAACTCGGCAGGATGACGGCGCTCGCTGCACGTTCACTCGGGTACGGCGTGCAGGTGCTCGATCCGAGCGCGGACTGCGCGGCGCGACCCGTCGTCGACCGCGTGATCGCCGCTCCATTCGACAGTGCGGATGGCGCAGCGACGCTCGCGCGGGCATCCAGTGTGGTGACGCTCGAGATCGAGCAGATCGCTCCTGCAGCGCTCCAGGCGGCAAGCGTCCACGCCCCCCTGCGGCCCGGCGCGAGCATCGTACACATGGTGCAGGATCGCGAGCGACAGAAGACCTGGCTCGCCTCGCAGGGCGTCCCCATCGGGCCGTACAAGGTCGTGGCGTCGGACGCGCAGTTCCAGGAGGCCGCGCGTACGCTGGGCAGCGCGCTGTTCGTGAAGGCGTGCGAAGGTGGCTACGACGGCCGCAGCCAATTCCGCACCGACCCATCCACGAATCTCACCGACGCGTTCGAATCGTTGGGGCGCCGTCGCGTCGTTGCCGAGCAGGCGCTCGATCTCGCGTTGGAGCTGAGCGTGCTGGTCGCGCGGAACCCCTCGGGCGAGACGCTCGCGTATCCGCCTGCCGTCAATCACCACGAGGAACAGCAGCTGGCATGGAGTACGATGCCGGGCGACCTCCCGCCCGACGTGACCCGCGATGCGATGCGACTCGCCGTTGATATCGCGCAGGCACTATCACTCGAGGGCATCCTGGCCGTCGAGATGTTTCTGCTCACGGACGGCCGCCTGCTGGTGAACGAGTTGGCACCTCGGCCGCACAATTCGTATCACGCGTCCGAGCTGTCATGCCCCACCAGCCAATTCGAGCAACTCGTTCGCGCCGTATGCAACCTGCCACTCGGCGTCGTGCAACCGGCGCGGCCCGCAGCCATCGTGAACCTGTTCGGCGAGCTGTGGGCAGGCGGTCGAACTCCCGACTTTACCGCCGCGCTGCGCATTCCGGGCACGCGACTGTTCCTGTACGGCAAGGGCGGTTCTCGCCAAGGTCGCAAGATGGGCCACATCGCGGCGCTGGGGGACACCCCGGCTGACGCGCTTGCGAGAGCGCGCCAGGCAACGTCGGCACTCCAGTCTCGCTGAGGGGTCGTTGTTTTTGCGGCACCCACCTTGCCTTCAGAGGCAGCCATGGACCAGCGCACGCACCTCAAGCCCACCTCGCAGGCGTCCGTCGTCATGCTCCTCGCCGCGGTGGGTGGAGGCGCAGTGTTGGGCGCTCGGCCCGGCAGCACTCGCGCGCGGCCAGTGGCCCTGCTCGCCGGACTCGCGCTACTCGGCATCGCGACACATCGCCCGCTCGCGGACGCGTTGCGTCGCGCCGGTACGCGTCGGCGTTCCGGAGACCTGCGCTTCTCCTTCACCGTGGACCGGCCTGTAGAGCAGGTGTTTGCGTTCTGCGCGGACTTCGAGAACTTCCCGAAGTTCATTGAGTCCCTGATCGAAGTGCGCGACGCTGGCGACGGCCGCTCGCACTGGTGCGCGTCAAGGCGCGGCGGCGGGACCATCGAGTGGGATGCGGTGACGACCAAGTTCGTCACCAACTCCGTTATCGGATGGCGCAACGTTGCCGGCTCGCCGGTGGAGACGACCGGTGTGCTGCGCTTCAGTCCCGACGCCGGGGGAACCTGCGTCCGAGTGGCCCTCAAGTACTCGGTGCCGAGGGGCAGCCTCACCGCTGCGCTCGCGTCGCTCGCCACTCCGCGTCGCGCCGGCCGGATCGAACGCGACATCCGTCGGCTCGAGGAGCATCTCGAGCGGCTCGAGCCCGCGCCCGAGCCAATCCCGCAGCCGGCGATTGGGTGACGATCAGTTCGTCGCCGCGGGAATTCCCGGCGTCGCGACGGCCGGCAGCGTCTTGAGGTACAGCCAGATCGCCTGAATCTCGTCGTCGGTCATGTTCCGGTATGAGCGCCAGGGCATGGCGACGTTGACCGGCACTCCACCAGGCCGCGTGCCTTCGCGCAGCAATCGCCGGAAGTCGTCCACCGACCAGTCCTTCAGCGAGCCCGCGGGAGTGAGGTTGGACGCGGGCGGCCAATCCGGATCACCCGTGGCAACAGGGCCACCCGCAAGGGCTGGCCCGTGACAGCCCTTGCATCCCATGCTGACGAGATATGCGCCGTAGTCAGCGGTCGTCGCGACCGGCACCGACTCTGGGGGCGACTTGGCGTGATCGGTTTGCTCGGTGTGGAGGATGGGCAGCTTGCCTGCGACGAGCAGCGCACGGCCCACCGGACCAAGTGTCTGCGCCGGAAGTACGTTGTCCACCGGAGGGAGTGACTTCAGGTAGGCGATGATCGCCGCGAGATCGGAGTCGCTGATGTTCGCGTAGCTGTCGGACGGCATGAGCTTGAGCGCGCGACCGTCCGGGCCAACGCCATGCCGGATGGCGCGCACGAAATCCGCGTCGCTCAGCGTCCCGCCAATGCCGCCCTTGCCGCTGGTAAGGTTGAGGCCCGAGATGCGACCGAGCGGAGGAGCGTCAATCAGCAGCTTCCCTTCCAGCTTCTCGCCGTGGCAATCGACGCAGCCAGCGATCGCACGCGCCAGATGCGAACCCCTGGCCACCGAGGCGCTATCGGTCGGTATCGTCAGCGACGGCGCGGCAACCGTGTACTGCTTGCGGAGCCGAGTTTCCGAGAGTCCGTACACCCCGGCGGCGGTCACCAGGAGCACACCAACGAGCCCGGCCACGGCATAGGCCAGTCTTTTGAGCCAACGGTTCATGGGAGTCATCCGGGGAGGAAATACGCCTGGGGCAGCGCGACGAGGTGGGATGGCGCGCGCTGCAGTTCTCGATTGCGCGGCAACATGCCATTCTTGGCGACGCGCGTCCAGATGGCCCGCACGCCCCGGTTCAAACCTGACGGGATCTGGAGATGTCCAAGCCGTACGACGCGCCCATCTGCGTCCCCACCGCACCGTTTGCCGAGGCCCACATGCGTCGCTCCACCGCAGTGCTGCTGTTTGCGGTTCCCTCTTTGCTCGCTGCGCAGCAGCCCGAGCGCATTTCCCTCGACGGTCGCGAAGTGGCGATCTACAACATCGTGGGCCGGCTGCAGGTCGTAGGCGGGAGCGGCGATCGCGTCGTCGTGGAAGTCACCCGCGGCGGACGCGAAGGCGCGCAGCTGAAGCTCGAGACCGGCGTCGTGGGCGGACGCGCGTCGCTCCGGGTTCGCTATCCCAGCAATCGCATTTACTACTCGCCATCGAACTGGAACGGCCGCTCCACGTTCAGCATTTCCGACGACGACTCATGGGGCAACGGAAATCGCGGACGCTGGGACGAGCGCCGCATCGAGGTGAGCAGCCGCGGCGACGGACTCGACGCGCATGCGGACCTGCGCGTGATCGTTCCAAAAGGGAAATCGCTCCGAATCCGGCACGGCATCGGCGAGACGACCGTGGACAACATTGAAGGTGATCTCTCGCTCGACGTGGCCGCGTCACACGTGCGCGTCTCGCACGTGAAGGGTTCCCTCTCGCTGGAGACCGGCTCCGGCGGTGTGGAGGTGACGGACGTGACCGGCGATCTCAACCTCGACGCGGGATCCGGCGGCGCCACGCTCGACGGCGTGCGCGGTGGACGGCTGAACATTGACGTCGGCTCCGGCTCCGTGCGCGGAAGAGACCTGGACGTCCTGGAGCTCATCGGGGAAGTCGGGTCCGGTGGCGTGCGTCTCTCCAGCCTGAAGACACCAGTCCTGCGCCTCGAGACCGGGAGCGGGAGTACCGACGTGGAGCTGATGTCTGCTCCCACGGAAGTCACCATCGAGGCGGGGTCAGGAGGTGTGACACTCCGGATGCCCGCCAGCACGAGCGCTTCGGTGGACATCGAGACGGGCAGCGGCGGCATCGACACGGACTTCGAAGTGAAGCTGTCGCGCATCGAGCGACGTTCGATGCGCGGTACCATCGGCACCGGCACTGGTCGGATCAGGATTGAATCCGGCTCCGGCAGCGTGCGCCTGCTGAAGAACTGACCCCTTACGACGCGACCTGCTCGGGGGCGAGTCCGAACCGGCGATTGCGGCTTCGGAAGTCCGCCATCGCCTCCGCGAGGTCGTCGGCCTCGAACTCCGGCCACATCTTCGCTACGAACAGCAACTCGGCGTACGCGCACTCCCACAGCAGAAAGTCGCTCAGCCGCTGCTCGCCGCCGGTGCGGAGCACGAGATCCACGTCGCACGCCGGAATCGGGTCGTGGTCCACGCGCGCGAGCAGCTCCGTAAAGGCCTCGCGCGAAACGCTCTCGCCGCGCATCGCCACCGCCGCGCGCAGCATCGCGTCCCGCGCCGAGTAGTCCACCGCCACGCGCAGATGCATGCGAGAGCCCGTGGCGGTGAGCGCCTCCACTTGCTCCACAGTATGCCGCAGTGATGACGGCAAGCGGTCGCGTCGACCGAGAATGGTGAGACGCACGCCGTTCTGGAGACAGCGCTTCGCCTCGCCGATGAGCGCGCGGCGAAACAGTCGCATGAGCGCCGTGACTTCTGCCGTGGGGCGTTTCCAGTTGTCGCTCGAGAAGGCATACAGCGTGAGCGTTCCGACGCCCTCGCGCACCGCCGCTTCCACGATGTCACGCGCCGTGCGGAGTCCGGCCTCGTGACCGGCCGAGCGTGACAGCCCGTGCGCAGTGGCCCATCGGCCATTGCCATCCATGATGATGGCGAGGTGCGGTCCTGAAAAGTTCGCGTGCGCGATCGGTCCCGAATGTCGTGCGTTCGGCATCAGCGTCTCAGCGCTCCCGTGTGGCGCGAATGAGCGCCTCCATATGGTCCAGGTATCGCTCGAGCGCGCGCCGCCCGGCGGGGGTGATGCGGTACTCCGTTCGTGGCACACGCCCCTCGAACGACTTCTTGCACGTCACGTAGGCCGCATCCTCGAGCTTCCGTGCGTGCACGCTGAGGTTGCCGTCCGTGGTCTGCATGAGGCGCTTCAGGTCGTTGAAGCTGAGCGACTCGTTCACCGCGAGCGCGCTCACGATGCCGAGCCGCAAGCGCTCGTGAATCAGCCGGTCCAGCGCCAGCGCCCCTTGCGGGGACTCGCCAGTCGAAGGCGCGTCGCCATCGACAGACCGCAGGGCGTTGGGCCCCTTCGCACCGTCGTTGCCGTCCCCCGCCGCGGCAGGGCGATGCTTGATTGCGCCGTGCTTAGCCACCATGCCTCCGTGCGATCAGCGTTCCAAAGAACAGGTGCAAACCACCAAACCCAATCGCCATGCACGCCGTCGACCAGGACGGCGGCGCGAACAGCGCGACGGTACCGACAATCATGAAGGCAAGCCCCATCACCGGAACGATGCGCACAGAGAAGGTGCCCGCCGCCACCACGCCGACGCCGTACAGCAGCATCCAGATGCCTGGCAGAAGCGGCATGAGGCCGCGCTCGAAAAAGAGCAGCGTCACCAGCGCGCCCACCATCATGGGAGGCGCGAAGCTGAACACGATCTTGCGCGCCGGCTCGGACCACAGCGGCAGCTGCGCCGCCCGCGCCTTGAGCGCCATGGCGTACACCGAGACGGCGACGGACAGGCACGCCTCGAAGAGCCAGATGAAAACCCAGCGCGTGGGGCTTGTCGTTGCAGCGCCCAGCGCCGTCGCCCCCAGCGCTGTGACCCCAACAACGACCGTGCCCCACCCCGACACGGCGGTGAACGTCGCCGCTGCCTCCATCGTCTGCCGGATGAACCGGAGATTGTCCATGGCCCGGGCGTGCATCTCGGGCGGATCAGGCGGGTGGAGCGGCAGGACGCGCGTCATGGATGGAGAATGCGTGATGAATCCAGAACTGTCAAGTGCTTTGTACTATAAAGTTGTTCTATCGTGCCGCGCCATACCCTCCGACCGCGGTCGGACCTGGAGGCGGATCGCTCGCAGGAAAGCTCTGCTCGCTCACTGCATCCGTGCGCGCGTCATCCAGGCGGCTCGCGAACTCCTTCACGATCCTCGCGCAGAATGCCGGCAAGTCCGCCGGCTTTCGGCTCGTGATGAGCTTCTCATCCACATGGACGACTGCATCCACCCAAGCGCCACCAGCATTGCGAATGTCCGTCTGTAGCGACGGCCATGACGTCAGCGTCCGCCCGGCCACTCCGCCCGCCTCCACCAGCAGCCAGGCCCCGTGGCAGATCGCCGCGACCGGCTTCTCCGACAGCATGAACTCACGCGCGAACTGCACGGCGTTCTGGTCCATGCGCAGCCTGTCCGGGTTCGCCACACCGCCCGGCAGCAGGAGCGCATCGTACTCGCTCGGCCTCACCTCGCCGAGCACCTTGTCCACCGGCAAGCGGGCGCCCTTCTCGTCGTGATTCATCGCCTGGATGGAGTCCGGCTTGGGTGCGATGAGATGCGTGATAGCGCCTGCAGCATCGAGCGCGCGGCGCGGCTCTTCTACTTCCACTTGCTCTACGCCATCCGTGGCGAGGATCGCAACCTTTCGTCCCTTCAGTCCCATTTCCATTGTCCACCTCCGTGAAATCCATGGACGTGGCTGTCATGTTCCGTGCCGAGCACGCGGGTGGCGCATGGACCTACCAATCGGGCGCTGAACCGATCAACCTTGTCACGGTGACCCTTCTCCCGCTTCGCGGCCATGCCGTCCTCCGCGCCCGCTTCGACGACGCCATTCGTCGCGACGCGCTGCCAGGCTCGCTGCTGCTGCATGGCCCGTCCGGCGTTGGCAAGCAGCAGTTGGCGCTTTGGCTTGGACAGCGCCTCCTCTGCATCGGTGCCGAGCCTCGGCCCTGCGGCAGCTGCCAGCATTGCCGCTACGCAATGGCCGGCACGCACCCGGACATTCACTGGTATTTTCCACGTCCACGTCCAAAGGACGCCGACGCGTCGCCGTCGCGAATCGTGGACGACTTTCGAGAAGCGATTTCGGACCGCGTGAAGACGGGCGTCTATGCACCGCCGGCACCTGAGGAGGGCATCTACGTCGCGACGATTCGCGCCATTGTCCACTCCGCGGCGCTCGCGCCGGCATTCGGCGCACGGAAGGTCTACATCGTCGGTGAAGCCGAGCGAATGGTGTTGCGCGAAGGGGCGGAAGAGGCGGCGGGGTCGTTCCTCAAGCTGCTCGAGGAGCCGCCCGCCAAGGCGAACATCATTCTCACTACCAGTGAGCCGGGCTCCCTCCTCCCGACCATTCGCTCGCGACTCGTTGCCGTGCGCGTTGCGGCCATGGGTGCATTGGACGTGGACGCCGTCCTCGCGGAGCCAGAAATGCAGGCGGCGATCGCCGCCGCCGGCGGGCCGAAGACACTGGACGAGCAGCGGCGCGTGGCCAACGGCGCGCCAGGAGCGCTCGTTTCGGGCGCGGAATGGGCCGACGCCATCGCCCGCGCGCGACGGATGCTCCAATCGGCTTCCAATCGGGATCGGCGGGCGCAGATGAAGACGGCACTGGCCCAGGGGTCGAGCAAGTCGCGGGGCGCGTTCACGACCTCGCTGGACGCGCTCACCACGTTGTTGCACGCCGAGGTCCGCGCGGCGGCCTCCAGTGGCAACGGACCGGCGGCTACCGCTGCGGCTCGTGCCATCGACTTCGTGGAGAAGGCCAAGACCCAGGCGACCGGCAACGTGAACCCGCAACTCATCACCAGCGAGCTGCTTCGGCAACTCGAGAGGCTCATCGCATGAGCGGACAGGAACCCGGGCGTCTCTCGCACGTCGCGGAAGACGGGTCGGCGCGCATGGTGGACGTGAGTACCAAGGCCGATACCGCCCGAATGGCGCGCGCCACGGGTTCGATTCGTATGGCCAGCGCCACCCTCCTGGCGATCCAGGCGAACGCAGTCGCCAAGGGTGACGTGCTCGGCGTCGCACGGCTGGCGGGCATCATGGCAGCCAAGCGGACAGCCGACCTGATCCCCCTCTGCCATCCCCTGTCGCTCACGGACGTGTCGGTGACGGTCACGCCGGACGAGTCACTCCCCGGTATTCGCGTCGACGCCGTGGCGCGCACGGTTGGGAAGACAGGAGTGGAGATGGAAGCGCTCACAGCGGCAAGCATCGCCCTGCTCACCATTTATGACATGGCCAAGGCGCTGGATCGCGGCATGACCATTGGCGACATCGTGCTGGCGGAAAAAACGGGTGGAGTCACCGGGCCATACGCAAGGGGTTGATGGCACGGCCGTCGCACCTTATCGTGCAGAAGCAGCGAGCTTTACTTTTGAACGTAACCCTTTACCGGGGTTCGACTTATGAAAACATTACGTGGCACATATGTGCACCGCGGAGATCGTCAAAGGCGTAGGACTCGGATAAAGCAAACGGTTCTGGCCTGCAGTTTCTTCGGGGCACTGGCGTTTCTTCTTGGGAATCGAGAACCGGTCGCGCAGAACGCGGAAGCAGCTCCGGCCCCCATCAGCTCTCCGTTCCATATCGACATCAGCACGGATCGCACGCTGGCAAACCAGTTGGACTCTGCACGAGGGGAGCTCGAGTTGGTCCAGACGCAGTTGGATCGCGCGAACAAGGTCATCGGATACTCAACGCAATACGGCATCAGCGCGGACTTGGCCGGCAACATCGTGGATGTCGCAAGTGCCGAAGGAATCGACCCCGACCTGGCCTTTCGATTGGTCAAGCTCGAGAGTGATTTTAACCCCCGTGCAACCAGTCCTGTGGGAGCCCTGGGGCTGACGCAGCTCATGCCCTCTACCGCGCGCTTTTACGACAAGAACATCACGACGCAGCGGCTATACGATCCGCGGACCAACCTCCGGATCGGCTTCCGGTACCTCCGTGGGCTGGTGGACCAGTACGACGGAAACGTCCGGACGGCACTGCTGGTCTACAATCGCGGGCCGGTGGCTGTCGCCAAGTCTCAGGCACAGGGGGACAACCCGTCCAACGGCTACGACCGGATCCTGTTCAAGGGGTATCGTGGTCGGGGCGTGGTGGACTAGCCGGAATTTTGAGCATGAACGAGGAAAGGACCTGACGTCATGGCGACGGCAGGTCCTTTCCTTTTGGATGGGCGGCGTCGCCCGGCGCGTTTCTCAGGCCTTCGCGCGAGCTGTCGTGGTGGCCCCGGACTTTGCCTTGGCAGATGACTTGGCCTTGGCAACCGGCTTGGCCTTCGCTGTCGCGTGCGACTTTGCGATCGGCTTGGCCCGGGCAGGTGACTTCACCTTGACCTTCGCGCCGGTCGTCGCCTTCGTCGGCGCCTTCCCGAGACTGGTCGCCCTGACTTTCACCGTCTTTACCGGCGCGCCGCCGACCATGAGCGACTGTCCCGGGAAGATCAGCGGCTTCTTCAGCCCGTTGAGTGCCATGAGACGCGCACTGGTGGTGCCATACTTTCGCGCGATCACGCCGATGCTCTCGCCAGGCCTGACCGCGTGAAGCTTCATCCTCGACGTGCTGCTGGGATACTTCTCGATGGCCGGATCTGGAATGGTCAGGGCCGCCGCGGCGACCGCTACGGTGGGAATCAACAGGGACTGGCCCGGCGCCAGTCGCCCGCTCTTGAGCGTACGAAGCTTCGGATTGAAGGCCGCGAGCGTGGCCGCCGTGATGCCATGCGCGTTCGCGAGCTGCTTCGCCGAGTTGCCCTTCCTGGTTTCGATGCGTCGAGTGGCGATGCGTGCGTCCGCGGGCAGGTCCGCGAATGCGGAGTCGAAGTACTCCCCAGCGCCCACCGGAATGCGAACCTGATACGAGGCGTTCGGCGGCGTCATGCCTCGGAGCAGCTCCGAGTTGAGGTCCGACACGTCGGCAACCGGAACACCTGCCGCGCGCGCCACGGCCGCCAGCGGCGTGCTTCCCGGAACGCGCACCGAGTCGTAGGCAAACGGGGAGCGCTGGCGGAGCTCCATCCCATAGCGTGTCGGCTCCTTCGCAATCAGGGCCGCTGCGATGAGTTGCGGGACGTACTCCCGCGTCTCGTTCTTCAGGTAGTCCTTGTCGGCGAGGACGAAGAACGCGTCGTCAGCGTTGACGTTCTCGAGATCTCCCGCGTAGCGCGCGAGGCCGCGAGCCACACGCCCCGGCCCGCCGTTGTAGGCCGCGGCGGCGAGATACAGTGAGCCGAACTGGTCGCGCAGGCCACGGATGAACTGCACGGCGGCGGCGGTGGAGCGCACCGGATCGCGTCGCTCGTCCACCCACCAGTCGATGCGGAGGCCCATCCCCCGTCCCGTCGACGTCATGAACTGCCACATGCCAACGGCCGCGGCGCGAGAGTACGCGTGAGGGTCGAATCCGCTTTCGACGAGAGCCAGGTAGTACATGTCCTCAGGCAGCCCGCCAGCCTTCATCTTTGCGCGGATCATCGGCTCGTATCGGGTGCCGATTTCGAGTCGCCGGGCTATGCGATCCTTGGCGCGGCCGGTGAACATCTCGACGTAGTGGGCGACACGGTCCTGCGTCTCGTACACGCGCACATTCATGTCCCACGTTGGCGCGGGCGCCGCCGACGCGAGGCTGACCGGTATGAGCGAGTCGCCAAAAACGTCCACGGCGCGTCGTGCGACGTCACCGCGAAGTGGGATGGCATCCGTGCGAGCCGACGTGGACATCACGACTGCAGGAAGGACGCGCGGCTGCGTGGTGCTGTCGTTCGACTGCGCGCTGGCCGACGCGGACGGCAATACGAACAGGGCGAGGACGATCAGCGAGAGGATCGTGGAGAGATGTCGCAACGGCTGTCTCCGGCAAAACGCGACCGCCCAGGCAGGAGGGGGCGAAAGCGGCAGCTACTGTAGGTCAGCGGCTGAGAATGAACGTGCTGAGGACACGGTTGGTCGCGTTCAGCACCGAGAGTGCCGCCCCGCGTACGAGGTCCCCGTCAGCGAGGTAGCAACCAAGGAGCCGTTCCGGCCCGTCGTCGCCATGCTGGATGAGCGACGTGATGACCACGTTCGCGTCAAACGCGCGCACCACCTTCACCCCGATCAGCTCGAAGCGGATAGCCTTGTCGGTGAATGCTTCCAGCGCTCGGATGGCCGCTTCCGCGCCAAGGCGCGTGTCGCCGGCAGGGCTCGCCTGACCCGCGACTTGACCAGAAATCAGCTCGCCCGGACCGAATTCGAGCGTGACCTGACACGTCACCCGCCCGGACGGCGTGCGCTCGAAGGTGAACTCGGAAAAGCGCAGGCGTTCCTGCTTGTACACTGCGGTTGCGGCCCGAACCGGGCTGGCTCCATCGGGAGTCATTGCAATCATCTCGTTGAAAAGTCGGAAGAACCGAAGACGCGAGAGGAGCCGCATCGCTCAAACTGACAACGAACCAACAGGTGTTTCGCAACGCACTGCCCGGCTACCGCGACCATGCGAGGCACCTATATTCGGCTCGATGCGACCTTCGTCATTGTGATGACCGTCACTTATATCTTCAGTGCACTCCGGTCCGCCAGCGCAAGAGCGCAGAATTCGCGCCTCGGCGGCCTGAAGCGCCGGAGTATCGGGTGCGCACCCGGCCCAGCGCCCGCGCTGCCATGAGGGTTGCCTTCGCGGCTGACCACGCGGGCTGGCCCCTTCGCGACCGCATCCTGCGGGAGATCACCGCACTGGGGCACGACGCCGTAGACCGTGGCGCCACGACGATCCAGCCGGGCGACGACTACCCGGACGTCGCCAGTGCGGTAGGGCGCGCTATCCAGGACGAGCGCGCCGAACGGGGCGTCGTGGTGTGCGGGAGCGGCGTCGGCGCTGCCGTCGCGTCGAACAAGTTGCGAGGTATCCGCGCCTGCATGTGCCACGACTCCTTTTCTGCTCGCCAGGGCGTGGAGGACGACGACATGAACGTCCTCTGCCTTGGCGCGCGTGTGATCGGCGAGGAGCTGGCTGCCGAGTTGGTGCGGATTTTTCTCGCCGCTCGATTTTCGGGGTTGGAGCGACACTTGCGGCGCGCAGCCAAGGTGCAAGCGCTGGAACGAAGCCAGAACGATGTGGAGCTGCCCTGACATTTCCGTTGGCGCGCTCAGCAACGGGCACTAGCTTTGCATGTCGATGGCACCGCCATCCCCCCCGCCCTTTCCGTTGGATCGTGCAACCCTCGGCATCGCTCGGACAGACCATTCTCCTCGTCGAGGACAACGAGGACAATCGAATTATCTACTCCACGGTGCTTCGTCACGTCGGTTACGACGTTCTCGAGGCGCAGGATGGCGTGGAGGCGATCGAGCTCGCCCGCAGCAAGCAGCCGGACCTCATCCTCATGGATATCTCGATCCCGTTGATCGACGGATGGGAAGCCACGCGCGTGCTGCGCCTCGATCCGCTCACGCAACACATCCCGATCATTGCGCTCACCGCGCACGCCCTGGCGGACGATCGCGAGCGGGCGGTGGAGATGGGGTTCACCGCGTACCTCGCCAAGCCGGTAGAGCCGCGAGCGGTTGTGGCCGAGGTAAGGCGCTGGCTCGCGAGCGACGAAGCGCCCGCTTGAGCTTTCGGTGACCACGCCGAAGCGCGGCGGCGAGGGCGTGCGTCGTCTGGTGCTCGAAGTGACGGGAGGGTATCTCGCGGCCTGGGCCGTGGGCCTTGCCTTCGGCTACGTGCTGATGAGGACGAGCACCTGGCGCGCGGGCGCAGTGTGGGAGCGCGAGACACTGCGCTGGTTCCATGACCATGCCCTTGCCCCGTGGCTCGACGCCGTCATGATCGCGACGCCATACGTCGGCACGAATCTCACGATTCTCCCGCTGATCATCGTCGTGGGGCTCGTGCTGTGGAAAAAATTCAACCACCCGCTCATCGCGATACAGCTGCTCGTGGTGTCCCTCGGATCGTTGTCGCTCAATCCGAGCATGAAGTACCTGCTCGACCGTCCGCGGCCGGCGCTCTATCCGCTGCGTGGCATGTGGACGTGGGCGTCGTACCCAAGCGGGCACCTCATCCTCACGACGGCGTTGTATTTCACAGTCTCGATGATGCTGTACCGGGCACGTGGATGGCGCTGGCCGTTCTGCGCGTCGGTGCTCATCGTGCTCATATCCGGATACTCGCGGCTGTACCTCTCGGTGCACTGGCCAACGGACCTCGTCGGCGGATTCCTGATCGGAGTCACGTGGCTGGTGACGTCGTGGCTCGCCTTCGCGCGGCACCGCGCACGTACCCTGGCCGCGCGCGTGTGAGCACCCGCGCTGGCGCGACTCGATCTACTCCACGATCCGGGCCGCCTCGCTTATCTTGCACAGTCCTCGGCCCGACCGGATAGCTCAGTTGGTAGAGCAGGAGACTTTTAATCTTCAGGTCGTGGGTTCGATCCCCACTCCGGTCATTTCGCAACGCACACGGCCACCCGCCTTTGGGTGGCCGTGTGCGTTGCGTGACGTTTCGGAACGGCCCTAGCGGCTGCCGCCGCCCATCGGTGGTTTCGCGAGCCACTCGCCGCCGTCCACGACCATGATGGCGCCCGTGATCCACGACCCGGCCGGTGAGGCGAGGAACGCGACCATATTGGCGATGTCCGCCGGCGCGCCCCAGCGCTGGAGCGGTATCATCTTTTTCGCGTAGCTGTCCATCGCCTTCTCGACGGCGAAGACATCCGGCACACCATCCGCCGACGGCGGCGGCGTAAATGCCTTGCGGACGCCCTCGGTGGGAATGGGCCCTGGAGCGATGGCGTTGACGCGCACCTTGTCCTTCGCCCACTCCACGGCCAGCGTCCTGGTCAACGCGTCGACGCCCGCCTTTGCTGCGGTCGCGTGCGCCATGAGCGGCCAGCCGCGATAGTGCAGCGTCATCGAGATACTGACGATCGCGCCCCCGCCCTGCGCCCGCATGAACGGCAGCACCGCCTGCGAGCAGAAGAAGGTGCCGTACAAGTCGATCTCGATCACGCTCTTCCATGCATTCGACGACAGCGTCTCGGACGGCGCGTAGAAGTTGCCCGCCGCGTTGTTCACCAGCACGTCGATGCGCCCGTGCGTCGCATGCACCTCGGTGATGGTCTTCTGTACGAGGTCGTGGTCCCGAACGTCCAATGCGACGCCGGTAGCCTTTCCCCCCGCGGCGCGAATCTCCGCTGCGGCGGCCTCCACGCGCTCCAGCTTGCGGCTCGCCAGCACGACGTGCGCGCCGAGTGCCGCGAGCAGGTCGGCGATGCCGCGACCGATGCCGCTGCCGCCGCCGGTGATGAGCGCCACCTGCCCGTCGTAGAGACCGGCGCGGAAGACGGTGGACGCCGATTCGAGCGGCTGGCCCGGAGTGGTCACGTGAGCGCCTCGGAGTGAAGGACGTCGAACAGGGCGGAGGCGAGGGCGGGCGCTTCACCGGGCGGTGCAACGGTCAGTGCGAAGCTGAGTTGCGCCACGGGTCCGAACGAGCGTCGATGATGCCTGGTGGCGCCGTGTGATGCGAGTCCCGCCTGATGCTCAGGCGTCCCGTAGCCGACGTTCGTCTCCCACCGGTAGTGCGGATGTCTCCGCGCGAGCGCGTGCATGAGTCGGTCGCGTGTGACTTTCGCCACGATGGACGCGCAGGCGATGGAGTGGCAGCGCGCGTCTCCGCCCACCACCGCCGTGTGGTCGATCCCAAGGGTGCGAATGGGGTTGCCGTCGATGACCACATGGTCCGGGCTCACGGCGAGCCGCATGATGGCGCGACGAATGGCGAGGACGGACGCGTGGTAGATGTTGTAGCGATCGATCTCGCGCACGCTCGCGGCGCCGATGGCCACGCAGAGCGCGCGCTCATGGATGCGTGCGGCCAGCTTCACCCGGTCCGCCGACTCGAGTTGCTTGGAATCGTCCACGCCGCGAATGGCTCTCGCGTCGAACGGCATGACGACAGCGCATGCGACGACGGGGCCCGCGAGGGGGCCCCGTCCGACTTCGTCCACACCGGCGAGCAACGGTCCGCGGCTGCTCCGCAGCTGGCGCTCGATTGCGCTCCAGCGAGCGCCGTCGCGGGGCACAGCGCCGGAAGCGCGGGCTACTGCGCCGTGCTGGCGTGCGGGGACTTGACTTTCATTTCCTTGATGCGCGTCGCCTTGCCGGTGAGATGGCGCAGGTAGTACAGCTTGGCGCGACGCACGCGGCCACGTCGCACGACGTTGATCTCGGCGAGCATGGGGCTGTGCAACGGGAAGATGCGCTCGACGCCCACACCGTTGGAGATCTTCCGGACCGTGAACGTGGCGCTGACGCCAACTCCGCGGCGGGCGATGCAAACCCCCTCGAACGCCTGGATGCGCTCCTTCTCACCTTCCTTGACCCGCACGTTCACACGGACGGTGTCGCCCGCACGGAACGGTGGGATGTCGCGCATCCACTCTTTCTGGGTTTCGATGAAGACATGCATATGACACTCGGGGCCGACGGCCCGGTTTGAGGCTTAACTGGAACAGACTTGGCAACTTAGCGTCATTCCAGCCTCGAGTCCAGTCCCGGGCCGTCCCCCCTCGCGTCAGAGCCCGGCCTTGTAGAGCAGGCGGTTCGGCGTCCCTGATGGATTTCCGGTGATCACTCCCGTCGTGGCGTTGTTGATGAGCCAGGAACGGATGGTCGAGTACGACGCATCACCGTAGGTCGCCTTGTAGAGCGCGGCCACTCCCGCCACGTGCGGACTGGCCATGGACGTCCCGCTGATCGTCCTCGTTCCGCCGTTGAGCCACGTGGACCGTATGCTCACGCCCGGCGCGTACAGGTGCGTGCAGCTACCGTAGTTGCTGAACGACGCCCGGGCATCGGTGCTGGACGAGGCCGCGACGGACGTGGCATTTGCCGCGCTGGAGGGCGACGAGTTGCACGCATTGGCATTGCTGTTCCCTGCTGCGACGGCAAGGAACACCCCACGGTTTGCGAGGTTGTTCGCAGCCGTGTTGCTGGCCGAGGAATAGCCGCCGCCCAGCGACATGTTGGCCACGGCCCTGGCGACGTGGTTGTTCGCCACCCAGTTCATGCCGGCGATGACGCCGGAGGTCGTGCCCGAGCCGCTGCAGTTGAGCACACGCACCGCACGGAGCGTCACGCCCTTGGCTACGCCATACGTCGCGGAGCCTACCGTGCCGGCCACGTGTGTCCCGTGCCCGTTGCAGTCCTGCCCATTGCCGCCGAAGGCGTCGTATGACACTGCGGCCCGTCCGCCGAACTGCGAGTGGCTCGTCTGGATGCCCGTGTCGATGATGTACACGGTCACACCACTTCCGGTGCTCGTGTAGGTGTAGCTGCCGCTCAGGGGCAGGTTGCGCTGGTCGATCCGGTCGATCCCCCACGTGGCCCCCGACTGTGTGGTTTCCAGCGTCACCACCTGATCCTGCTCGATGTAGGCGACGTCGGGATCCAGGCGCACCTTCGCCAGCACTTCCGGGGTGAGCGTGGCGGCGTAGCCATTCAGCACCCCGTCGTACACGAACGTGGGCGGCTTGCCGATGAGATTGGCGACCTTGAGCCCCGCATTGAGCGAGGCGAGCGGACCGTCCTTGAACACGACGATATAACTGTTCGGTATCACCTCGCCTCGCGAAAAGACGGGTGCCTGCGGAACCTGCAACTGCGACGACGGCTCGGGCGACACGGGCGAGTTCGGAGCGTCAGAGCATGCGGCAAGGGCCAGTGCCGCGAGGACTGGTGGGAAGAAACGCTTCATCGAGGGGATCCTCCGACTGCGTCGGCCGCGCTGGATTCGGCATGCGGCCGACCGGTTGCCGGCGTCGCTCTGCCTCGGTCATCGTCGCCGAGGCACTCCGCGAACGACCGGCGGAGCGAGGATCGTATGCGCTTTGTGTTCTGCTCGCAAGTTGGGGTCAGTGCTCTTCCGCGTGTCCGAACAGCAGTTCGATGTGCGGCCGGTGCTCCACCGGCGCGATCACGTAGACGTAGTCACCCGGCTCGATGCGCGTCTGACCGGACGGCGCGATCAGCGCACCCGCACGCTCGAGCATGCTCACGGCAGCGCCCTGCGGAAAAGGGACTTCCGAAAGAAGCGCCCCTGTAACGGCAAGTTGCTCTGAGATGAAGTACGCCCGGAGCTCGTCTCCCAGGGGGGCCCGCGCGTCGATCTCGATGGACGCCTTGGGCGGCGGTGGCGAGGCCGACGCCATTCCCAGCAACCGCGTGGCCCAGGGCACCGTGGCACCAGGGATCATTGCGCCCACCACGACGATGAAGAACACAATGTCGAACAGCTCCCGCGAGCCCTTCACATTGGCCATCACCGGAATGGTCGCCAGCACGATGGGTACCGCGCCGCGCAGACCGACCCAGCCCACATACGCCGACTCGCGCCAGCGGTATCGGAAGGGGGCCAGGCACAGCAGGGTGACGAGGGGACGCGCGACGATGGCGAGGAAGAGTGCCAGCGCCAAACCCACCGAGGCGACCTGCCACACGCGAGACGGATAGACAAGAAGCCCGAGGAGCAGGAACATCAACACCTGGCTGAGCCACCCGAGCGCATCGTGCACGCGACGGATCCCCACCGCATGCGGAAGGGTGCCGCTGCCGAGCATCATCCCCGTCACGTAGACGGCCAGAAAGCCGCTCCCGTGCAGCAGGGTGGTGACGCCGAACGACAGGCACGCGATGGCGAGCGTGAATGCCGGGTACAGGCCCGCGGCGGGCAGCCGAATGCGCAGGATGAGCCAACGGCCACCCGCAGCAATGGCCACGCCCGCCGCGGCTCCAACAGCCATCTCGACCACGACGTTGCCGGCGAGCGCGAGAGGGTCCGCTGTTTGTCCGCTCACCACGGCTGCCGTCAAGGCGGTGGTGAGAATCACCGCCATGGGATCATTGAGGCCCGACTCGACCTCGAGCGTCAACCCTACACGCTGTCGCAGTCGCGTCCCCGTCGCCGTGAGCACGGAAAACACCGCCGCCGCATCGGTGGACGACACGATGGCTCCGAGGAGCAGCGCCATGGGCCAGTCGAGACCTAGCGCGTGCGCCGCAACGGCGACCAGACCCGCCGTGGCAACCACGCCGACCGTGGCTAGCAGGGATGCCGGCAGCAACACCGCGCGCGCAGCCGAGAACGAGGTGTTGAGCCCACCGTCGAAGAGGATGAGCACCAGCGCGGTGGTGCCCAGGCGGAACGTGAAGTGGTAGTCGTCGAACGGGATCTTGCCGATGCCTTCCGCGCCCGCGAGCCCGCCGACGAGAAGGAAGAGCAATGCGACCGGAAGTCCCAGGCGAGCGGATGCGCGACTCAGTCCGACGCTGGCCGCCAACAACACGCCGAAAGCCGTCAGCAGGACCGCCGTGGCAATCGGCTCGCCCACGATCATGGCGTTCCGCGCTCCTGCGTGAGGCGCTCGCCTTCTCGTACGCGCCATTCGGCAATGCGGCGATGATCGCCGCTGAGCAGGATGTCCGGCACCGCGTGACCCCGATATTCCGGCGGACGCGTATAGCTCGGTGCCGAGAGACCGCGCTCCCAGAATGAATCGGAGTAGGCGCTCTCGTGGTCACTCATCGCGCCCTTGAGCAGCCGCACCGTCGCGTCGATCACTGCGAGCGCGGCGGGCTCGCCGCCAGTAAGCACAAAGTCGCCGAGCGACAACTCTTCGGTGGCGAGGTGGTCGGCGACGCGTTGATCGACGTCCTTGTAGTGGCCGCACAGCAATGTCAGCTCCGTTCCCTCGGCGAAGCGCACGGCGTCTGCTTGCGTAAACCGGCGCCCCCGAGCGCTCATGAGCACAATCGGCGCTTTGACGCCGAGTGCATCAACCGCCTCGAAGAACGGACCGGGCTTCATGACCATGCCTGCACCGCCGCCGTACGGTGCGTCGTCCACGGTGCGATGCCGGTCGTGCGTGTAGTCGCGCAGGTCCACGATGCGGTAGTCGGCCAGGCCCGCAGCCGCCGCGCGCGCTGGAATGCTCATCGACAGTGGGCCGGCGAAGAACGCGGGGAAAATCGTGGCGACGTTGATCCTCACTCGAGCAGCCCTTCTGGCGGCGTAACCAGGATGATGCGCCGCTCCTTGTCGACGGACGCAATGGTGTTGTCGTCGTACAGGAGCATTACCGTCTCAGCGGCTCGCGGCTCCGCTCGACGGACATCGAGCGCGAGGCCCTGCGGCAGTTCGTAGATCTCCTCGACCACGCCAAGGGTGTCTCCGCCGGAGAGGTCCACGCGCATGCCGACGAGATCGTGGACGTATACCTCGTCGGCACTCGGTGCAGGCACCTCGTCCGCCGGGAGCAGCAAGTAGCGGCCGCGCCACAGCTCAGCTGCGTTGCGATCAGTTACTTCGGCGAATCCAACGAGCAGCCCCTCGTTGAACTCGCGCGTGGAGCGGACGTGCAGTTCCTGACGCGACGGCGCAACGTCGCCGGACGCCGTACCGGCAAAAACACGATGGCCGGACGCGAAGACAGCGTCCGGCGCATCGGTGATCACGTCCACGACCATTTCACCGCGAATGCCATGGGCTTTGCGAACGCGCCCGACGATGATGAAAGCGGAGTGCGTCATGACAAGCAGGTCCCTCGCGTTGCTCGGGACGACAAACGCCTACGCCTCGTCGGTCTTCTCGGCGAGGGGAACGGCCCGGCCCTGGAGCTTCTCGGCGAGACGCGTTTCGTGGCGCTGCTTCAGGAGGCCCGCCTTTCGGAGCAGCGAGCGAACGGTGTCCGTCGGCTGAGCGCCAACGTTGAGCCAGTGGTTGACGCGATCGGCGTCGAGATTGATCGCCTTGTCACCCGTCCGCGGCTGGTACTGCCCCACGATCTCGATGAACTTGCCATCACGCGGGCTCTTCGAGTCAGCGACGACGATGCGGTACATGGGGGACTTCTTCCGGCCAACGCGGCGGAGTCGAATCTTGACGGCCATCTGCTGCTCTCCTGATTGAAACTCACTCCGGGCTCATCGCGCATCCGGCATTTCCGGACCGCACCCGGGCACTACGTCCAAGCTAACCTAGCGAAGTCCGCCGAACATTCCGGGGGGCATGCGCGTCTTGCCACCGCCGCCCTGACCGCCGCCGGTTGCCTTCTTCATCATCTTCTGCATCTCGCGGAACTGCTCGAGCAGTTTGTTCACTTCACTGATCGGCCTGCCCGCACCCTTGGCAACGCGTGCCCGACGCGAGCCGTTCATGAGGTCCGGCTTCTTGCGCTCCGCCTTCGTCATGGAAAGCACGATCGCCTCGACATGCCTCATGCGCTTGGGATCTGCGTCCTTCACCTGCTTCAGCATCTTGGAGTTGACGCCCGGCATCATCTTGAGCAGCCCCTCGAGCGGGCCGAGCTTCTCGATCTGGCGCATGGCCGAGAGGAAGTCCTCGAGGTCCATGCCTTCCTTGCGGACCTTGCGCTCCATCTTCTTCGCCTCGTCCGCATCGAAGGCACCCTGCGCCTTCTCGACGAGCGAGACGATGTCGCCCTGCTGGAGAATGCGGCCGGCCATGCGCTCGGGATGGAAATCCTCGAGCGCGTCCGTCTTTTCGCCGACGCCGATGTACTTGATCGGCTTCTTGAGCACTCCGTAAATGGAGAGCGCGGCGCCACCGCGCGCGTCGCCGTCCATCTTGGTGAGGATCACGCCGGTGACGTTGAGCTTCGCGTCAAAGCCCTGCGCGATCTTCACGGCATCCTGACCCGTCATGCCGTCGGCGACGAGCAGAATCTCGTCCGGCCTGATGGCCTCCTTGAGGCGCACCAGCTCGTCCATCATGCTCTCGTCGATCTGGAGACGACCGGCGGTGTCCACGAGCACGACGCGATCGCGCGCGCGGCGGGCGACGTCGATGCCCGCCCGAGCGATCTTCACGACGTCCTGCTCGTTACGCTCCGAGTAGACGGGAATGTCGAGCTGCGCGCCGAGTGTCTCCAGCTGGTCGATGGCGGCGGGGCGATAGACATCGCATGCGATGAGGCGGGTCTGCCGGCCTTCCAGCTTGAGCTTCCGCGCGAGCTTGGCGGCGGAGGTCGTCTTTCCGGAGCCCTGCAGGCCGACCATCATCACGACGGTGGGCGGAACGGAGCTGAGCTTGAGACCCTCGCGCCGTTCGCCGAGCATGGCCGTGAGCTCGTCGTAGACGATCTTGACGAGCTGCTGGGCGGGCGAGACGGTGCGCAGCTGCGAGACGCCCACAGCCTTTTTCTCGACGCGCTCGAGGAACTCGCGCGTGAGGGCAAAGTTGACATCGGCCTCGAGGAGGACGCGACGAACCTCGCGCAGCCCGTCCTTGATATCGGATTCGCTGAGCGTGCCTCGCCCGCGGAGCTTGGCGAAGGTGGCTTCGAGTTTTTCGGAGAGCTCGTCGAACATAGCCTGTAACGTTAAGCAGCAGCGAGAGTTGAAACAAGTGAGCCTGCTCTGTCCGCTCGCAGTGTCCCGCGACCATCAGCGTAGCCGAGCGCGCAACGCACACGCTAATTTGCGCGCATGCCCAAGCCCCAGCGCAAGGAAGAGATCCTCAAGTCCGAGCTGCCGCCGGCGCTCCCTCTCATGGCGCTGCGCTCGACCATCGTGTACCCACTCGGCACGATCGCGGTGCAGATGGGCGCACCGGAGAACCTGTCGCTGCTCCGCGCCTACGACGAGCCAGGCCTTGTCGTCGCGCTGGTGGTGGCCGGCGGCGACCATGACGATCCGATCGACTCGCAGCGCTTCGTGGGGCGAGTTGGCGTGGCAGCGCGCGTCCACGAGCGCATCAGCCTCCCGGGTGACACCGTCCAGATCACGCTGCAGGGGCTGCGTCGCATCGTCATCGAGGGCATCAACCAGGAAGATCCGTATCCGGTCGCCGCCATTCGGCCCGCCAGGGAGACGCCCGCGGAGCCGACGGAGCTGGACGACCTGGTCACGCGCGTGGTGTCGGCATCGGAAACCCTTGCCGAGCTCGTGGACCGCATTCCCGATGAAGTGCCGGCGATGCTGAAGATGAACGTCTCGGATCCGGGTCGCTTTGCGGACTTGGCCGCCACGAACATGAACTTCCGCATCGCCGACAAGGACGAGGTGCTCCAGCGCCTGGATGTGGGCCAGCGGCTGCGCTTCATCCTGAATCGACTGGAGCGCGAGGTCGCGCGCGCGAGGGTGATGGAAGACGTCAAGCGCCAGACGGAAATCAAGATCGAGCAGCACCAGCGCGAGTTCTATTTGCGGCAGCAGTTACGCGCGATCCAGGCCGAGTTGGGCGAGGCGGATCCGGGCGAGAAGGAGGCCGTGGAGTTGCTCAAGAAGATCGACGCCGCCAAGCTGCCCGAGCGCGTGGGACAGGAGGCGCGTCGCGAAACGGAACGGCTGCGGCAGTTGAGCACCGCGTCCAGCGAGTACCAGGTCATTCGCACGTATCTCGACTGGATTCTCTCGCTGCCGTGGAACCAGCGCAGTGGCGACGAGCAGATCGCGCTCGAAAAGGTCGAGCAGGCACTGGACAACCGGCACTATGGTCTAAACGAGGCGAAGGAGCGCATCATCGAGTTTCTCGCTGTGCGCAAGCTGCGAGGCGGCGATCCGCACGGCCCGATTCTGTGTTTTGTCGGACCTCCTGGCACGGGCAAGACGTCGCTGGGCGAGGCGATCGCGACCTCCATCGGGCGCGAGTTCTACCGCATCTCCGTCGGTGGCGTGCGCGACGAGGCGGAGATCCGCGGCCATCGTCGCACGTACGTCGGCTCGATGCCGGGCCTGCTCCTTCAGGCGCTGCGTCGCGTACAGGTGCGCGACCCCGTCCTGATGATCGACGAGATCGACAAGATGAGCGGCGGCGGGCCGAGCGGCGATCCCACCGCGGCGATGCTCGAGGTGCTCGACCCCAGCCAGAACGACAAGTTCGTCGACCACTACCTGAACCTGCCGTTCGACTTGAGCGGCGCGCTGTTCATCTGCACGGCCAACAACCTGTTCGACATCCCGGCGCCGTTGCGCGATCGCATGGAGATCATCCGCATCGCGGGCTACACCATCGAGGAGAAAGTCGAGATCGCGTGGCGGTACCTGTTGCCTCGGCTGCTCGAGGACCACGGCATCAGCGACAAGGACATCCAGTTCACCGACGAGTCGCTGTCGTTCATCTCGAATCGCTACTCGCGCGAGGCGGGCCTGCGAAACTTCGAGCGGAACCTCGCGGCGATCATGCGCAAGCGTGCGCGCCGGAAGGCGGAAGGTGAGGAGGGCGCGTGGGTGATCGACGTCGACAAGGTCGAGCAGGTGCTGGGCATTCCGCGCTACGCGGTCGAGGAAGTGGACATGGCGCCCGAGATCGGCGTCGTCACAGGGCTCGCGTGGACAGCGACGGGCGGCGACCTCATGGTGATCGAGGCGTTGCGCATGCCGGGCAGCGGGCGGCTCACCGTCACGGGACAACTCGGCGACGTCATGCGCGAGAGCGTGGATGCCGCCCACTCCTACGTGCGATCACGTGCGGCGCAACTCGGCATTCCTGACGAGGCGTTCAAGGAGTACGACGTCCACGTGCACTTGCCGGCGGGCGCCATCCCGAAGGACGGTCCGAGCGCCGGCATCTCCCTCACGCTGGCCATTGCGAGTGCGCTCTCGCAGCGGCCAGTGCGTCGCGACGTCGCCATGACAGGTGAAGTGACGCTCCGCGGCAAGGTGCTGGAAATCGGCGGCGTAAAGGAGAAGGTGCTCGCCGCGTATCGCGCCGGTCTGCGCCAGCTCATCATGCCGAAGGCGAACGAGAAGGATCTTCGCGAGGTGCCGGCCGAGGTGAAGAAGCAGATCGCCTTCACGTTCGTGCCCACGATGGACGACGTGCTGCGCCTTGCGCTCCTGCCTGCACACAGCGAGCTCGATTCGCTGGACAGCAGCGACGAGCCAGTGCTGGACGGAGTCCCTTCGGTGCCGATGGAACGAGAGTCGGCGCTGCGGCCTACCGCGGAACCAGTGTAATCGCCGAGGGGTCGATGACGCCGGACATGCCGTTCGGCATGTCGCTGTACACGACCATCGCGCGTCCCGCGACGATACGCGGAACGATCGAGATGGTGCGGCCAGTGGGATGGAAGGTGGCGCCACCGGCCGCCTCGCTGCGCTCCGCAGCACCGGTGCGCTTCGCCGTCGAGCGGATCATCGCGTCAGAGAACTCGGCCGCTTCCACCGTGGAGTCCCACACGAGGGCCCACACCAGTCCGCGCCCCGCGCCGCCCTTCACCACCATGAAGCGATCGCCATCCCATCCGGTGGCCGCGCGCGCGGCGACCGCTGCGTCCTTCAGGTGCTGGAAGATGAAGAGCCGCGTCCCGAACTCGCCCATGTTGTTGTCGTACACCCTCGTCGCGCCGCGCGGCGCAGGCAACGTCACGACTGTCGGTATGTCGGGCGTCGCGCCGAAGTAGGCGTCGGTGTGCAGTAGTTGCTCGGTGGACTGCGGGACGTTGGTGAACGGACTGACCTTCCCTTTCCGATCCTTGAATCGCTGCACGAAGTCGGCGCCGGTGAGGTAAGGAAAGAGCAGCGATTCCTGGATGACCATCGGCGCGGTAGCGAACACCGGCATCGCGCTTTGGTTCTCGCGGATCATCTCGCGAATGCGGTCTGGGCCGCCCACCCGGAGCGCGATGTTGTTCGCGCCGCCGACCATGATCGATATCTGCTCGAACTGCGCCTCGCCTTCGATCACCGCCTGCGCCGCACTCAGGCGGTCATTGTCCTTCGTTGACTTCTGGAGCGAGTCGAGGTTCACGTACTGGTCCTGGAGCGCGTGCACCAGCTCGTGCGTGATTGTGATGTTCACTGTCTTCTCGTCGGCACCCTGCACCACATAGAGCTTCTTGACGGCCGGATCGTAGTAGCCGATCACCTGCTCGGTGAGCACCGCGAGGAAGAACTTCCGCAGGTCGAGCGATTCGGGCAGCAGTCCGAGCAGCTTGTACGCCGCCTCCTCTCCCGCGAGGTCCGCCGCCGGCGTGGACTCGTCGAACTTCCGGAGCAGGAAATCGCGCACCTCTGTCTTGCTGCGAACTTCCACCTGCGGCGGCGTCTTGAACGTGAGGCCCGTGGATTCCTCGATGCGCGGAATCGCCTCGGCGATCTCTCTGGCATACGGCCCGTCGCCCGCGCTGTTGCCGCGCCGGCCGAGGAACAGCGTCCCGACGATCGCGATGGCGACCACCGCGACGATCACACGCAGGTTCATTCTTCCCATGCCACGCTCCGTCCGGTCATCAGGCCAACCACTCGCGCGACGTCGTGCCCGCGCACCACGATCCCATCATCCAACAGCTGCCGCTCGAGCTCGATGTCGAGCGCGGCGCGCTCGACACCGGTAGGTGGGGATGGCGCCGGCGGAACAGGAGGCGCTGGTGCCGCCGCCGGTGATCCAGACCCACCGAGCGCCGCCTCGATTTCCGCGCCAAAACGCTCGAGCGCCGCGATGCCCCCGCGCGCCATGCGGTTGATCGGCTCGCCCTTGTGTTCTCGCGCCGCGGCCTCGGCCACACGTTGATTCGACTGGCGCTGCCACGTTCGTCGTCGCGCGATGAGCGTCTCCGCTCCGGTGGAGTACCCCGCCGTGGCCTGCGTGTGCGCGCAGGCCTCGTCGAGCGCATCGATTGCCTTGTCCGGACGACGACGCTCCGGCACCCAGAGGTCCGTGAGCTCGATGGACGCGCGCACCGCCGCATCCGTGATCACCACATTGTGATGCCGAGCGAGCGACGGAACGCGCGTCCGCAGGATCTCCAGCGTTTCCGCCGGCGACAACTCGCGCACCGCGATCTTCTGAAAGCGCCGCTCCAACGCCGGGTCGCCGAGGATCCAGCGCTCGTACTCCTCGTCCGTCGTGGCGCCGAGCATCCGGAACTCGCCGCGCGCGAGCGCTGGCTTCAGCATGTTGGCCGCGTCCATGGGGGAGCCGTTCGCGCTGCCTTGGCCAATCAGGTTGTGCATCTCGTCCACGAAGAGCAGCACGTCGCCGGCGGAGCTCGTCTCCGCGACGAGCGCGCGCAACCGCTCCTCGTATTGTCCGCGGTAGGTCGTTCCCGCGAGCAGGCCCACGGCATCGAGCGAGAGGAGGCGCAGGTCGCGCATGGCAATGGGGACGCGCCCTTCCGCGATGCGCATGGCGAGTCCCTCCGCGATGGCGGTCTTCCCTACGCCCGCCTGCCCAACGAGCGCCGGGTTGTTCTTGCCCTGACGCAGCAGGATGTCCACGGTGCGCGCGATCTCCTCGTCGCGACAGCGGACAACCTCGAGCCGGCCATTGCGTGCGTCGGCCGTGAGGTCGCGTGTGAAGCGTGCGAGTGCGGGGGTTTCGCGCGGGGCGTCTTCCATCGTGCGGAAAACTACACCACGAGCGGCGAGCGGCGAGCAGCGAAACGGCGACGGGCGAGCGGGACTCTGAGCCGCCACTCGGTCATCCTGCGAAGCGAAGGATCTGCGCTCGTCGTGGAACCGAGAAGGTGCAGATCCTTCGCTTGTGGCTCAGGATGACAGCAGCTCAGAACGGCGGGAACATCCGGCCAAGGATCTGGTCGCCCCAGAGGAGCATGATCGCGGATGCCGGCGCAAGGAAGACCCCGAAGGGCACCAGTGGCAGCTCCACGGGCGCGGAGGCGGCGCCGCCAAGCGCCAGTTCCGTCTGCGTAGTGACTCGGCCGCGCCGCACGAGCGCAATCGGATACACAATCGCCAGGAATGCCACTGCGCCGATGGTCGCACCGAGGAACACGGCGGCGATTGAGCGCGCCGGCCCGAGCGCGCCACCGACGAACGCCATAAGCGTCATGTCACCCATGCCCATGGCTTCACGCTTGAGCGCCGCCTCGCCGAGCCATCCGATGATGGCAATGAGTCCCGCGCCCGCGCATGCGCCGACCAGCGCATCGTATGGGCCTGCGAACAGCGTGCTGTCGCCAATGAACGGGGCAAGGAGCGCGGTCCCGAGAGTCCAGAGCAGCCCGGTCACGGTAAAACCGTCCGGGATGAGGTAGGTCTGGAGATCCGTGAGCGCCACGCCGGCGAGGATGGTGAGGAACATCGCGATGCGAACGGCAGTGAATGTCGCGCCGAAGTGCCAGACACACATCGCCCAGAGTACGCCGATGGTGATCTCGGCGAGGGGATAGATCACGGAAATGCGCTCGTCGCAGCAACGACAGCGCGCGCGCAGCACGAGCCAGCTCGCGATCGGGATGTTCTCGAACCACGCAAGCTGATGCCCGCAGTGCGGGCAGCGGGAGCGTGGGCGGATGACGCTGAGGTCGCGCGGCCAGCGCCCGACGCAGACGTTGAGAAACGAGCCGACGCACAGGCCGACAAGGAGCGCGTAGACCGTGGCGAGCGAATGGAGAGTCACGTGCGGAGCTGGTAGAGAAAGATGCCCGTCGCAACCGCGACGTTCAGGGATTCCACGACTGAGCCGATCGGCAGGGCCGCGAACGTGTCGATGCGTTGACGCGCGTCGGCGGAGAGACCGGCGCCCTCGTTCCCGACGACCAGCGCGAGGCGGGGTGGCGGATGCAACGTGTCGAGCGCGACACCGGCCGCGTCGGCGCCCCAGAGGGCGACGGCGTACTGCTGCCGGAACGGGTCGAGCGCCTCCCAGGTGGCATGGAGCACCGGAAAGTGGAAGCTCGCGCCCATCGCACTACGGACGACCTTGGCGTTCCATAGGTCAACGGTTCCCGGTAGCGCCACCGCTGCAGTGGCGCAAAGGGCGGCCGCCGTCCGCAGGATGGTGCCGACGTTTCCCGGGTCCTGAACGCCGTCCAGCACGACGAGGCGCGCCCGTTCCGGCAGGTGCAGGGTGTCGAGCGAGTGCCCGGGAATCTCCGCGATTGCCAACACTCCCTGCGGTGACTCCGTTTCGGCGGCACTGGAGAACTCGGCCGGGGAGACTTCGGCCACCTCGACTCCCGCGGCGCGAAGCGTGCCTATGAGGGCAGCACCACGCGGCGCGTCTGCGAGTTGCGGGGCCACGAGGACGCCGCGAACCTTGAGCGCTGACCGTGCGAGCTCCTCGACGGCGCGAACGCCCTCGGCGGTGAACAGTCCCTGTCTCTCTCGCGCGCGGCGACGCCCGAGGTCGCGGGCTAAGCTAAGCAGCTTCAATGTGTTAACTTTGCGCCTGGCGAGGAATGGGTCTTGCTATGATAGCCGGCGTCCCGCTTCGACGAGAGAGACCGATGAAACGACATGTGGCAGTGCTGGCGCTGGTGGTAGGCTTGACGGCCTGCGGGGTCTCGACGCAACAAGAGATCGAGATGGGCGCACAGTATTCAGAACAGATCAACGCGCAGTTGCCGATCGTCGGCGATCCCGAGCTCAATCGCTACGCCAACGTCCTGGGGGATTCCATCGCGCGTCTCACGGAGCGCCAGGACATTCCGGACTGGAAGTTCTACATCGTCGACAGCAAGGAAGTGAACGCGTTCGCGGTTCCTGGTGGCTACATCTACGTGAACCGGGGCCTCATCGAGCGCACGCAGCGCATGGATCAGCTTGCCGGCGTGCTCGGCCACGAGATTGGCCATGTGGTCCGGCGGCACTCGATCAAGCAGATGGAGCAGCAGCAGGGCGGGAACATGGGCGTTACGCTCTTGTGCGTGCTCACGAGCGTCTGCAACAATCAAGCGGCGCAGGCAGCGATTCAGGTGGGCGGCACCGCGCTTTTCGCCAAGTTCAGCCGGTCTGATGAGAACGAGGCAGATGCAGAGGGGATCAAGAACGTGATCCGCGCGGGCATCAGCCCCAACGGCATTCCATCCATGTTCCAGATCCTGATCAACGAACGGGCCTCCAACCCTGGCGGCGTAGACAGCTGGTTCGCCACGCACCCGCTCGAGGAAGATCGCATCGCGGAGACGCAGCGGATGATCGCGCAATACGATCCGGCGATCCTGCGCACGCTCGCGACCGACTCGCGCAACTACCAGACATTCAAGACGCGTCTCCGCTCATTGCCGCCGTCGCCAACGCCGCGTCGGCAGTAGCCTCCGAGCGGTTTCGAAGTCCCGAGAGCGAGTGCGCCATGCGATACGCGTGGCGCACTTCTGCTTTTTGGCAATGGCTTTGTCGCGGATCGCATCGAGATCGCTGCGAGGCGATTGGCGCGCGACACTTGAATACGATAGGAGCCGATGGAGCCGGATCAGGGCCGATCTGCTCCGCGCGAGTTAGGGCGTCATGGGAGCCATGTCGATTCGGTGCTGACCGTCTTGATTCATCCGCAGGAAAGCCGTATCGGCGTCATCTGTGGTTCAAATCAGCCAAATCGGCGTTAAAAACCTGCCGGCTCGTTGCTGGAAGGCAATCGTGTCCCACTGACGCTAGATCCCCTGCCTCGGCAAGATTTCGCGCGGCGGACAGACGGCGACCGAGTGCCCGCGGAGTCGTGCGGCGTAGAATGCCGCGACGGACCTGGGGAGGGGCGCGTAGCCGAGCTGCTCGATTTCCGATGGCGGTCGCGCGAGTGCCCATCGCGCGAACGCGAACACGGCGTTGGACCGCGCGGTATCGCGCGCCTGCGGCGGAATGAGCAACCACGTCAGCGACGCGATGGGATAGGCATCGGCGGACGCTGCGCCGAGCAGCGAGCTGACCGAATCGGCGGGACGTCCCCGAAACGCGGCATTTGCTGCTGACGCCGTCGCGTCGCTCGTTGGGAGCACGAACGCGCCGGCGGCGTTCCGCATGGCGGCGACTGGGAGGCGCATCTGCTTCGCGTACGACACCTCCACGTAGCCAATCGCGCCGAGCGTGACCTGCACTTCTGCCGCGACACCCTCGTTGCCGGCCATACCGCGTCCTACCGGCCATCGGGTCGCCTCATCGCCGGACGATGAGCCCCACGGCGCCGCGTGTCGCCCAAGAAAGCTCAGGAACGCGCGACTCGTTCCGCTGCCGTCGCTTCGATGCACCACACGAATGGGAATCGACGGAAGCGCAAGCTGCGGATTGAGCGCGGCAATTCGCGCGTCATCCCACCGCGTGATGGTTCCACCGAAGATTGCACCGATCGTCGCGTCGTCGAGGTGCAGCGGCCGGTCGAATGGCGGAAGGTGATACGCGAGCGCAACCGCGCCGACGGCTGTGGGAATGGCGATGGGATCGCCGCAAGGCATCGCGGCGATCTCCGAAGCGCGGAGGAGGCGATCAGACGCGCCGAAGTCGACGTCGCCCTGCGACAGCGCGAAAATGCCGCCCGCCGAGCCGACGGAGTAGTAGTTGATGCGCTGGCCGGTGGAGTCGCCGTACGCGGCGAACCAGCGGCGGTAAAGCGGATAGGGGAAGCTTGCGCCGGCTCCTGTGAGGGTGATCGCCTGAGGTGCCGCCACCTGCGTTCGGCGACTCGCTACGGTCAACGACACAGCGGCGCCGACGAAAGCCCCCGCGGCAAACCAGGCGATCGCCGGAGACCATGATCGCCGAGTGCCGGAACCTGCGCTGGTGCGGATCACAACTTGTTCGCGAAGCCAAGGAACTTGAACCGGCCATCGCGCTCGATGATCGAGCCGAAGTACCTAGCCTCGGGCAGCGTGTCCGATGCGGAGCGGAGGCGAACGAGACAGTCCTGCCGCACCAGATTCGCCCCTTCAGCCTCTGCCGACTTCGGACAGCGCATGGACCTCACGACCAGCACGCGCCCGCCGAGACGCTCGAGCACTGTCCTCGCGCCTGCATCGGAGTTGGCCAGCACTTGTTCCCAGAGAAGCGCTGGGGGCATGTCGTACGGGGGCAGCGCCAGGCGCGCCGTGGGAAAGTAGAGCCAGGCAAACTCTGCGCGATCGATGACCATCGCATTGAGCGCTGCGCTGTCCCGAGACTGCACGGCGGCCGCCCAGCGTGCGACCAGGTGCTCCATGGACGGACTCGCGTGACGCAGGGTGTCCGGACGCTCGCTGATCGTCGCCCGAAACCGTCGTAGACGTTCGGCGCTCGGTATCAATGAATCGATGGTGCCGCCCGCCGCGGCCACCTCGGCGACGTGGGCGGCCTGCGAGTCAAGCGGCGCGTCCTTCTGTGCGTCAGGCTGCGAACACCCAAATGCGGCCAGCAGACAACAGCCGGCGACAATCACGCTATGAGAAGATGACATCTTCATGGGGTAAAGGCACATCGGTCGGCGCCTGACAGCGGCGCCGACCGATGAAACAGTGATACAGTTTGGACCTTCCGACAAGCGGCCCTAGTTGCGGGCGTAGTTGGTCCAGCCGGCCCACCACTTCGCTCCACCGGGCGCAGCGGCACCGCGATATGCCGTCGGGGTGATGAACGTCCCCGCCCGCGCCGCGATCTTCGCGTCGGCGGCGAAGGTGCTCAGTCCGCCGGTTGCAATTGCCGAAGCGGCTGAGGGTGCCCAGTCAAACGCGCTGGCAGTCGTCGTTGCCGAGATCGTCGTCGGGAACGCGGTGAAGAGGCTAGCCATGGTCGTGCCGGCAGCAGCGACAACGATGTTGGAATTGCGGGCCGTGAAGGCCGCGTCCTGCCCGAAGTTCGTACCGACCGCGTCGAAGTTTGCGCCGGACGTGAGCACGCCATTGTCCGCGAAGTACAGGTTGCGGACGAGGAGCGAATCGACGATGAAGCGGTTGTTCGACGTCGTGTCGCGCAGCGAAATGGCCGCACGCGGCCAGTTGGCGACGACGCCGTTGATGTAGTAGCCGCCCGTCCCGCGGCGAAGCACCATGCCCACTCCGCCGTTGGCTTGCACGGTACCGCCGGTGTTGCCGGTTCCGATGATCGTGAAGTTCGCAAACACGTTCATGTTGAACAGGCCGTTGTCGGCGCCGGAGCTCTGCGCGTTTCCGCCAGCTGGCGCGGTGCAACCAGCGTTGCTGCAGCCGTCGATCTCGAAACCCTGCGGATCTGCAGAGAGTCCGCCGGCGCCGGCACGAGGCGCGAGGTACGTCGACTGCATCGCGATGAGGAACTGATTCAGGCCGCGGTAGCCCTCGGCCGCGTCGAAATGGTCGTCGCCAGATTCGTACGACACGAGGTACTTGCCGTTCACGTTGCCGCCAAACCACTCGAATGAATCGTCGAGACCGGCGAGTGATTGCAGGTACTCGAGCGTCGTTCCGCTGCCGACGGCTGCGAACGTGAAGGAGTTGAGCTCCGCGTCCGCGACGGTTGCGTAGCCGGCGAACTCGACGCGCACGTACCGCAGCGTGCCGCTGTTGTCCGCGTCGTTGGTGCCGCCCGTATACACCACACCGGCGGCATCCGCGCCGATCACCGACCCGTTTGAGCCCTCGACGATGACGTTCCCCGATCGATTGTTGCGCGCGTTGCCTACCAGGATCAACCCGCCCCAGTCGCCCGGTGCGCGGTTCCCGGCGCTTCGCTGCGACGTGAACACGATGGGAAGCGCCGCAGTGCCCTGCGCATCGATCTTTGCGCCCCGCATGATGAACAGTGCAGATCCGAGCGCGGTGGTGTCACCAACGATCTTGGTGCCCGCATCGATGGTCAGCGTTGCGCCGTTCTGCACATACACGAACCCGCGGAGCACATACAGCGTGTCCACCGAGAGACGGCGATTCGCCGTCAGCGAGCCGCTCAGCGTGACCACGGGCGTGGCAGCAACCGCGTAAGCGATCGTGGCCGTTGCCGTGCCGCCGGCTGTCACGGTGACGGACGCCGGTGTGGGCGTGCCGTTGTACTTGATCGTCGCAGCCGTCACCTGCGCCGCCGCGACCGTATAGGTACCGGCGGCCACCGTCAAATTCGTGGTTGCCGTCACTGCCTGGGAGAACGCGTTCGGCCCTGTCACTGTCACAGCGGCATTCGTGCTCGCCGGAAGACCACTGACTGTGAGCGACAGCGTGCCGGTGGTGGCACCCGGAGCGACCGGATCGTCGGTACCACATGCCGAGAGAACAATCAGGGCGGCACCCGCGGCCACCAGCTGACGAAAGCGCACGAACTTCGACGTCATGTCGCAATCCTGTTTCGAGAGGGAAAGTTGCAATACCGATGCAAAACGGCCACGCTGTTGAAGAAAGCGTGGCCGTATGCACGTCTTTGTCATCGTTTCGTCACGGAACCGTCACACCGCGGGGTCTGCCCGCGAGTCGCGCTAACGCCGCCAGGACAACCCCATCGAGAAGATGCGTCCGCCGTTGTAGCCCTCACGCTCGAGGTTCCCCTGCATGAACTGATATCGCGCGTCGAGCAGGTTCTTGGCATCGAATCGCACCGTCATGTCGCGCGGCAACTGGAACCGCATCGAGCCGTCGATCACATGGCGTGACGCTTCGACGATGTTGGGCAGTGGCTGAACGCCGCCGGCGACGATACGCTCGCCGACCACGTTGTAGAGCAGCGTAGCGCTCGAGCCACTGCTCGCTCCACTGTATGTAATGCCGGCGTTGAACACATATGGCGCCTGCCCCACCAACCGCCGCTTGGTCTCCGTTACGGAAACGCCGCGCGTGGTGTCGAGCTCCACCGACGAGCGCATGACCGTGACGTTCGTGAATGCGCTCCACGGCGCGGCGAAGCGGCCGAGAAAGGACAGCTCCTTTCGCGCTTCAAGCTCGACGCCGACGTTCGTGGCGCTGATCGCGTTCTGGTACGTCGCCTGATAGGCGCCGGAGGTCGCCTGCTCGAGCCGTTCGATCGGATGATCGAAGTTCTTCGCGAACACGCCGAGACTCAGGATCTCGCCCGCGCCTGGAAACCATTCCCAGCGCGCATCGAGATTGTCAATGAGCGTGCGCTGCAGCTTGTCATTTCCTGTAACACTCACGCCGCCGAGAACATCACGGAACGTGACGGGAGCGAGCTCACGATACTCTGGACGAGCCAGTGTCCGCGTCACGCCAAGGCGCAGGTTCTGGCGGTCCGTCAGCTTCGTGTTCACGAGCAGCGACGGAAGGACGTCCGTGTTCTTGAGGCCAGCCGTCGCGGTGAAACCACCTTGCGTCTTGGAGTCGACCGTGATGTCCGCCGTCTCCACTCGGGCGCCCGCGATCACGCGAATGCGATCGGTCACGCCCCAATCGGTCATCACGTACGCCGCACTCGTGCGATCCGACGCCGTATACGAACCCGCCTGACCGACTGGTTGGATGTTGATCACCGAGCAACTCGCGCATGACTGGTCCGCACCGAAGATCTGGCTCGCGTCCAGCTGTAGCACCGACTCGGGCGCTCGCGTGAGGAACGCGAAGATCGGTGCGTCGGCGGTGCGGTCGGTGGTGCGAGCGTAAACGCCCACCTTCAACGTGTTCTGCCGCGACACGTCGCCGATCGTCACCGTGTGGTCCACTTGGCCCACGCTGGTGTTCTCGTGCAGGTCGAAGTAGAGCCGGCGCGCGCCGTCGAGTGACCCGAGCAACTGATAGCTGCCGTTCGCATTCCGTGAGTAGACGACGTCGGAACGATCCGGCTCGCGGCGCGACGTGTTGCCG